>CAZJAR010000022.1:445-27627 GCA_964543785.1 uncultured Synergistaceae bacterium | reverse complement strand
ACCAGGTCCCTGAACCGGAGGCATGCCATGGGGGGGAAACTTCTTCCTTCCCGCTCCTCCGAGGTGGAGGCTGCCCCTTCGAGAACGAGAGAGAGATTGGCCGCCAGGAGAGAGGCGCTCACTCCGTCGAAATAATCACCCACGTGAGCCTCCTTGCCCACGCAGAGAAAGAAGGGCATGATTTTGCCGATGGTCCCCACGTACACAGCTCCGGCGGGAATTTCACGGCCGCCCACGGAAGGCTCTCCGTTGAGGGCGGCGGAGTACTCGATCCCCCATTCTTCCCGGAGCTTCACAAGCCAGGGGATCGCCCCTCTCATGCCGGCAGAGGTATTTTCCTCATCGGGAACCGCCAGAAAAAGGATATTCGCCGGGAAATCGCCGGTCCTCGAAATTTCTGCAAGAAGGCTCATTTCCAGTGCAAGGCCCGACTTCATGTCGGAGACACCACGTCCGAACAGGTATTCGCCGCTCTCAAGGTCGGATCTGGCTTCCTGGGAAATGTCAAGCTCGCCGACCCTCCGTGTCAGTTCCTCGGGTGAAAAGGCGAGGTGCTTGAGCGGGCCGTATGCTTCCGCATCGACAACGTCAAAATGGCCCGTGAGGATAACCGTTCTTTTTTCCCCGGGAGATACCTTCACCAGGGCTGCGACCGCATACCTGTCCAGGGGGTCGCCTTCGGCAGGCAGTTTTCTCAGGAACAAAGGGTTTCGCTGAAAGTATTCCAGTTCCGCGAGACGGGAAAAAATAAAATCCCCCGCCCCGTTCTCCCCTTCCGAAAAGGAAATGCTCGGAATCGCTGCAAGGTCGAGGAGGAGCCTGTAAATATCGCTGCCCGCCAGTGAGATCATTTTTTACGCCTCCGTTTGTTCTCTTTCAGCCTCATCAGGCTTTCTGTTTCTGCCCCGCATCATTGTGAGCTGCAGAGGACTCTCGGCGTCAAGGTGGACGTCAAGCTGCGGGAGGGCAATAACAATGCGGTGTTCCTCAAAAAGAGAAACGATGCGGAATCTCAGGTCACTTCCGACCTTGAGCGTGGAGGCTTTTGTCATGTCGATCCAGTAAAAGAGGGTGAAATCCAGGGAACTGGCGCCGAAATCCCTGAAGATGACGAAAGGTTCCGGGGTTTTCAGAATCCTCGAGTGATCATGGGCCGCTTTGTACAGAAGCTCTTCAACTTTGCGGACATCCGAACCGTAGGCCACGCCCACGTTGAGTCTCTGGCGGATTTTCTGGTCCGTGTGGGTCCAGTTGATGATGTTGTTGTTCAGGAAATAGCTGTTCGGAACCAGCACATCTATGTTATCGAAAGTCTTCACGTGGGTGGACCGTGAGCCGATCTCCTCCACCGAGGCAAAGAGGCCGTCGATCTCGATGGTGTCGTTCATGCGGATGGGCTTCGTAAACATGAGGATGAAGCCGCTGATGAGATTGTTGAAGAAGTTCTGGGCGCCGAAACCTATGCCGATGGCCAGGGCACCGCCGAGGAAAGCGAAAGCCGTCAGAGGAATTCCTGCAACTTCAAGAGCGGAGAGGATGAAGGACACCATGAAGACATAGAAGAGTATCTTCTGGGTTGCCACCTGGGCGGTTGGATCCATTTTGAACCGTCTCAGTATTGTCTTTCCGACGAGCCGTGTCAGCCAACCGCTCATGAAAAAAGCAGCACCAAAGAGAAAGACCGAAATAACGAGCTTTGAAACGGTGACGTTGAACCCTTCGCCTGACCAAAGAGACATATTCCAGAACGAAAGAATGCGGTCCTTGCTGAAACGGGTCACCTGGGCGGCTATCCTGACGGCATCGATTCTTGAATTGATTTCTTCTTCCAGGCGGGAATAGCTGTTGAACAGGCTGAAGGCATGGGCGACCGTTGCATTGACATGCTGCACCGTCTTCTCCAGCGAGGTGATTCTTCTCTGAATTCTCTGCGAGAGCGTCTTGTCCTTCTCGTTTTCCGACAGTTCCTTCTGGGCAGCCAGAATGTCGGCCTGGAGGGAGGCAAGATTTCTCTGGTATACCTGGAACATGTTTTCAAGATCCTTGAGCCTTGAAGACACCTGGCTTCTTGTATCCCAGAGCTCGTCGCTTTTTATGTCTTCGTTCACAAGCCTGTAGCGGGTCTGCCAGATCTTTCTTCCTTCCTCAAGCTGCACTACTTTCTGCTCCAGCTCTTCAATGGCAGCCTGGGTTCTCTTGAGGTCAGCATCACGCTCAGCCACAAGCGCTGCAGCTTCGATCTTCTGTTTCTCCTCCTTCGCCGCTTTCAGCTGCCCCTGGCTCCTGACGAGATTTGTCCTGATCTTTTCTCTCTCCGCCTGGAGTTTCGCAAGAGATTCCCTGACTGCGGCTATCTCATTCCCAATGCTGTCCACTTTCTGATTGAGGTCTTCCTCGTCGTATTTCAGGTTTTCCCCAACAAGCTTTACGTCCTTTTCAAGGGCTGTCTTCTGGGTCTCAAGGTATTTCCGACGCAGAAGGTGGGCATCCATGTTCATCCGGTTGACGACCATGGACAGGCGGGCAGCTTCCAGTTCAGCTTCCGCCTCCCTGAGTTCCATCTCCTTTTCCTTGTTCCCCACCCATTCGGGTGATTCAAGGTCGGCCTTGATGGTCAGAACCTTCTTTTCAGCATTGGCAATCTGCTCGGGCACCGTCTTCAGGGCACCTTCCACGAGGTTGATGGATGAAAGAACGGACTTCAGCCGCTGGTCCACCCCTTCGAGCCTGTTGCGTATTCCGTCGTAAAAGGAGAGATTGTAGGGGGGAGGATCCTTGATGAGGGAAGCACCTTCTGTTTTTGCCGCTTCAGCGGCCTCGTTTTTTGCCCGGGAAATATTGTCGATGGAGGTTGCATAGCGGGCGAAGGCGTTCTGGACAGCTCCGAGTGCAACGATCATCTTGCCGTGCATTTCGGACTCCACGCCCTCCTCCGTCTGAAGATCCTCCCGCTGTTTCTGGAGAAGATCCATCTCCTTCTGGAGTTCATCTATCCGTTCCTGAACTTTTTCAGCAGTTGCCGGAGGCTGCCATTCTTTCGGAGTTCCGGGGACAAGGTCAAAAGATGCCGCCTGTTTTTCTTCCCCCGTCGCCGCCTGGGATGAAGGCTGCTGCGGGGGGTCGGCAGCGAAACACGGGAAAACAGTCAACGAGAGGACACCAAAGACTATTGCCGCTATAATTGCAGCCTGGCGAAAAAAAGGGGTTTTTCCGTTTCTTTTCATACATTTACCTCCTCCGCAATAACAAAGAAGGCGGGAGATTTTCCTCCCGCCGATTGTGTCGCTTCATGAAATAGAAAACATTTTCAGTGCGGGAAAAGCTCCTTTATTATGTCCTCCACGTGTTCCAGTCCCTTTACCCTGGTCACGTTCGAACCGCAGAAAAAGAGTCCGTCTTCCCAGTTTCCCCTGTATGCGTCTATAAGAGCCTGGGCTATGCAGAATGTCTCTCTGTCCGTCTTGTAACGGCAATGAGTGAGACAATTGGCGATGCAGGGCTTGCTCTCCACGATTCCCCTGAGGTACTTGTCGATGAAGGGAGACCGAAGCGCCCTTCCGGGGAGCCCTGCAGGGCTTTGGATAATCACAACGTCCTCTTCCCTGGCATCGACGAATGCCTGCTTGAACCTGTCAGAAGCGTCCCCTTCAAAGGTTGCGGCAAATCTCGTCCCCATCTGAACGCCCTTTGCGCCAAGACTGAAGGCCCAGTCGATGTCTTTCCTGTCCCATATTCCGCCTGCGGCGATGACCGGAACATCATCTCCGATCTCTTTCCTCGTATACTCTGCAAGTTCGGGAACAACGTTTTCCAGTGAAAACTCGTCGTCGTCAACCTGGTCCATCTTTGTGACGCCGAGATGGCCGCCGGCATATTTCGGCGTTTCAACCACAAACCCGTCGGGAACGCGGCCGTATGTCTTCTCCCACCTGCGGGTGATGAGGCTTGCGGCCTTTACGGAACTGACGATGGGAACGAGGGCCACATCCGGGTAGTCCTTCGCGTATTCTGGAAGCCTGAGGGGAAGCCCCGCTCCGGAAATGATCACGTCTACGCCGCCCTCGCAGGCTGACCTCACGTGCCGGTCATAATCTGTCAGGGCAACCATGCAGTTCACCGCAACGACACCCTCCGGCCCCGCGATCTTCCGTGCTTCCTCTATTCCTTCCTTGACGGCCAGCTGATTGGCCTCAAAGTAATTTCGACCGTTATAGTGGGGGGAGTTGCACGCAAGCCCGACGCTTGCAATAGTACCCACGCAGCCGTTCCGGGCGACGTGCCCGGCAAGGTTCGGCCCGGAAATTGCTACCCCCATTCCTCCCTGGATCAGCGGATAGAGGGGCTGGTGCTTTCCTAGCTTCAGTACCGGAAGTTGGCTCAAAAGGCTCTCTCCTCTTCAAAATAAACTGTCGGCGCATTTCGGTTCTCCTTTGGGAGAGCCTGTTTTTCCGATGCAATCGGTGCGCAGTACGGTCCTATTCTATCCCACACTCCGGCATTCAATCAAGGATGAAATACCAAAGCCAAAAAACGGAGCGTCTTTCCCATTCATTTCTTTTCATTGACTGGAAGGGGAGGGGCGTATACCATAAACTGCAGAGCCAGACCATTCTTGAACCACATTGGAGGGGAAATTGTGTTTACCATCAAAGAGTTCCTTCGAACGGAAGTCAAGCCTGCGCTCGGATGTACCGAGCCCGGAGCGGTGGCATTGGCCGTCGCCCGGGCGAAGGAAGAACTCGGAGGGCCGGTCGATACCGTGACGGTGACTGTGAGCGACAGTATATACAAGAACGGCGTGGACGTAGGCATCCCGGGGACGGAGGGGCTGAGAGGCAATAACGTGGCAGCCGCCCTTTCGATTTTCTGCGGCCGCTCATCCTACGGGCTGGAAGTTCTCAAAGACTGCCGAGAGGCTGATATCATCTCAGCAAAGGCGATGCTCGGAAAAAACGCCGTCAGGATTATTCCCGATCTCGAACGGCACGGCGTTTACGTCGAAGCCATCGTCACATCAGGGGACAATACCGCTGCCTGCCGCATCGAAGGCTCCCACACCGGCATTACGACAGTAACCCTCAATGACCGGAAAGTTTTCTCCGCAGAAGGGGCCCAGGCTTTTTCCCAGGAAAACAATGGAAACACCATTTCCGCGGAAGTTTCCCGCATGAGTTTCCCTGACCTGGTTTCTCTTGTTGATACGATGGACAGCGAGGACATCGAGTATGTCATCAGCGGCGTGGAAATGAACATGGCCATTGCCGAATATGGATTCGATACCTCCCGCTCCACCGGTCTCGACATCGGCAAAACACTGAAAAAAATAAGCGGCAGCGCTTTCGATTCGGACGACCTCAGCCTGAAGATAAAGGCATACGCAGCCGCCGCGTCCGACGCACGCATGGCAGGAGCCCCCCTCGCGGTCATGAGCAGTGCCGGGAGCGGCAACCACGGGGTAACAGCCATTCTTCCCGTAGCGGTCTGCGCCAGACATTACGGAAAGAGCCGGGAAGCAACTGCCCGGGCGGTTGCTTTCAGCCACCTTGCCACAAGCTATATCAAAAGCCGCACCGGACGCCTTACTCCAACCTGCGGGTGCACCGTGGCCGCAGGAGCGGGCGCTGCGGCTGGCATCACATATCTGCTGACGAACGACCGGGAAAAGGCGGCCAAGGCCATGCTCGTTGTTTTGGGAAACCTTGTAGGAATGATCTGCGACGGGGCAAAATACACCTGCGCACTCAAGGTCGGGACAGGAGCTCTTGAAGCCTACCACGCGGCGCTTCTCGTGATGAACGGCCATTCTCCCGCTCCCCAGGGAGTTGTCGGCACAAATCTCGAACAGACTGTGAACAACATGGTCCGTGTCTCTGAGAAGGGTATGGAAAATCTCGACAAGACCATTATCGAGGTAATAAACGAGCGGTTTGCATAAAGGAAGAAGGGGGAGAGATCCTGCAGGGTCTCTTCCCCTTCTGATCATCTGAAAAACCACCCTGAAGCCATCTTCAGCTTCTTCCCTGGCCACCGGCCAGCCTCTGTTTCAGCCGGAACGGGCACATTTTTTCCCCTTGAAGTGACGGTATCCGCAAGGACTTCAACGCGTCAGGCCATAGCCTCCACATGGCGGAACACGGAATCCACGAAAGCATTCACCGTGGGATGGGAGGGGAGCCTGCCGGCAATCCATGAAAAGACGCCATCATTGCTCAGGATGCGGAAGGATGGGCCGAAATTGAGGTCGAAAGCCCAGGATAGCTGAACGAGAAGAAAATCAGCCAGGGATCGAACATTCCCGTAGGACCCCTGCCCCTCGTCCTCCAGCTCCCTGACAAGCTCCTCAGAAAAGCTCCCGCCGAGGTTCAGCCTGGGGAGAAGGTCGCTGATCCTGTTTTCCTCCACGTGGCGGCGGACCAGGCGAAAGACATCAATCTTGTCGCTGTCCCGTACAATTTCAGCCACGGTCAGAAGTTCATCGGGAATACCTGCGGGAAGGCATTTTTTGTTGTGCAGCCGGACCGCTTCCAGCACGGCTGTTTTCACACCATCTCCCTCCAGCAATTCCCAGGGGAAGGACTCTTCGAGCACTTTGCTCCCGAGATCACCATGATCGACCGAAGCTCCGTCAAAGAACGTTCCGTAGGTCCTGAACTGGAGAAATCGTCCCGTATCGTGAAGAACAGCAGCCGAGAGGGCCAGGTCCCTGAGAAGGCCTTTCCACCCAAGACCGTCTGCAATCAGGGCACAATTGTCCCTGACGTTCAGACTGTGAACCCTTTTTACCTCCAGAAGCGAATGAAGCGTTCCGTCTTCCCCCCTGAAGGTATCGATATATTCTCCAAGCCATTTTTCGGAAAGAATATGGTTGTTCATGGAAATTCACGCTCCTTTATCGTCCGCGCCATTCTATCCCTCTTGGCCGCTCTTTTCAAATCAGCCTGCAGGAAAGTTCAGGAGAAATGTGAGGGGATGATATAATAACTACTAAATTACTATGAAATCCTATCCTGAAAAGAGGTGGACACAATGAAGATACACCGGCAAATTTCGGTCTGTGTGCTTGCGATCACGGTTCTCGCATCGGCAATGACCGGCGAGGCGATGGCCTGGCGGGGTGTTCAAAAGTGGAGCTACGACGCGATGAACAGCGTTACGGGATCTCCTGTCGCAGTGGACGGGCATATAGTCATCGGCGACAGCGAGGGGCGACTTCTCGCCCTTGACAAAAACAGCGGGGAACTCCGGTGGACCTTTACGGCCGGGGGCACCATCAACGGAGCGCCTGCCCTTCTCGGAACAACCCTGTATACCGGCGGAGCTGACGGTACTCTTTTCGCCGTTATGGGGAAAACCGGAAAAAAACTGTGGGAATTCTCTCCTTCGGAAAAATACACTCCAGGCGCCATCTGGTCATCCCCTTCATCGGGGGAAGGCCGGGTTTTCTTCAACAGCGCCGACGGCAAAGTCTATGCCCTTGATGGCTCCGCAGGCACCCTCGCATGGACATTCGACACGGGACGTGAGCTCAGGTCCTCCCCTGTCTTCAGCGACGGGCTAGTTTTCGTCGGAGCGTACGAGGGCCTGTTCCACGCCCTTGACTCCAAAACGGGGAAAAAATCCTGGGGCGGCGGAAGCGGAGGCCCTATAAACACCGCCGCCGCAGTAGCCGAAGGAATAGTCTATTTCGGCAGCTGGGACGGAACGATCCAGGCGGTCAAGATCAAGGGGGTAATACCCCAATGGAGATACAGCGCTGGAGAGTCGGTCACCACCAGGGCGCTTGTCGCGGGAGGCCGGGTATTCTTCGGGACAGTCAACGGAAAAATGGTCGCCCTCGATGCGGCATCAGGGAAACTCCTCTGGGAATTTCCTGTCCCGGGAGGTATCCATTCCGCCCCGGCCTTTCATGAGGGCATGGTGTTCTTCGGCAGTGACGGTGGCACCCTCTTCGGGCTGGACGCAGCAAGCGGCAGGGAAATATGGAAGTTCCAGTCCGGGAGGGAAATCATGTCCGATCCGCTGATCGTCGACGGAGTGCTTTTCGTCGGCAGTTTCGACGGAAAGGTGTACGCTTTCGAATAGGAACCCGCCTAAAAACAAGGAGGAGAGATATTCTTCTCTCCTCCTTGTTTTTTCCTGACGCCCCCTATAATTCAGGCGGAAATGAGCCCGGAATACCGCAGACTGGAGGTCGTGAGATGGCATTTATTCCAGGACAGGAACTCGGAGGATCCGGGCCGGAAGAACTGGTGCGGCAAATCGCCGAGCTCAGGGAGTCCCTCCGCAGAGCTGAAGAAAACAGCAGCAGCAAGAGCGCCTTCATTGCCAATCTCAGCCATGAGATACTCATGCCTCTCAACTCCATCATAGGCATAGCCGATCTCTTCCAGAAAACAAATCTGGACCTCGAGCAGAAGAAATTCGCCGAGATGCTCTTCTCCTCGGCGAGGGATCTGCAGAGCCTGGTAGGGGAACTTCTCGACCTTTCTCTCATCGAGACGAAGCGGCTCACTCTGAAGAAAGCCCCCTTCCAGGTCCGGTCCAGCTGTTCCCGTGCAGTTCGTCCCCTCGCCGTTTCGGTCCAGGAACGCCCGCTCTCTCTTGAGCTGCATGTCGAGCCGGATGTCCCGGAGTTTCTCTCAGGAGACAGTGCCAGGCTGGGCCAAGTTCTCAGGAACATGGTGACGAACAGCATTTCCTTCACTCCCAAGGGGACAATCTCGGTCAAGGTCTTCAAGAACGAAGAAGCTGATTCCTCCTTTTTTCTCCACGCGACAGTAACCCACCCGGACGGAGGATGCAGCGCGAAGAGGGGAGGAGGGATCGACTATTTGGGCATGGAACGACAGGATTTTGCAGTGTCTTTCCAGGAAAGCGGCATGGGGCTGGTCATCGCACGGAGGATTGCGGAAGCCATGGGAGGAAGGCTGGACACTAAGTTTCCCGATTCAGGAAAGAGGGTCCTGCATTTCTTCGCACCAATGGACAGGACACTCGCTGAGGAAAGAGGCCCCGAAGAGAAATCCGGGGCAGCCCTTTCCCCTGGGGGCGCATCCCTCCCAGGGGAACTCTCCATCATGGTGGTTGATGACAACAGGTTCAACCGGAGCATCACGGGAACTATCCTGCGGAAAGCGGGAGGATCCGGATGGACTGTCTCCACGGCGGAAAACGCCGACGAAGCCCTCCGGCTTCTGGAAGAGAAAAGGTTTGACATTGTCTTCATGGATGTGCAGATGCCTGGAAAGGATGGGCTGGAATGCACAAGGCTGATCCGGAAGAGAGAAACAGAAAAGGGAAGAAAAACGGTCATCATCGCCATGACTGCCTACGCCATGAAGGGTGACCGCATGATGTGCCTCGGCGCCGGAATGAACGACTACATAGCCAAACCGGTGAAGCCGGGCGAACTCATGGCTGTGATCTTGAGAAATCTGGTTCAGGCCTGACGGACCAGGACGCACAGAGCAGACTGATCGTCTCTTCCCGCTCCCATGTACCCCGCCTGGAACAGCTGATCGCAGGCTTCGGAAAAGTCCGGTCGGCCATTATCCGTTTGAAGCGGATGGTCAGGGAAACCATCGCTCAGGAAGAGAAAATAATCTCCCTGTTCTACAGGAAGAGATCCGAAGCCGAAAACCGTTTCTCCGGGAAGCCCGAGGAGCGAACCGGGTGAAGAAACCTTTTCCAGGCCGTTCTTTTTCCCGTGGAAAAAGCCGTTGATTCCGGCCGAGCAGTAATAAATTCTTTTCTCCGGCAGATTCAGCCTGAAGCAAACCGCGGCGGCGAAAGAATCCAAAAGAATCCGGCTCTCCGCCATGGAATTGACCCACCGCAGTTTCTCCTGCAGGGACGTCCCTGCCCGTTCATCCTCCTCGAAGGCCTGGCGAAAAAGAACCATTATGGCAGATGTCTGGAGGGCAGCAGGAACCCCGTGCCCCATAACATCGAAAAGATAGCCGCTGAGAATGCCCTGCCCTTCATCCCAGCGGTATCCGTACATATCCCCGCTGATGAGAAACTTGGGACGGTAGATTCCCCTGACTTCTACCCGGTCGTTCTCTCCGAGATCTCCCGGCAGAAACCCCCTCTGTATGGCGGCAGCAAGGGAAACGCTGTTGTGAGCCAGGTTTTCCTTCGAAAAGTCTGAAACGGCCATCATCATCACGTCCGCCGCTTCCGGACAGAGAGCTCTGCAGGTTGCCTGGACGGAAAAGAAAATACCGTTTTTCTTTCTGTGAGTCGCTGTCAGGAGAGAAAAAGAATCTTTCGGGAGAACTCCTTCCCAGCCGGGGAAGATTTCCTCCAGGGGCAGTCCGGTGATTTCACCGCCGGAGAACCCGTACAGGTTCCTTGCCGCTTCGTTGGCGTAGAGAACAGTCCCCCCGGAAGTCTCCCAGATGACGAGAGCTTCACTGAACATATCGAAAAGATTCATTCCTTCAACCCTGAACCCTCCGACTTCCAGCGTCAGCGGAATCCCGCCGCATTCTCTCATGGACACATCCTCATTCTCCGCTTTTCGTGGAAACCACACCATTTTTATTCATGGAAAGACTCATCACGCAGCCGGATTCACCGATAGCGCACTCGTCGGCAATGTGAAGGATAATTTGCACTCCCCTTCCGGATTCCCTGAAACCATCGTCAAAAACATCGGGGTCCAGCTTCAGGTCATTGCAGAAGCCTCTGCCGCAGCTCCTGATGATGGCGCACAGTCTGTCGTCCCCGTCCCGGATGGAAAGCTCCACTCCTTCATCAGAATCTCCGATAGAGCCATGGATCAGCGCATTATTCACCGCCTCGTTGAGGGCCACGAAAAAAAGTGTCGCCTCCCGTTCACCGAGGGTCCGAAAAACCGAACGAATTGACTCCCTGTACGGTGCAAACTGTTCTATAGAACTGAAGCGGATTTGAATCAGCGTCCTGCACGAATCCATCCGCACCACTCCCTTTGCAGCACAGCAAATTTTTTAATTTTTTCAATCATACCACAGACAACCGCGCAAAAAAAAAGGGCCCGCCAGGGCCCTTTCCTGTTATCCGGACATTCAGCTCCCTTTTGCTGCAGAGAGCATTTCCGCACGGTCCGTCCGCTCCCAGGCGGGGAGCGGATTGAGGTCGATACGCCCCATGTGGCCGTACGCTGCAAGCCTCCTGTACTGCGGCTTCCTCAGTTCAAGGTCGCGGATGATCGCCGCCGGACGGAAATCAAAATATTTTCTCACCAGAGCGGTGATTTCCTCGTCAGAAATCCCCTTCGACGTCCCGCGGGTTTCCACCATGACTGACACAGGCTCCGCAACGCCGATGGCATAGGCCACCTGGACGAGACACTGATCGGCGAGACCTGCGGCCACAACGTTCTTGGCCACGTAACGGGCCATGTAGGCTCCCGAGCGGTCCACCTTGGTGGGGTCCTTCCCAGAGAAGGCACCGCCCCCGTGAGCCACCCAGCTTCCATAGGTATCCACGATGATTTTTCTTCCCGTGAGTCCCGTGTCGGCCATGGGGCCTCCCTTTTCGAATCTTCCGGAGGGATTCACGAGGATCCTGGTATTGCCGTTCATAAGATGCTTCGGAACAACGGGACTGATCACGTGCTCTATGATATCCGCACGGATTTCATCGTTCGTCGCTTCAGGATGATGCTGTGTTGAAACAACAATTGTATCCGCATGAACAGCCTTTCCGTCCACGTATTCCAGGGTCACCTGGGTTTTCCCGTCCGGACGGAGATAGGGAATCGTGCCGTTTTTTCTCACGTCCGCAAGCCTGCGGGCAAGGCGGTGAGCAAGGGCGATCGGCATGGGGAGATACTCCTCTGTCTCGTTGCAGGCAAAACCGGTCATCATCCCCTGGTCTCCGGCCCCTATCTTGGCTATTTCCTCTTCCGACACATGGTGCTCCCGAATCTCAAGGGCTGTATCCACACCCCTCCTGATGTCCTCGGACTGTTCGTCAATAGCGGTGATCACCGCACAGGTATCACCGTCGAAACCATACTTCGCCCTGGTGTAGCCAATTTCCTTCACGATATCCCTGGCGATTTTAGGTATGTCAACATAGGTCTGGGTGGTTATCTCACCGGCGACCATAACCATTCCTGTGGTGCACAGCACTTCGCAGGCCACCCTGCCCATGGGATCGTCCGTCAGGATGGCATCGAGCACTCCATCGGAAATCTGGTCCGCCACCTTGTCGGGATGGCCCTCGGTCACTGATTCGGAAGAGAAAAGGTAACGCTCTTTTGTCAATTGTTTTTCCTCCTTTTTTGGAAAAATAAAAAAGACCCTCACAAGAGGGCCTTTGAAGGGACATCAAACGCTCTCTCTTATCACTCAGCCTGCGGCTGCTGGTATTGGCACCATACCTTTTCAGGCAGGTTGCCGGGCTTCATCGGGCCAGTCCCTCCACCTCTCTCGATAAGAGTCTCAGTTGTCAAAAATCAGCAGTACATTACCAACGGAGGTATTATACGCTTTCATTTCCACCTGTCAATGGAGTATGGAATGATAAAACGGAATCATTTGACATCTTCTTTTCCGGGAGGTATATTTTACTCTAGGAATAAAATAAACGGAGGCGGATGCCATGACCTCGATTTTTTCTGTCTTGCCCCCGGAAGGGACCGGCAGATTGAGACGGTCCTTTCTTGATCCGCAGTATCCGGAACGAAGATATACTGAACAGAGTTCTTTCTCCGACAATCAGGCACGACGGGGAGCACTTCGCGGTGACCGGACTCTGGAACGGGTTCTCGACAACTACCAGGTCAATGCCGCACTCCACAACAGGTATCTCCAGTTCACCATCCAGGAAGAGGCTGACCTTGTTCAGGTCATCGTCAGAGAAAGCAGCAACGATGAAAAGATCATCCGCAAAATACCTTCAGATGAAATAGTCAGGCTCATAGAAAAAAGGAACGAAATTCTGGGATTCCTCTTCGATACTGTGGCCTAACAGGAAAATCCCCCAACAGAAAGGAGCGGAGAGAATCCGATGAAGATCACCAGTGAGGAATACCGGGTCCTTTTTCCCCAAAACAGGGGGATTGAAGCCCCTGCCCCAACCCGGGACGAAAGAAAAGTTCCCGGAAAAAAGGAAGAGCTGCGGGCTGAAGAAACCAGGAAAGCGGAAGAAACAAGAAACAGGGAGCTTGCCGATCTGGGAATAGGAACAAAACTTAACCTGGAAGGCTGAAAAAAACACATTGCGAAAGGGGCGGGGGAATTTCCTCCGCCCCTTTTTTGTTTTGGCCTACTTGCAGGGTGAATAGCCGCAGCTGAAGCAGTATTCGCAGCCTGAAATCATCTCCATTGGAGCGCCGCACTCAGGACAGGCGACGCCGCCTTCGGCGCCGTGAACTTCTCCGTCCCTGCCGATGAGTTTTTCCAGGAGCACGGCGATGGCATCCGGTATGGAACGGGCGACGTGCTTGTCGTCGAACTCAAAAAGCCAGTACTCCTTGCCTGAAAGTCCCTTCAGGGTTGCAATGAAGTCCTCCAGTTTTCCTCCGCTCCGGAGGCCTATGGAAATGGCCCTTGAAAGGGCTTCTGTCATTGCCTTCAGCTCCGAACCGCTTTTTCCTATGGTGGCGAAGACCTCAAAGGGTTCCGTACCGTCAAAATTGAGAGTGACGTAGATGCTGCCCCAGGGAGTCTGTTCCTTGATGGTCTTTCCGAAGACAACGAGCCCCGGGCGCTCCTTTACCCTGCTCGTGTGGAGCACCTGCTCCTCGGGCTTTTTTGCCGTCTCGATGGGCTGGAAGGACCGCGAGCCATCCCGGTAGATGGTAATTCCCTTGGCCCCCATGGCATAGCACCTGCGGTAAACTTCTTTCACCTCGGCCACGGTGGCGTCGGAGGGGAGATTTACCGTCTTGCTGATGCCGCTGTCCACCACACGGGCGAAAATGCCCGTCACCTCCACGTGCTCATCGGGAGAAATATCGTAAGCCGTCACGAATACCGGGTCCGAAGGTTTACCCTTTTCGTGGAGCTCCTCCACCTGGGCAGGGGAAAGAAGCTTGTGGCAGAATTCCCTCGTTTCCTGTCCTTCGCCGTCAGCCTTGGCAATCCGCCGGGTCCAGCTCCAGGCAAAATTCGGTTCGATTCCGGCGCTGGTGTCAATGAGCATGGAGATCGATCCGGTCGGTGCGACGGAGAGCCTCCGGCTGTTTCTGACCTTCCCTTTCGCGAAGGCAAGAAGCACGTTTCCAGCCAGATCAAGCCGCTCGCTTTCACTCCCGAGCCCCTGGGCTGTGGTAAAACCCTCGAGGGCATTCGAAAGTGTGTAGGGAATGGTGGACGAAGAGCGCATCTTCTCCAGCAGGGAACGTAATCCATCCCTGTCGAGCCTTCCGTACCATGACTCTGGAAAGAGTTTTTCTCCCTGCTCTTCCGCAAACCTGGAAAAAAGTTCTTCAACGAGTCCCGCTTCGGGGAAGGGCTCCTTGCCCATCTCCGACACGATCCCGACGGCAGCGCACAAAGCGGCGCTGCCCATGGTATCGCCCAGATTTTTGCAAAACTCGTTGAACCGGTGTGAACCGTACCTCATACCGAGCATAATGGCCGCATCGGCCAGCCCCATGAGGCCAAGACCCACGGGACGTATCCGCCTGGTCCTCTCCTCGATCCTCTCCAGGGGGTAGGAGCATGCGTCTATCACCAGGTCAAGGTAATACATGGAACGAAATACCTGGTCAACAAATGCGCTGAAATCAAAGGATGTGCTGCCGTCCGGGGATGTGCTGACAAAGGCCTCCACGTTCACCGACCCGAGATTGCAGCTCGTGTAATTCGGAAGCGGCTGCTCTCCGCAGGGATTGGTTGATTCGATCCTCCACGTTTCGCCGAGCTTCAGCAGGTTATCGTCGTTCGCCCTGTCGATGAAGAAAATGCCAGGATCTCCCCGCTTCCAGGCGCTTTCACAGAGCTTGTTCCAGAGATCCGCCCCTTGTACCTGCCTGACGGTCTTTCCGTCGCTCCGGGACACAAGGCTGAAGTCGCCCCCGCGCTCCGCAGCTTCCATGAGCTTGTCGGAAACACACACGGAAATGTTGAAATAGGGGAGTCTCCCCTCCTCAACCTTGGCGTCGATGAAGTCGAAAATATCGGGGTGGTCGTCGAAGAGCATCCCCATGAGGGCCGCCCGGCGCCGTCCTCCCTGGACGACCACCGCACCCATGGTGTTCCATGTCTCCATGAAGGATACCGGGCCGCTGGCCTGACCGCCGATTCCCCCGTTGATGACGCTTCCACGCTCCCGGAGATGTCCGAAATTTCCTCCTACCCCTCCGCCGTACTTGCTGATCACGGCGGCATCCTTCACTCCGTCGAAAATACCGTCGATGCTGTCCGGGACATCAATGACAAAACAGGCAAACAGCTGCTGACTCTTCGTCTTTGAGCAGCGAAGCAGGTCATAGTCACTGAAGGTCATCTCCTCCGGAGGGCAGTAAATCTTCTCCGCGAGAACGGGGTTCACGGTCATTCCCGCCCCTGCGCCGAACAGGCACGGGGAGTTGAAGAGAAACCGCCTGTTTGTAATATCATCGTAGATGCTGTTTTCAAGACGGCGGAGCCATTCGAGATCGGAGACGCTCCCGCCGAGATAGGCCGTCTCTGCGCTTGCTACGATTCTGGCCACCCTCCGGGCAAATTCGCCGAGGGACGACTCCTTCCGTATTGTGTCTGAGACGGAGTCGTACCGCCGTGCAAAATACCGCTGGTCAAGCAGCCACAACGCGTTTTCGGAAAGACCGCTTTCTCCTGCCGTGGCCACGGGTAACGGAAAGGAAGAACGGAACCTGTCCTTGTACGAAAAAACCATGAAGTACCCTCCTCCACACCATTAGGGGTATGGTAATGATTTCACACACAACATCTTGGGTATTAACCTGAACAGGTCAAAAGACTACCACTTCCGGAAAGGGGAAACAAGAGGGGAGGGAAACTTCCGCTTTCTTCCAAATTGGAAGAAAATGATAAGATATTGGAGATTCTCCGGTCATACTTTGTATTTTTAGAGAAAGAGAGGATACATTATGAGCCGCTATGATTTTGAAACTGTCATCGAACGGCGGGGAACAGTCTGTGCGAAGTGGGACGGCATGGAACCCATCTTCGGGACCGCCGATCTCCTCCCCATGTGGGTGGCCGACATGGACTTCAAGGCACCGCCCGAGGTCGTCGAGGTCCTCCGGGAACGGGTGGACCACGGCATTTTCGGCTATACCCGCCGATTGCCCCCATACCGTGAGGCCATTGCCGGGTGGTTCGAGCGCCGGCACGGATGGAGGCCGGACACGGAATGGATCCGCCACACTCCCGGCGTGGTGCCTGCCCTGGCCGCTGCAATCCTCGCCTTCACCCAACCCGGGGACGGCGTGCTCGTCCAGCCTCCGGTCTATTATCCCTTCTTCGCCACCATCACCGGGCGGGGACGCCGCGTTGTGGAAAACCCGCTGATTTTTACCGGAAGCCGCTTCAAGATGGACTTCGCCGACCTTGAGAAAAAGCTGGACGACCCGTCCGTGAAACTCGTCTTCCTCTGTTCGCCCCACAATCCCTGCGGGAGGGTCTGGACCAGGGAGGAGCTGGAAACCTTCGCCCATATCTGCGCCTCCCGGGGAGTTATCGTCATTTCCGACGAAATTCACTGCGACATCCTCTTCGGGGGAATCCGCCACACCCCTCTCGCCGACGTCTCCGAAAAGATACGGGACCTGTGCATCACCACCGTGGCGCCGAGCAAGACCTTCAACATTGCAGGACTCAGCACCGCCGCGGTCATCATTCCTTCAAAACGGCTCCGGGACAATTACCAGTCCGTCATCGACTTCCTCCACATCGACGGGGGGAACGTCTTCGGGACAATTGCCCTGGAGGCGGCCTACACGAAAGGGGATGCCTGGCTGGATGAACTGCTCGTCTACCTTGAAGGCAGCCTCGACTTCATCGAAGCGTTTCTGGCCGAAAAACTTCCCGAAATCCGGCTCATCCGGCCGGAAGGGACCTATATTCCTCTCCTCGACTGCCGCTCCCTGAACATGACCGGACCGGAACTGCAGAACCTCCTCGTGGAAAAGGGCGGTGTCGCCCTCGACGGGGGGCACTGGTTCGGCACCGGCGGAACAGGATTTGCCCGAATCAACATCGCCACCCCGAGGGTGCTTCTGAAAGAGGGACTGGAACGGATCGAAAAAGCGGTTAAGATCCTGCGGAGGTAGCCGCCGGGAGAAATGCAGAGCACAGAAAGAGAACGCCGGATGATACCCGCAACGGGATTCCGGCGTTCTCTTTCTGCATTTACCGCATCATTCTTGGAAGGAAGAGGATCACGTCAGGGAAGAAATTGAGCACCACCACTGTTACGATAAGCGCGGCCACCAGAGGAATGATCTCCTTTACAAGATACTCCAGCTTCAGGTTGCCTATGTCGCACGCGATAAAAAGACACAGGCCGACGGGAGGCGTATTGTGCCCTATAGCCAGCGAAATGACCATGATAATCCCGAAGAAGAGAGGATCAACGCCCAGGCTCATTATGATAGGGTAAAAAATCGGGGCAAGAAGCACCATGGCCGCGGAATTGTTCAGAAATGTCCCCACTACCAGAAGGATGAACACCATGATGAGCTGCACCACAACGGCATTGGTTGAAACGTTGAGTATCGAGGCGGCGATGGTCTGGGGAATCTGCTCGCTCACAAGAACATAGGTGAGTACCTCTGCGGTGACCATAAGGTACATGACGAGGGCCGTGGATTTTGCAGATTTCAGTATGAGCTTCGACACGTCCTTCCAGGTAAGTTCCCGGTGGATGAATATGCCGACAATCAGGCCGTAGACCACTGCCACCGCCGCTGATTCCGTCGGGGTGAAAATTCCGGCATAAATCCCTCCGAGAATGATGACCGGCATGAAAAGAGCGAAAACCGCTTCTCTGAAATACCGTGAAATCGTTTTGAAGGAGGCAGGTTCGTCTCCCTTGTACCCCCGCTTCAGAGAAATGACATATTCTACCGCCATGAGGACGACGCAGATGATGAGTCCCGGAACAACTCCGGCAATAAAAAGTTCACCGATCGAAACCCCCGTTGACACTCCGTACAGGACCATGGTCAGACTGGGAGGAATGATGAGGCCTATGGTTCCCGAAGCTGCAACGACAGCGCCTGCAAAATTTTTGTCGTAGCCCTTTTCAGCCATGGGACCGAGCATGACGCCGCCGATAGCGGCAGTTGTGGCAGGGGCCGATCCCGAAACAGCCCCGAAAAATGTGGATGCAAGGGTAGCCACAAGGGCCAGCCCGCCGCTCATTCTCCCGAAAAGGGCGCCTGCGAGATTCACAAGCCTTCTCGAAACTCCCCCCGCTGCCATGATATTCCCTGCCAGGATGAAGAAGGGAATCGCCATGAGAGCAAAGGAATTTCCCGCGTTGAACGTCTTCTGGATCAGCACCTCAACTCCGAAAGCCCCGGTGACGAGGACTGAAAAAATACATGTCAGCCCCAGGGAGACAGCGATCGGGACCCCTATGAGCAGGAAGAAAATGAAGAAAAGTACAAGAAAAATACTCATGATCGTGACTCCTTCAGCCTGACAAGCGAATCAAGGATAACTTCCAGCAAAACAGCCAGGGAGAGAAAACTGGCCACCGGGACTATCAGAAAGACATAACCGATCCGGAGCCACTCCATGGATGGTGAAACGACCTCGAACTCGAGAATCTGCAGTGCCATGGGATATGAATACCAGACCATGACCGCAAGGAAGAAAAAAGAGAACAGATGGGCAATGACAGTGACGAGTTCTCTCACGAAACGGTTCTTTATGGATTCCACCAGGAGAGACATGTTTATATGTTTCGACTCACGGAAAAGAAGGATCGAGCCGAAAAAAAACACTCCGGAAAACAGGTACCCGGAAAGTTCCTCCGACCATGAGAGGGGCTTCATGAGCACATAGCGGTAAAAAACCTGGGCGACGATGAACACCACCATAAGCGACATGAGAACAATCATGAGCCAGTTCAGAAGCCAGGTTATCTTGTCGTTTAAATATTTTAGCAGTCTGAGCATAGTCCGATGGACCTCCCGGCAATTTGACCTGAAAAGCGAAAAAGAATGGATCCACTACGGGGACGATCCGGGAAATGCCTCGCAAGAGGTTCCCGGATCGCCTCGATTCAGTTGATTCTAATGGATTATTTCTTCTGGGTTATAGCCTGGATCTTGTCGATCATATCGCCGTACTTCGGACGATATTTTTCATACATGGGAGCGACGGCCTGGACGAAAGGCTCCCGGTCCGGCCGGGTGAAAACCACGCCGAGCTCCTCGCACTGCTTGATCTCCTTTTCGTCCATCTGCCGCTGAAAATCGAAAGAGAAAGCGCTCATTTTCTTCGCCTCATCGAGGAAAACCGCCTTGTCGGCATCTGGAATGGAGTCCCACAATCTCTTTGAAGCCACAAGGGGATTGGAGACGTGCATGTACCACAGAAGTGCCGCGCTCTTCGTCAGTTCGAAGTATTTCTGGGTGAGCATGTGGGTCGTCGTTCCTTCGCATCCGTCGATGGTCTTGAGCTGCCAGGCGGAATATACGTCGTTGAAGGCCATGGGAACAGCGCTGGCTCCGAAAGCGTTGATGGTATCGATCATTTCGGCGGAGTTGATGACCCGCAGCTTCAGTCCCTTGAGATCCTCGATGCCGTTCACCGGCTTCGGGGGGAAAAGATGGCGCATGCCGTTTTCCCACCACCCGAGGATGATGAGGTTTCTCTTCGCCAGTCCTTCTTCAAATTCCTTGCCCACGGGACCGTTCAGAACATCGTGGGCTTCCTGGGAATCCTTGAAGATAAAGGGAAGGCTGAGGACACCGATTTTGGGGTTGTACGAAGTCAGAAGAGATCCGGTGGCGAGAACCATATCGGTCGTGCCGAGCTGCGCCCCCTCGATAAGCTGATTGGGCTTGCCGTACAGGTCGGAAGGATAAATTTCGAAGGCGTACCGGTTGTCCGTCGCAGCGGCAACTTTCTCCGCCCAGGTTTCGAGGTACATCTGGTAGTGATGGTCCTTGGTACCGGTATGGCCGATCTTGATCACCTTCGGCGCGGCGAATGCCGCTGATGCCGCCAGAAAAACAAACAGCAGAGTGAACACTCCCAGAAACAGTCTTCTTCTTACAGGTGACGCCCCCTTCTCTTGGAGCAGGAATGTGGGAATCGGGAACTCTTTCGTATAGGTCCACAGTCTACATGCACCATCGATGTCTGTCAAATGCAAACGTGCCAACTATTCCATTAACAGGTGGATTTATTCTATATTTTTATAAAACTTCTCCTGTTTTTACCAAATCTTCTTCAGAATATTTCTCCAGGGAGAGAAATGTCTCCTAGAAAAAAAACGTTCCCTGCATGACAATACGGGCTTTCCCCCGGATCTCTACCTGGTCCTCCTCCACCGTGAGAAGCAGTTCCCCCGGGCGGGCCGAATTCTGGAATGCGGCGAGAGACTTCTTTTTCAGCCGATCGCTCCAGTACCGGGCAAGCACAGTATGGACAGAGCCCGTGACCGGGTCTTCGTTCACTCCCGCCCAGGGGTTGAAGTACCTGGATTCGAAATCGTAGACCGACGAGGCTTTGGTGACGGCGATTCCGCTGCTGCAGACCCCCCTGTACTCCGCCATCCTGTTGAAGTCCGGTGTGATCGCCTTCAGGTCCGTTCCCTCATCGGTGACGATGATGACTTTCCCGGTTCTCCGGCCGCAAATGCAGTCCGTCACCCTGAGAGGTCCGAAGAAATCATAGAAGGCGGCTTCCGGCGGACACCGCAGATAATCGTCCAGGGGAAATTCCATTCCGATGGAATCGTCCGGGTATCGATGAACCGGAAGAATTCCCCCGGAGTAGCGGAACACCAGGGAGTCGGTCAGGGGCTCTTTCCCGAAGAGCACCCGCGAGGCTGCGAGGGTGGCATGCCCGCACAGGGACATTTCCTTCAGAGGCGAAAACCACCGGATATTCCAGGCCCGTTCCCCGGGTGCAACGAATGCGGTCTCGGATGCCCCCATATCGGCAGCCACAAGCTGCATCACATCCTCCGGAGGGTGCTCCGGCGACACGGCCACCCCGGCCCGGTTTCCTCGTCCGGGGGCATCTGCGAAGGCGTTGACAATATAGGTTTCCAGCTCCATGACATCCTCCTGCAAACCGGCACTCCTCCTGTCCCGAAAGGTTCGGTGACGGGATGCGCCCCTGTTTATTCTTTCAAAGAATTCTCAAAACCATAATAGTACCGTGTCTCCCCGGTCTTGTGGAGCAGATACCAGTTTTCCAGGGTCTCCGGCTTCATTACGGCCATCTCTGCGAAGAGCTCCCGGGAAAACTCCAAAGGAGCCACTCCGGTGGCGGTGATCAGGCGTCCATCCCGGACGGCGGATGCATCGGCGTACAGCGTCCCCCCGGAATACTCAGGGCAGACCGCCTCGAGAAACTCCCTGGCAACGCTGGTGTGCTTCCTGGCGTTCAGCAGCCCCGCCCGGGCAAGAGGAACCGTTCCCGCGCATATTCCGGCAAGGAGAGTCCCCCTTGAAGCCAGATCAGGCAAAAGGGAGACCAGTTCATCATGGGATTCCGTCATCCATCCGTCCCCCCCGGGGAGCACCAGCACATCATCTCCGGAAAAGGAGACCTCTCCCAGGGGCACCTGGGGGACCAGGGGAACTCCTCCCATGGAGACGACTCCCGAGAGCGATTTTCCGGTCCTCAGGAGGGACACCGCCGCGTCTTTCCGCAAAAACCTGCCGCTGTGGAGTTCCGCTGTAATATAACCGATTTCCCAGTCGGCAAGAGCATCAAGCACGTAAAGATACACTTTCACTTCCATACCCCCCATCCTTCCGCCGGCGTTCCATCTCCTGCATACCGGCAGCCAGCCTGTAGAGTACTCCAATTCCTCAAAAACAGTCAACGATGGAAAAGTTGTATTCTCCCCGTTGCAGGTTCGAAACCGGAAGGGTATAAAGGGAGATATCACCGGAATGAACAACTGACAGGAGGGAAGGCCATGGAAACCACGGATATCCTCAATTTCATCGAAGCCTTCAGAAACGATTCCGGCTGGAACGTGGTTTCGCCGGAAAAAGCCCTCCGGAACGACCTTGCGGGAATGGAGATGTTTTCTCCCGCTCTCGTGGGTACAGCCGCCGCCGATGACCCGGCCTTCCTCCTCCTGAAAGGGGAGGGAGTTGTGGGCCCCCAGTTTCTTCTTCCCCGGGAATGGCTTCCCGGAGCCCGTTCAGTGGTATCTTTCTTCCTCCCCTTCACTGGCAGGGTCCGGGAGGCCAATGCGGAATCCGGCCCTGAACCCGCCCCGGAATGGCTCCATGGAAGAATAGAGGGGCAGGAGTTCATAGACCGTCTTTCCCGGGCTCTCGCCGAACACCTCCGCGATGAAGGAGGCGACGCGGTCGCTCCCGCGGTGGACCCGCGGTTCGCATCCTGCACCCTGAAAAACACAGTCTTCCGTGACGGGGAGGGCACTCCTTTCCCTGTGACCTTCACCAGCAACTGGTCCGAACGGCATGTGGCCTTTGTCTGCGGTCTCGGTACCTTCGGCCTCTCAAAGGGACTCATTACCTCCCTGGGGGTGGCAGGGAGGTTCGGCAGCGTGATCACCACCATCCCCCTGGCTCCCGACAATGTCATCCCGGAGGAGCTGTACGGGAACTGCACCCTCTGCGGCGAATGCGCCGCGAAGTGCCCCGCCGGTGCGATTTCCCTGGAAAAGGGCAAGGACCATGTTCTCTGCTCGGAGTACCTTGACCTCATGAAAAAAAAGCACTCCCCGCGCTACGGATGCGGGAAGTGCCAGACAGGGGTACCCTGCGAAAGGAAAATTCCGGGAAAAAACAAAAATTAACGCCCGGACTGCCTGAACACGCCGGAGGGTGCGGGTATACCCGCACCCTCCGGCGTGTTCAGGCCTTCAGAACCGGAAGATAGCTCCCAGCGGCTCGCCGCCCGGCATGGCTCCAGAGCTTATCGCGAATACCGTTCCTCCGTGGATGAGTGTCTGGACAACCGCAAGATTGAGAAGATCCTCCTCCTCGCCCCCGCAAGACTCACCGGTGAGGACCCTGCTTTCTTCCTGGTCGAAGCATCCGGTCATGCGGGCGCCGCCGTCCACGAAAAGAGCGTCCACCCTTCCATGGTGGGCACCTTCGAGCACTTTTTCCACATTGGACGATACGTTCTCCGACCCGGACAGTTCCGCATACCGATCCAGTGCCTGGCCGGTTCCCCTTGAAAGGGCCTTTTCGGCAATGGGCCAGGCCCGTCCGTGAAGTTCCTCCGGACGGAGATCGTCGGCATTCCCCGGAACACCCTCGTCGAGCAGGAATGGATAGGAATTGGCCTCTCTGTAGATGTGGAGCAGGTATTCAACACCTGCCAGAACAAGGGGGGATCTGCTTCCGCGGAGGATATCCGGAAGATCCCCGTCAATTTTCCGGAACCACCGGAGGAGCCTTCCCTTCTCTTCATCACTCGGATCATGGCCGTGGAACATGGCCGCCCTGCCCCCCGATCTTCCGGCTGCCGTCCCCGTGTGGAATTGAAGCTGCTTTTCAAAACGGTCGAAGCGGAAGGCATCTCCCAGGCTCGGAAGAAGGGACTCCACGTCGACTTCGTCCACGGTGTGCCGCGATCCCTCCAGGAGCCTGATCATATTCCGGCTCAGGGCAAGGACATAAAACCTGCCTTCTCCGGAGAAATAGGGAAGCAAAGGGGTAAAGTGGAAGCGGCGGGCAAGGGTGACCGATTCCTGGAATGAAAGGGGAAGCCTGTAGTTTTTGAAATACCCCGCGGCCAGGAAAACAGCGAGGCCGTCTCCCTGGCGCTGCCAGAACAAGGGGTCGTCTACAAGGCTCCGGGCCGGTTTGAGCAGTTCCTGGATTTCCTGTGACCGTGATCCTGAGGCGGAAAGCCTGTTCTCCGTCTCCCTGAGCAGGTTTTTAAAGCGGATCTGGTTTTGTTCCGTCTCCCTTCCGGCCCGGAACGCCGGCATAAAAAGGGATACACAAAGTTCCCTCGAGTGTGCGGACAGTTCCTTGAGCTCCTCCCGGGTAATTTTGTCCATGAAGAAATCCACCTCCTCAACGCATTCCGCCCAACAGGGCAGATACAGGGGATTATTGCCTCCCCTCGCTGGCTTTGGACGCCTTTTCTCCAACAAAACTGCACACCGGAACGCTGAAAAGAACCTCAGTACTAGAATAGTCCCAAAGTGACACACGAGTCAAGCGTGTTTTCTTCCTGTTTGCTTTTGTCAGCCTACGCAGGGCTTCACTGCCTCATTCCCTTCCCCAGAAAGCGGCGAGAGTTTCGTCATCAGGCTTTTTCCCGATATACGAGCCGAGAATGAAGGCGGCAAGGGCTACCACAATTGTGGGCACGATCTGGTGGGTTCCTCCGACCTGGATCTTGGCGATCATGAGCCAGAAGAAGGTTCCGCAGCCCACAGCCATGGAGAGAAGGGCCCCCGTGGCATTGGCCCGTTTCCAGTAGAGTCCCAGCACCGTGGGCCAGAAAAAGACCGCTTCCAGACCCCCGAAGGCGAAGAGGTTGATCCACACCAGCAGCGACGGAGGACGGAGTGCCGCCAGGAAAACGATTGTGCCTATCACCGCTGTAACGACCAGGCTCATCCGTCCCAGTTTCTCCGGGGTGACCGGAAGATTCTTCCTGACCGCATGGTGATGGTAGAGATCCTTCACGATGGCCGCGGAAGAGATGATGAGCATGGAGTCCACGGTGGACATGATGGCGGCGAGGGGCCCGGCGATGAATACTCCCGCCCAGAAGGGGGAAAGCAGTTTTACCGTTATAGTGGGCACGGCGAGGTCGCCCACCTCGATCCCGGGCAGGACGGCACGTCCGAGGGCTCCCACGAGGTGCATGGTCAGCATGAGGAAACCAACCACGAAGGTGCCGATGATCATGCCGTTGTTCATGGACCGGGCATCACGGAAGCCGAGACATTTCTGGGTGGTCTGGGGCAGGCCGAGGACGGCGAAGCCCACAAGAACCCAGAAGGAGAGAATGAAGGGCTTGGGGATGGCGTTCCCCGGCCCCGTCGGAGTGAGAAGGGCGGGGTCCGTTTCCCGGAGGACGGCCATGATCTTCTCCATGCCGCCCCCTGCGTTCACAACAGCCCACAGCAGGGCCACCGAAGCGCAGATCATGACGCACCCCTGGATCGTATCGGTGATCACCACCGCCCGGAAGCCTCCCACTGTGGTGTAGATTACCACAGTGATGCCGAAGATAATGAGCCCCGCGAGGTAGGGATAGCCCGTCACCGTCTGGAAGAGCCTCGCCCCGCCTATGAACTGGGCCAGCATGGAGGCCATGAAGAATACCAGGATGGCAAGGGAGGCGATCACCACCACGAGTTCGTTCTTATACCGGGCTCTCAGGTATTCCGTGATGGTCACGGCATTCACCTTACGGGAGACGATGGCGAATTTTTTGCCGAGGACGCCCAGGGTAAGAAACGCCGTGGGCACCTGGATCATGGCGAGAAGAATCCAGCCGAGCCCCAGCTTGTAGGCAACCCCGGGGCCGCCGACGAAACTGCTGGCGCTGGTGTAGGTGGTGATCACAGCCATGGCCAGGACAAAGCCCCCCATGGAACGGCCGCCAAGAAAATACTCCTCGAGAAAACCCTTGACATCGGACGTTTTTGCCGCTGCCCGTTTTCCCCACACCGCAATGGCGAAAACGAGGACGAGGTACACCACCAGCGGCAGAATCATGTTCAAGCTGTTCATTTCTGCCTGCCTCCAGTCTCTTCGGAATCATTCCCCTCGATTGAATCCTCCGAGAAGAAGAGGCGGACCACCGCCCAGACCACCAGGGAAATCCCGAGGTATCCGACGATGCAGCTGTAAAAAAACCACGAGGGCAGCCCGAGGACGTAGGTATACTCCCCCGGATCTCCCGAGCCGAGACCATAAGCTGTGAAATACCACCATGCAAAGAACAGGACGTACATGCCGAGGGATATGACTGCCTCGCGGTTCGCCTGGCGGTACCGGCTGTCTTCTTTGAACTTCACTTCGCCCACCTCCGCTTTCCTTGTCTGTGCCGCACTTCTTTTTTTCCGGTTTCTTATATTACAGTAAAATCCCCTCTCTATGAACCTCCGGAAAAGGGGAGATTCGGGCTAATTCCAGACCATTTTTTGAAAATACTCTTTTTATCTCTCTTTTGCTTTGGTATTGACATTTCATGACTCCTCCCCCAAAATGGTCGAATCTTACCAAGCCCCGAGGAAAGGAGGGAACCAGCCATGACAGGATCAGTACAGTGCCTTCGCACCGTATCTTCCTCCCTGTGCCTCCTCCTCGGTTGCCGGTTCCCCCCAGGAACGCCGGCAGCCTGGTAAGCTGCGGAACGGCATTCCCGGGCCGGAACCTCTCTCAAGGAGGTTCCGGCTCTTTTTTTTATTTCCGGGAAGGGACAGGATGAAAGGAGAGAAGGACATGACGGAGAACCACAGGGTACGTATTTTCGACACCACCCTCCGGGACGGAGAGCAGGCTGCCGGGATCAACCTGAACAGGGAAGAGAAGCTGCGGATAGCCCTCCAGCTCGCGAAGATGAACGTGGACGTTATCGAGGCCGGTTTTCCGGCAGCCTCTCCCGGCGACTTCGAGGCCGTGAAGCTCATCGCCGGTACGGTGAAAGGACCTGTCATCGCAGGCCTCGCCAGGACACGGAAAGAGGATATCCGCTCCGCCGCCGGGGCGCTCCGGGGAGCCGAAAGGGGCAGAATCCACACGTTTATTGCCACGAGTCCCATTCACATGGAGTTCAAGCTGAAGATGACCCCCGAACAGGTTCTCGGTGAGGTCAGGCAGGCTGTAACCTATGCCCGCTCCCTCGTGGAAGACGTGGAGTTTTCCGCCGAGGACGCGAGCCGCTCCGACACGGCATTCCTCGCAGAGGTTTTCCGTAACGCCGCCGACTGCGGAGCCTCTACCCTCAACATCCCCGACACGGTGGGATACGCAGTTCCCGAGGAATTCGGCTCCTTCGTCGATGCGGTCATCAAGGCGACGGACCGTCCCGGGGTGACCTGGTCAGTACACTGCCACAACGACCTCG
>CAZJAR010000022.1:0-435 GCA_964543785.1 uncultured Synergistaceae bacterium | reverse complement strand
GAACGTCATCAATATCCCGGATACGGTAGGTTACGCCACGCCGGACGAGATGTACCGCCTGGTGAAGTACATCCGGGAAAATACGAAAGGCATAGAAAAAGCCGAGATCTCCGTGCACTGCCACAACGACCTCGGCATGGCGGTGGCGAACTCCCTTGCGGCCGTGCGGGCAGGGGCCAGGCAGGTGGAGTGCACGATGAACGGCCTGGGGGAACGGGCCGGAAACGCGTCCCTTGAAGAAGTGGCCATGGGACTTCGGACAAGGAGGGACAGCTACGGCTGCGAAACATCCCTGGATACAACAAAGCTCTGGGGCGTCAGCTCCCTTGTATCGAGGATGACGGGGTTCCCGGTACCCCCCAACAAGGCCGTCGTCGGCTCAAACGCCTTCGCCCACGAGGCCGGCATCCACCAGCACGGAGTGCTCTGCAACCG
>CAZJAR010000021.1:17759-27926 GCA_964543785.1 uncultured Synergistaceae bacterium | reverse complement strand
AAGGTGTTGATTCTTTTGTCAGGCTCTGAAGGAGTCACAGGGGCTCTGGTTCTCGCAGCGGGAAAAGGAACCAGGATGAAGAGCGACCTCCCGAAGGTTCTGCTTCCTGCCCTTGACCAGCCGGTTCTCTTTTACGTGCTCCGAGTCCTCGAACAGCTCGGCTGCACGGGATCCGTAAGCGCTTCCGCCGTTGTGGTGGGGCACAAGGGAGAGGTGGTCAGGGATTATCTTGCTGCCGAATGGCCGGAAACGGTTCCCATCTGGCAGCACCAGCAGCTCGGCACCGGCCACGCCGTACAGATCGCCAAGGAATGGTGGGCGGGCTTCGACCACCTTCTCGTCCTTCCGGGGGACGTCCCCCTGCTCAAGGAAGCAACCCTCTCCCGGCTGGTGGAGGATCACAGGAAGGAAGGCGCCGACTGTTCATTCATCAGCTTCAGCGCGGCGAACCCCTACGGATACGGAAGGGTTGTCCGGTCGCAGAACGGGGTGTCCATCGTGGAAGAGAAGGACGCCTCGGAAGAGCAGAAACTCCTCTCGGAAGTGAACAGCGGCATTTATATTTTCAAAGTCTCCTCCCTTCTTCCCCATATTTACAGGCTCGACAACGAAAACGCCCAGGGCGAATATTACCTTCCCGACATCATCGCCATGATGGTTCGGGACGGCATGACTGTCCGCGCCATCCCCTCCGGAAGGGAGGACGAGTTCCGCGGCATCAATACCCCCCGCCAGCTTGCCGATGCTGTTTCCCTGATCCGGGAGGGCATCGTTGGCTTGCACCTCTCCGGGGGCGTCCGGATGCTCGATCCGTCATCGGTGTGGATCGGGCCGAAGGTGACTATCGGTGAGGATGTCTCCATCGATCCCTTCGTGCAGATCTGGGGATCCACCGCCATCGGCAGGGGCAGCCGCATCGGAGGTTTTTCCGTGCTCAGGAACATGACCCTTGGCCGCGGCGCCGAGGTGGTGAGCCATGCCGTCCTGAGCGACAGCACCCTTGGAGACGGTGCGAAGGTCGGTCCCTTTATCGTTATCCGGGACGGGGCTGAGTTCGCCGAAAAATCCCAGGGAGGCAAGTTCGTGGAGGTCAAGAAGTCCCGCATCGGCAGGGGGAGCAAGGTGCCCCATCTCGCCTACATGGGAGACGCGACGGTGGGCGAGGACACCAACATCGGAGCAGGGACGATCACATGCAACTACGACGGGGAAAAGAAAAACCCGACGGTGATCGGGGACCGGTGCTTCGTGGGCAGCGACACCATGTTCGTCGCGCCGGTGACCATGGGGGACGAGGCATCCACGGCGGCGGGGTCCGTGGTGACCCAGGACGTGCCCGACGGCGCTCTTGCGGTCGGCCGGGCGAGACAGCGCAATATCGAAGGATGGGCAGATCGAAAAAGGAAAATGGCGAATGGAGGAGGACACCAGAAATGATGGGGACCAACATACGGGAGCTGAAGATCTTTTCCGGAACGGCTCATCCGTCCTTTGCGCGCAGAATATGCAGTGAACTGGGAATAGAACTTTCCCGGGCAAAGCACTTCCGCTTTTCCGACGGGGAGATCGGCCTTTCCATCGAGGAAAGCGTTCGGGGAGCGGATGTTTTCGTCATCCAGCCTACATGCAATCCGGTCAACGAAAACCTCGTGGAGCTCCTTATCATGATCGATGCACTGAAGAGGGCGTCGGCATACAGGATCAACGTGGTCGTCCCCTATTTCGGCTACGCCCGGCAGGACCGGAAGACCAAGCCGAGGGATCCCATCTCCGCCAAGCTTATGGCCAACCTCCTCACGGGTGCCGGGGCTCACCGGGTGATTTCAGCGGACCTTCACGCAGGGCAGATCCAGGGGTTCTTCGACATCCCCGTGGACCATCTGACGGGCATGCCTCTCCTGGGGAGCTATTTCAAGGAGAACATCGCCGAAAGCCAGGCCTGCGGATCTCTCGTCGTGGTGGCGCCGGACGTGGGGGGCGTTGTGCGGGCGAGGAAGTTCGCCGGAAGCCTTCAGGCCGACCTTGCCATCGTGGACAAGCGGCGATCCCACGAGGTTGCCAACCTGTGCGAAGTTATGGACATCATCGGTGATGTCAGCGGAAAGACCGCCGTCCTTGTGGACGACATCATTGACACGGCGGGCACCATCTGCAACGCTGCCGCGCTCATCAAGGACCGCGGGGCGGTAAAGGTTTTCGCCTGTGCCACCCACGGAGTTCTCTCGGGGCCTGCCCTGGAGCGTCTGGAAAATTCCGGGATCGACGAAGTGATTTTGACCGATACAATCCCATTGCCTGAGAGCAAGAAATCGGATAAAATCATTCAATTGTCAATAGCCCCCCTTTTCGCGGAAGCCATTTTGCGGGTCCACAGCGACCGTTCGGTGAGCAGCCTCTTCGATTAGGCTGTTCCGGTTTTCCTGCTTTCGCGGCGGGGATCGTATTTTAAGGAGGATGTATCTGTTATGTCGGAAATGGTGAAGGTAGTTCTTGAAGCGCGTGAAGGAAAAGGCAAGGAAGCATGCAGCAAGCTGCGTCCCGCGGGCTATGTCCCCTGCGTTGTTTACGGTCCCGAGTACCCCGGGTCAGTTCCTGCGAAAGTGAAGACAGCCGATATCGCGAAGGTTGTTGCCTCCGGCCACTGGGAGACCCATACCATGCTCCTTGCCATGCCTGACGGCAAAGAGGAAATGGGGCTTATGAGGGAGGTCCAGAAGGACATCCTCAACGGAAAGGTTCTTCATATCGACTTCCTTCAGCTGGTGAAGGGGCACAGGATCTCGGTGAATGTCCCTGTTGAGCTTGTCGGCCGCGACGTTTGCGCCGGAGTGAAGCTCGGCGGCGTTATCGACCATGTTCTCCGTGAAATTTCCATGGAAGTGCTCCCCAGCCAGATTCCTGATTCCGTCACCGTGGACGTTTCCTCCATGAAGCTCGGCTCCCAGGTTCACGTCAAGGACGTTGCCGTTCCCGAAGGGGCAGAGATCCTCTCCGACCCCGACGACGTCGTTGTGTCCGTGATTATCCCCAGGGGCGTCGCCGAAGCCGAGGAGACTGCCGGTGAGGAGAAGGAAGTGGAAGTCGTCGCCAAGGGCAAGGCCAAGACCGAGGAGGAGTAGCCCCGGTTGAAGATCATCGCCGGATTGGGAAATCCCGGCCCGGAGTACGTCTTTTCCAGGCACAATGCGGGATGGCTCGTGGTGGACCACCTTGCGGGCAGGTATTCCTGCGGCACGCCGAGGATGCAGTTCTCATCAATGGCCTGGACCCATTTCCTGAACGGGGAAAAACTGCTTCTCCTGAAGCCGCTGACATATATGAACCTCAGCGGCAGGGCGGTGCGGGAGGCGGCGGAGTATTTCTCACTCTCCTGGGAAGAGGACGTCCTGGTGATCTACGACGACGTGGCTCTTCCCTACGGAAAGCTCCGGCTCCGGAAGAAGGGATCGGCTGGAGGCCACAAGGGAATGCTTTCCATCCTTGGAACGGCGGGAACCCTGGAAGTCTGCAGACTGCGGATCGGCGTGGGGGCGGCCCCCGGAGAGAAGGGCATGGTGTCCTGGGTTCTCGGGGCCTTTTCCGGACACGAACGGTCCGGGCTGCCCGACCTTCTCGACCGTGCCGCCGATGGGGTGGAACTCTGGTGTTCTGAAGGCGCCGACAAGGCGATGAACACAATCAACGCAACTGACTGAGGAGGCGGCGGGAATTCCGCCGCCTCTTTTTCAGGATATGGAGAAATATATGAGAAACGTCTCCGCCACACAACGGAACAGTATCTGGAGTCTCGACGAACGCCTCTGGACCGGAGGCTCGGCTCTCCATCTTCCCCTCGACGGCGCCGCTCGGTGCTGGATCTGCAGAAACCCGGCCTCTCCTGCCCTCCTTGTCTTTCCCGATACGAAGCAGGCTGCGCTCTTCTGCTCTGATTGGGAGACCCTTTTTCCCGGAGAACAGGTTCGGCTGCTGCAGGAAATCCCCCTGACACCCCACGGCGTGGCGGACAGGGCCCTTCCCGTCCAGCGCGGCGAGATTCTCGCCGGGTGGAGGGAGGAGGGCGGTATCCTGGCCGCAAGCGGGGGAGCACTCCTCGGGCCGGTGTATAAGGGCAGTCGGGACATACGCATCGCGGCGGGCAGGGAGTACCAGAGGGACAGGCTCCTCGACTGGCTTGTCCATGCAGGGTATGAACGATCTGACATTGTGTGGGCGCCGGGCCAGTTCATCTTCAGGGGGTATATTCTGGACGTTTTCGATCCTGCCTACGCTCACCCCCTGAGGTTCGAGTTCTTCGACGACACGGTGGAGAGCGTGCGCAGCTTCTCACCCCGCACCCAGATGAGCGTGGGGCTGCTGGACGATGCGGACATCCATTCCCTCAGCACGTCGAAGGAAGCCTCCCTGTTCGACTTTTTCCCGCACAACGGGGTGTCGGTTTTTTTTGAGCCCGCAAAGATTGAAGTCTCCGTCGATTCTTACACCATGCTCTGGAGGGACATTGTGGAGGCCGGCGGCAGGGGAGCGGCCCTTCCGCCGTGGAACGATTTCTTTCTTCGTCTTGCCTCCAGGCCCAGGCTGAGGGTTACAGCCTCGGCCGCCTTTTCCGAGGCTGCGGTGAACCTGGAAGAAATACCCCCTTTCCGGGGCAGCATGGAGAAGTTCCGGTGGATGAGCGACTCCTGGAAGAAGGACGGCTACACGCTTTTCCTCGCCACGAAGAACCGGCGGATTCTCTCTTTCGGAGAGGAGGCATCCGTCCTGCCGGTGGACGGCACCCTCTCAAGGGGGTTTCTCGATTCCGGATCCCGCGTCGGCTATATATCCGACCTGGAGCTTGCGGGCATATCGGAAAAAATCACCGGGCCGGGAATGCTCACGGCTCCTCCAAGGGAATGGAACGACCGCCTGTCTGAGGGGCAGCTCCTTGTCCACGAGGAGTACGGCCTTTGTGTCTTCCGGGGCTCCGAGGAGGTCTCCGTGGGCGGCGAGGTGATGGACAGCCTCATCCTGGAATTCGACGGCAGCCAGCGTCTCTTTCTTCCCGTTCTCCAGCTTTACAAGATCACGCCCCTGCCGGATCACATGAGCGGCGACGTCCGTCTCGACTCCCTTCGGGGCGTCAAGTGGAAAAAGAGCGTGGCCAAGACCCGGGAGCGGGTCCAGAAGGAAATCCGGGGTCTGCTGGAGCTCTACGCCAGGCGGGAGCTGGTTGAGGGGTTCGCCTTTCCTCAGCCCGACGGGCTGTACCGCGAGTTCGAGGAGGCCTTCCCCCACACAGAAACACGGGATCAGCTTACGGCCATTGCCGAGGTGGCCGCGGACATGGAAAATCCCTATCCTATGGACAGGCTCCTTGTGGGAGACGTGGGCTACGGAAAGACCGAGGTCGCCGTCCGTGCGGCCTTCAAGGCAGTCCAGGGGGGGAAGCAGGCGGCGGTGCTGGTGCCCACGACCATTCTTGCCCAGCAGCACTACATGTCCTTTACCGCCCGCATGACGGGATTCCCGGTGAACGTGGCCATTCTTTCAAGGTTTTCCTCCCGGAAGGAGCAGCGTGACGTGCTGGAAGGGACAGCCTCCGGAAGGGTAGATATTCTCATAGGAACCGCGAGGATGCTCCAGAAGGACGTTGTCTTCAAGGATCTCGGCCTCATCGTGGTGGACGAGGAGCACCGCTTCGGCGTGCTGTCAAAGGAAAAGCTCAAGGAAGCCCGGGAGAACGTGGACGTGCTCATGCTCTCCGCCACTCCCATTCCCCGGACTCTTGCCCTCTCCCTGAAGGGCATGAGGAGCATCTCTCTGCTCAACGAGCCGCCCCACAACCGGGTGCCTGTCATTACGGCGGCGGGACCCTGGAACACGGGGCTCGTGAAATCGGCCGTCGCAAGGGAACTGGAACGGGGCGGTCAGGTCTTCTACGTGTCCAACCGGATCTACCGCCTGGACGAGCGGGCATCCTTCCTCAGAAAGCTCTTTCCCTCGGCCTCCGTTGGTGTGGCTCACGGACGGATGAAGGAAAACGAGCTTGAAGAGACCATGCTGAAATTCTATAATAAACAGCTTGACATCCTTCTCTGCACTACCATTATCGAGAGCGGGCTGGACGTTCCCGGGGCCAACACCCTCGTCGTGGAGGACTGCCAGGAGCTCGGGCTTGCCCAGATGTACCAGCTGAGGGGACGGGTCGGAAGGAGAGAGGAAGCCGCCTTCGCCTATTTCCTCTACCCCGAGGGACACCCGCTGGGGAAGGAGACCCTCGAAAGGCTGGACGCCATCACCACCCTCAACGAGGGTGGGGCGGGGTATGACCTTGCGCTGGAAGACCTCAGGATCCGGGGAGGAGGCGACCTGCTCGGCACGTCCCAGCACGGGAACGAAAGGGGAAGGGCAGACTCGTATCTCTATTACGCCATGCTCGAGGAAGAGATCGGGAAACTCCGGGGGAATCTCCCTTCCTCGGCGGAGGTGACGGCGGATATTCCGTGCCTTATCCCGGCATCCTACATTCCCCAGGAGACCATACGGATCGCCATCTACCGGCGCCTGCTTCGCATCGACAGCCCGGATGAGCTCCTGGAGCTGGAAAAGGAGGTCCAGGACAGATTCGGTCCCCTTCCCGAGAGCCTCAGGAATCTCTTTTCAGTATCTTTGCTGCGCTCACGGGGCGGAAAGTATGGTATCTTGTCTGTGGAATGCGGGAGGAGAGATACCCTTCTCCGGGGCAGAGGATCCGTTTTTGAGGAATTGAAAAGAAAAAAATACTGGTATGCGTCGGAGGGGAAGATTACAGGGCCGGGAGGTTCGGCGGGCCTGGCTGATGTGCTTTCCGTACTCCGTCACGGAAAGCAGGTGCGGTGAATGAACGAAAACTGCGGCAGCGCTTTTGGTGAACTGGTGTCTGTGATGAGCCGCCTGCGGGCCCCCGGCGGGTGCCCGTGGGACAGGGAGCAGACGATGGAAAGCCTGCGCGCCTATATCGTGGAGGAAGCCTACGAGCTGGTGGATGCCGTAACGAAGGGTGATTCCGCCGACATTCTTGAGGAATGCGGAGACGTGCTGCTCCAGGTTGTGTTCCTGGCCCAGATAGCCTCCGAGACGGGAATCTTCTCTGCCGAGGACGTGATCCGGGGGCTTGTGGATAAGCTGGTGCGCCGCCATCCCCACGTGTTCGGCGACGCCCGGGCCGATTCCACCGGAGACGTGCTTGTAAACTGGGAGCAGATCAAGACCGGAGAAAAAGAGAGCAAAAAAAAGAAGGATACATCCCTCCTCGCAGGCGTTCCCGATGGAATGCCGCCGCTGGCGAAGGCATTCCGCATTCAGGGGAAGGCTGCCCATGTCGGGTTCGACTGGCCGAAGGGAGACCTTTCTCCTCTGTATGGTAAAGTGGAGGAGGAAATGGACGAGCTCCGTGAGGCTGTACAGGACGGCGAACCTGCAAAAATCGAGGACGAGTTCGGCGACCTTCTTTTCGCCGCAGTCAACCTCGCCCGCCATCTCGGGGTGAACCCCGATTCCGCCCTGGGAAGGGCCAACCGGAAGTTTTCCGGGAGGTTCCGCAGGGTGGAGCAGTTCGTGGCTGAGGGATCCAGGCCATGGAAAGAATATACCCTTGACGAGCTGGATCTGCTCTGGGAAAAAGCGAAGTCTTCGCCCCTTGCGGCGGATTGAGAATAAAAGGACGGAAATATAACACTATCAGCATGGAGGGAAATAATGATGACGACCGTGAAAAAAAACAAGAGCGAAGCTCAAAACGCTCCGGCCGATGCGGTAGAAGTACAGGCGGCACCTGCAGCAGAATCTTTCGAGCCCGTCAGTAAGGCTCCCAGAAAGGTTGGCATTACGGACACGAGCCTCCGGGACGGCCATCAGTCTCTCATGGCCACCCGCATGAGCATCACAGATATGGCCCCCATCGCCGAGATGATGGATGACGTAGGATTCCACTCCATGGAAGTCTGGGGCGGAGCCACTTTCGACACCTGCATGCGCTTTCTCGACGAGGACCCCTGGGAGAGGCTCCGGATTCTCCGGAAGCTCTTCAAGAAGACGAAGCTCCAGATGCTCCTCCGGGGGCAGAACGTGGTGGGATACCGCCACTACGCCGACGACACCGTCCGGGAGTTCGTGAAGAGGGCCGTGGGCAACGGCCTTGACATCATCAGGGTCTTCGACGCCCTCAACGACCTGCGGAACATGGAGGTTGCCGCAGACCAGATCAAAAAGGAAGGTGCCCATCTGCAGCTGGCCTTCTCCTTCACACTGTCGCCGGTGCACTCTCTCGACGCCTTCGCAAAGCTCTCCCGGGACATGAAGTCCATGGGTGCCGATTCCATCTGCATCAAGGATATGGCGGGCATCATCAGTCCCGTGGAGACCGCAGCCCTCGTCCGGACCATCAAGAAGGAAACCGGTCTCCCTGTGCAGATTCATTCCCACTATACCAGCGGCATGGCCTCCATGGCCTATTTCGCCGGGCTCGAGGCCGGCGCCGATGTCGTGGACTGCGCCATTTCACCCTTCGCCCAGGGCACCAGCCAGCCTCCCATCGAATCCATGGTCGCAGGCATGAAGGGCGGAGCGTTCGAGACCGGCATTGATCTTGAAAAACTTGTCCCCATCGCGACGCACTTCAAAAAGGTAAGAGAAAAATACTCCAAGATTTTTGTGGATCTCGGCGGTGTGGACATCAACGTTCTCATGTACCAGATCCCCGGAGGGATGTACTCCAACCTGGTCAGCCAGCTGAAAGACCAGAACGCCCTTCACCGGCTGCCGGAAGTGCTGAACGAGGTTCCGAAAGTCCGGAAGGAAATGGGGTATCCTCCCCTGGTGACTCCCACAAGCCAGATCGTGGGAACCCAGGCAACCCTCAACGTCCTTGTGGGCGAACGGTGGAAGATTGTCCCCAAGGAAGTGCGCAGCTATTTCCTCGGACAGTACGGAAAGCCCCCCGCAGAGCTCGATCCTGCGATTCAGAAGAAGGTTATCGGCGACGAGATCCCCATTACCTGCCGGCCTGCAGAGAATATCGCCCCCGAGCTCGAGGCTGCGGCCAGGGCCATTGAACCCTGGATTCTCCAGCCCGAGGATGTTCTCAGCTACGTCCTGTTTCCTGCCGTGGCGAAGGACTTCCTTATGAAGAAATTCGCCAGGGAAATGAAGGTTGACGTGGGCGTGGCGGAACTGGTAGACGGGGCAGGGTATCCCGTATAGGCAAGGAAAGGCGGCGAAGAACCGGTTCTATGACGACTTTTGCGAACGGAAACGACATGGTTGAAGCGGGAGTGAGCATCAAGGAGATCGAGTTTCCGGACATCGACTCCATGTCCCGCTTCGCCGGGAAAGACGATGAAAACATCTCCGCCATCGAGGAGCGATATCCAGTCCGGCTTGTCTTGCGGGGCAACAGGGTCACTGTCCGGGGCCCTGACGGCGGTGTGGTGGACATGGTCCATTCTCTCCTGGAGCAGCTTCATAAGATCGCGGGGAAAGGCCACACTCTCCACCTTGCGGACGTGCGCTATGCCATGGACATGATTGCCGAGAAGGGGTCGGTGGATCTCGCCCCCCTCTTTTCCGAAGTCATCTGCACTACAGCCCGCGGAAAGCCTATCCGTGCGAAGACCGAGGGACAGAGAAAATACCTGGAAGCTGTGCGGAACAACCACATCGTCTTTGCCATCGGCCCTGCGGGAACAGGAAAGACCTATCTCGCGGTCTGCCATGCCGTGACTCTCCTCAAGGCGGCTGCCATCAGCCGGATCGTTCTTGTCCGTCCTGCGGTGGAGGCGGGCGAGAGCCTGGGCTACCTCCCAGGCGACCTCAGGGAAAAGGTGGAGCCATACGTCCGCCCTCTCTACGACGCTTTCTACGACCTTTTGTCGCCGGAGCGTTTTCTCCGCTACGTGGACAAGGGCGTGATCGAAATTGCCCCTCTCGCGTACATGAGGGGACGCACCCTCAACGACAGCTTCATCATTCTTGACGAGGCGCAGAACACCACTCCGGAGCAGATGAAGATGTTCCTCACCCGGCTCGGGTTCGGTTCGAAGGCAGTCATCACCGGCGACGTCACCCAGATCGACCTTCCCACAGGAAAACAGTCCGGGCTCAAGCAGGTGAGGGACATTCTCGAGGGAATCGAGGGAATCGATTTCTATT
>CAZJAR010000021.1:0-17749 GCA_964543785.1 uncultured Synergistaceae bacterium | reverse complement strand
CCTCTCTCATTCCGACGTGGTGCGCCATGAGATCGTTCAGCAGGTGGTGAAGGCATACGAACGCTATGAACAGCAGCGCGAGCGGACCGTCTAAAGGCGGGCCCGGACATTCCGGGAAAAGCGGGATTGCCGCCCTGATCGCGGAACAGTATCCTCTGTTCCGCGCATCGGGCGTTGTCATACTTATTGCCTTCGCGCTTTCCATCATCCTTCTTCGATGGGTCATCACCGACAGGGCCAACGGCTTTCTTCTTGATGAGCCCTCTCCCAGGTCCTATTTCGCCCTCTACCCCATGAGCTACCTCGACGACGAGGGCACCAGGGTGCTCCGCTCAAGGGTGGGGGAGACCGTGGCGGGAGTTCTTGTCCGGGATGGCGCCGCAATGGACCGCCTTATTGTGAAGATCGAGGCCATGGCAAAGGGAGACCATTCCGGACTTGCCCTTTCAACGGGTCTCGCCGAGCTGCTGAAGACCTTGCCTGAAGAAGGGCGGAAAAAGCTGCTCACGGAAGCTGCAAGGATCAGCAGCGATTTCCTGAAAAGTACGGGGGAAGACGGCCGGCCCTTTACACCCGCTCCGGAGGTCATCTGGAAGGAGATTGAAAAGATTTCTCTTCCCATGGAGGAAAACAACGTCATCTTCCAGATACTCGACGAGATACTCCAGCCCCTGACACGGATTGACGACGACCTGACCGAGTCGCTCCGGGGCGAGCTTGCGGATTCTCTCCAGCCGGTGGAACGGTCCGTGACTCCCGGCGACGTGCTTATAGAAAAGGGACAGACCGTGACTCCCCAGGTTGCCCGGATACTGAAAATGCAGGGCTATTCCCAGGTGACCTTTCCGTGGAAGCAGATACTCTTCGCCCTCCTGGCACTTCCCTTCTGGCCGCTCTGGGTGCTTCTGCAGACCAGCTTCCGGCCGTCGGCACGGCAGAACATCCCCTGGCTCTACCTCTCTTTCATTGTGGGGCTGAGCTGGGTGGTGGAGTATTTTTCCTCCATGTTCAATGTCCAGGGAATGGGGAGCCTCTTCCTTGCCGGCTGCGCCTATCTCACCCTTCCTCCGGGACTTGCCCTCCCGGTTGTTCTCGGGGGCAGCATCCTCGGGGGAATTGTTGTCACTGGGCTCTCGGCCCTTCACGTGGTCCTCGTGTCACTTATGGGCATCATCAGTTCTCTTGCCGGCTACAATTTGCTCAGGGAAATCCACTCCAGGAGCCATCTCTGGAGGCAGCTTTTTGCACTGGGGCTTCTTCAGGCTGTCGTCGGCGTCTTCATCCGGTGGGCCTTCGACCTCGGAATCTACCCTGAGCTGTTTCTCTACCTGCTCCTTGGCAACGCAGGATGGAGCACCCTGGTGATCGCCGTCCTTCCGCTGCTGGAGAACACCTTTGACGTGCTTTCGCCTCTCAGGCTCATGGAACTGAGCCACCCGTCGAACCCTCTCCTCAAGAAGCTCCAGATAGAAGCCCCGGGGACCTATCACCACTCCCTCATGCTCGGGACCCTTGCGGAAGTTGTGGCGGACAAGCTCGGCATGAATTCGAACCTCCTCAAGGCGGGGGCGTATTTCCACGATATCGGCAAGCTCAGGAGACCCCAGTTTTTCGTGGAAAACCAGATGGGCAACGAAAACATCCACGATGAGCTGAAGCCGTCTCTCTCGGCGCTCGTCATTATCGCCCATATCAGGGAAGGCCTCGAGCTGGCGGAGGAGTACCACCTCCCCGAGATGATCCGCGCCTTTATCGCGGAACATCACGGAACCACATGCCTTTCCTACTTTTACAGGAAGGCCCGCAGCATGGGGCTCTCGGTTCCCCGCGACCAGTTCTGCTATCCCGGCCCGCGCCCGGGGACGAGGGAAACCGGTTTGCTTATGCTTGTGGACTCGGTTGAGGCGGCAGTTCGGGCGGAAATGAGGGCATCAACGTCGATTCCCGACCTGGAGAAGACCATCGAGGGCGTGGTGGAGGCAAAAATGTCGGAAGGCCAGCTTGATGATATCGACTTCACGATCCGTGACCTCGCCGTAATTCGGCAGACATTGCTTTACGCCTTCCAGTCAATGTATCATACAAGGAAGGTCAAGGAAATTCAGGACAAGGACCAGCTTGAAAAGACACTGAAAAAACAGGAGGAAGAATCAATTGAAGGTTCACTTGCGTCTCGATAACAGCGAAGACGCCGATCCCGCAAGTAGCAGCCCCCTGGGGGACTTACTTACCGCTGCGGACGGCGTATTTTCGGCCGCCCTGCAGGAACTCGCCCTTCCGGAATCCCTTCCGGAACAAGCCGAAGTTTCCGTAACCCTTCTCTCACCTGAAGAAATGGAAGAGCAGAACAGGATTCACAGGGGGCTCCCGGAACCGACGGATGTCCTCTCCTTTCCTTTGTGGGAAGAGGAGGGAGAATTCAGGCCCGAAAAAGGGATGCCCGTCCTTCCCCTCGGTGACATCGTCATCTGTCCTGAGTTTGTGCGGAAGAACGCCCCTTCAGAGGCTGCGTTCCTGGAGGAAATGGCTCTCATGCTCGCTCACGGCTTCCTGCATCTTTTGGCCTGGGACCATGATACCGACGAGCGGACGGCGGCCATGGATGGTGCCCAGGAGAAACTCCGCCGATCCCTTCTCGCCGCCGCAGCGAAGACGGGCGAAAGGGGGGCGAAGCTGTGAACCTCATGCTCACCCAGTTTGTTCTTCTGCTCATTCTGCTGCTTGCCCTCTCCGCTTTTTTCAGCGCCTCCGAGACGGCCATCACGTCCTCGGGCCGCGGGAAGATTATGGCTCTCATAGAGCGCTACCCCTACCAGAAGCGGTTTTTCGACTGGCTGCTCAGGGATATACAGAGAGTTCTCACCATCGTCCTCATTTCGAACAACCTGGTGAACATCGCCGCGAGCGCCGTGGCGACGTCGCTCGCCATTGTGCTCCTCGGCCAGCGGGGTCTCTTTGTGTCCGTGGCGGTCATGACGGTGCTCATCGTGATTTTCGGCGAAATCTTCCCGAAGAGCGTTGCCATCGTTCGGTCCGACACAATACTTGCCTTTTCCCTGCCTCTTCTCCGGCTTCTTGACATCCTGTTCGCGCCGTTCCTGTGGATCATGCTCCAGGTGGTCCGCGGCCTGGGGGTTCTCTTCAAGGTGGACCTCAAGGCACGGCACCCCTTCGTCACCAGGGAGGAATTCGAACAGATGGTCAACATCGGCGAAGAATCGGGAGCCCTTGAGGAAGTGGAGCGGAAAATGATCAACGGCATCATTTCCTTCGAGGAAACCCGGGTGTACGAGATCATGGTTCCACGCACTGACATGGACGCCGTCTCTTCTGACTCCACGGTGGCCGAGGCGATGAAGATATTCCAGGAGCACGGCCACAGCCGGGTTCCCGTGTATGATGAGAGCCCCGACGACATCGTGGGCATTCTCTACGTGAAAGACACCATTCCCAGCCTCCTCGCGGGAGATTTAACCCTGGCCGTCTCGTCCATCATGCGCCAGGCCCTCTTCGTTCCGGAAAGCATGAGGGTCGTGGAGCTCTTCAACACCATGAAGGGACGCCACGTCCATATGGCCATCGTGGTGGACGAATACGGCGGAGTAGCCGGAATAGCCACCCTCGAAGATCTGCTCGAGGAGATCGTGGGCGAGATCCAGGATGAATACGACAAGGAAAAGCCCACATTGCTTCCCGATGAGGACGGTTCCTATCTTGTTCAGGGACATCTCAGCCTTGAGGACCTGAGCGATTTCCTCGGCTCATCCTTCGAGTCCGAAGACGCTGAGAGCCTCGGAGGGCTTGTTTTGTCCATATCCGGGGATTTCCCCTCGCCCGGTGAGAAGATACTCTATACCTCCCCCACGGAAGGGCAGGTCTGGGAGATCGAGGTTCTCGAGGTAGAGGATCACAGGATCAAGCTTCTCCGCCTCCGGCCGAAGGAGAAGGGGTTTTTCTTTCCGGAGGGCGGGGAATGACGTCCCTGTGCCTTGCTCCCTTCCGGGCACCCTGGCCCGAAAACTATCCTCCGGCGGAAGAACTGCTCAAGGCGGCTGAACGGGCCAGGGAATCCGCCTATGCGCCCTATTCAGGTTTTTCCGTGGGGGCGGCTCTTCTCGTGGAGGGCAGGGAGGAATTCATCACCGGGTGCAACGTTGAGAATGCCTCCTACGGCCTTTCGCTCTGCGCCGAACGAAACGCCGCCGCAGCTCTCGTCGCCCTCGGCGGAGGCAGACCCCTTGCAGTGGCCATTGCAGGGGAGCCGGGAGAGCCATGCCTTCCATGCGGGGCATGCAGGCAGTTCCTCGCCGAATTCAACCCCGCTCTCCTTGTCGTTCTGAGTGAGGGGAACGGAGCTGCCGTCCTCAGCCTTGCCGCTCTTTTTCCCGCACCCTTCCTTCTTGAAAAGGAATCAAGGCCATGAAGTCTCAGGATACCCCTTTCAGGTCCGGCATCGTTGTCCTCGCAGGCCGCCCGAACGTGGGCAAATCCTCTCTCATCAACCGCCTTGTCGAGTACAAGGCCTCCATAGTCTCGGACAAGCCGCAGACGACCAGGAACGTCATCCGCTGCGTCTATAACGGCGACGGATTCCAGATCGTCTTTACGGATACGCCTGGCATTCACCTGCCGAAGCATGCCCTCGGGCGGACCATCGTGGATGCCGCTGTGGCCTCCATGAACGATGCGAACCTTGTCTGCTACGTTGTGGAGGCAGGAGACAGGTCCATAGGCGACGAGGACGAGGAGATCCTGGCCTGCCTGGAAAAAGCGGCGACGCCAATCCTGCTGGTGGTCAACAAGTGCGATACGGTGAAGGACAGGGACCTTCCGGAAAGGGTTGCGTCCATTTACAGGTCCCGCCTTTCCCCTGCAGGTGCCGTCGCCGTGTCCGCGAAGTCAGGAAAGGGACTTCCCGAAATGGTGTCTTTCATTGTGAAGTACCTCCCCGAAGGGCCTCCTTTTTATGATGAGGACATCTTTGTGGACCGGCCGGAAAAATTCATCGCCTCGGAAATTATCCGGGAGAAGGTTCTCCGGCTTACCCATGAGGAAGTTCCCCACAGCGCGGCAGTGGAAATCGAGGAATACAAAAGCCCCGACGAGTACCCGGACCGTGAGGTGCTCTTCATTCGGGCCACTCTCTACGTGGAGCGGGAGGGGCAGAAGAGGATCGTCATCGGAGACAAGGGATCTCGCCTCAAGGAAATCGGGCGCCTCTCGAGGCTTGAAATCCAGTCTCTCACAGGGCATCGGGTGTACCTCGACCTCTGGGTGAAGGTCCGCTCGGACTGGCGCAGGTCCGAGTCTGACCTGCGGAAGCTCGGGATCAAAGAACAGTCGCCGTGAGCGATTCCGTTCCCCAGGGCCTCCTCCGCCAGTCGGGGGTTGTTCTGCGCCGCAACGGAAGCCCGGAGGGGAACATTTCCATTTACCTTCTCCTCAAGGGGATAGGCCCTGTCTGGGTTTCAGCCCCCGGAGCGGGCCGGGGAAGGGTTCGGTTCGGCGGAGGAATGGAACCTCTCTCCTGGGGCAACTTCAACCTTTACAAAGGAACGAGAAGGTTTTATCTTAAGTCGGTGGATGTGAAGGAAGATTTCTGGTCTCTCAGGGCTTCCCCGGAAAAAATCCGGACGCTTCTCGAATGGGACCGCCTTCTCTGCCTCCATTTAGTTCCCGGACATCCTTGCGACGAACTGGTTGCCCTTTTTTACTGGTCTTCAATCCTGGTCAGGGAGGGTGTGGATCCCCGGGCGGCCGAGTGGCGGTTTCTTAGGAAATGGCTTGAATCCTGGGGGATTGCTCCTTCCCTCTCGTTTTGTCTTTCCTGCGGTAAGCCCGTCGGGGACGCTGTCTGGACTGCAGAAGGACTCAATTGTCCCGAGTGCGCGGGCAGGAGCGGGGGAACCTTTCTTCCTGACGGTCAGAGGCGCCGCCTGGTGGCTGCGGTGGAATGTCCTTTTGACGCAATGCCCCGCCTGTTCCCTTTTTCCCGGGACGACGGGGATTTCTGGAAGGACGGGTGCAGAAGAATGAAAGCCATGTTTGAATTCATGAAATGACCGGGATTTCCTTTCCCGTTCTTTTGAAGGCATTTCCATCGAGGAGGGGTTACGCGTGAATTTCCAGGAGATCATCTTTCGCCTCGAACGGTTCTGGGCGGAACAGGGATGCGTCATCCAGCAGCCCTATGACATAGAAGTGGGCGCGGGTACCATGAATCCTGCCACGAGCCTCAGGGTCCTCGGGCCCGAGCCGTGGAGGGTTGCTTACGTGGAGCCGTCCCGCCGGCCCGCCGACGGACGGTATGGCGAAAACCCAAACCGGCTCCAGCACTACTATCAGTACCAGGTCATCATCAAGCCCGCACCTGCAAACATCATCGACCTCTATCTCCAGAGTCTTGCGGCTCTCGGGATTGAACCCGCCGCCCATGATATCCGCTTCGTGGAGGACGACTGGGAATCTCCCACGGTGGGTGCCTGGGGGCTCGGCTGGGAGGTCTGGCTCGACGGCATGGAGGTCACCCAGTTCACTTACTTCCAGCAGGTGGGCGGCATTGACATGGACCTCGTCCCGGCGGAAATAACCTACGGGATCGAGCGAATCGCCATGTTTGTCCAGAAGGTGGAAAATGTCTACGACCTCCAATGGGTCGACGACGTGAAATACGGTGACATACACCACAAGGGGGAAGTGGAGTATTCCCACTACAATTTCGAGATTGCCGATACGAAGATGCTCTTCCAGCTCTTCGGCATGTACGAGGCCGAGGCCGTCCGCATCCTGGACAAGGGCTTTGTCCTTCCAGCCTATGATTATGTCCTGAAATGCTCCCACACCTTCAATCTTCTCGACGCCCGGAATGCCATCAGCGTCACGGAGCGGACGGGATATATCGGCAGGATACGGCTTCTCGCAGGCAAGTGCTGCGCCGCATACGCCGCCCAGAGGCGGGCCATGGGGCTTCCCTTCTGCGGCAAATTCGGCGGAGAATCGGCCAGGAGGTGATCGCCATGGTGCTGAAAAACATACTTCTCGAAATCGGAACAGAAGAAATTCCATCCCGCTTCCTGCCGGACATTCTTGAATTCCTTGAAAAAACGGCACGGGAAGACCTTGGCGCCGCCAGAGTTTCCTTCAAGAGTCTCTCCGCGTTTGCAACTCCGAGGAGGATTTCCCTCATTGTCCGCGATTCTGCAGACCGTCAGAGCGACCTGGTGAACACCTTCAAGGGACCGGCCTGGAACGCCGCCTTCGATGTCAACGGGAATCCGACAAGGGCAGCCCACGGATTCGCAAAAAGCCGGGGCGTAAGCATTGAACAGCTCGCGCCGAAGGAAGTTGACGGGGTGCGGTATGCCTGCGCCGAGGTGTGCGAGCCCGGGGGCAGAACCATGGACATCCTGCCGGACCTCCTTCCCGGACTTATCAGGAAGCTTGTCTTTCCCAGGAACATGTACTGGGATGACCCCACAGTCCGTTTCTCCAGGCCCATCCGATGGATCCTGGCCATGGCCGACAAAGAGGTCATTCCCTTCGAGTACGGCGGAATAAATAGCGGAAACAGCACTGTGGGACACCGGTTCATGGGGGCGCGTAACATTACGATCAACGATGCCGCCGATTTCATGGAGAAACTCTACGACAACTACGTGATTCTCGATCAGGACAAGCGCCGCCAGAAGATGCTCTCCGGCATCGCTTCCCTTGAAAAGGACCTGGACGGTTCCGTGGAGCTCGATCCCGAAGTCATCAACGAGAACCTCTACCTGGTGGAGTACCCCGTTCCCTTCTTCGGCTCCTTCAGCAAAAAATACCTGGAAATGCCCGAGGAAGTGCTTACCACCTCCATGAAAAAGAACCAGAAGTACTTCTCCGTCCGGGGCAAGAACGGGAAGCTGCTGCCCTACTTTGTTGGGGTGAGCAACAACCTGGCCTCGAACATGGCGGTGGTCCGGGAAGGGAATGAAAGGGTCCTCAGAGCCCGCCTCGAGGATGCGGCCTTCTTTTGGGCCGAGGATCTCAAGAATCCCCTCGCCGCAAACGTGGAGCGGCTCCGGAACATCGTCTACCAGGAGAAGCTCGGCTCCCTGCACGACAAGGTTATGACCACCAGGGAGCTGGCACTCTGGCTCTGCGGTGAAATGAACATGAATGATCTTGTCCCTCTGGTTGATCGTGCGGCCTTCCTTGCAAAGGCTGATCTCGTCACCAACATGGTCTACGAGTTTCCTGAGCTCCAGGGACTCATGGGCAGGGAATATGCCCTCCGCAACGGTGAACCGGAGAAAGTGGCCCGGGCGCTCTACGACCAGTATCTTCCGAAAGCTGCCGGCAGCGAGCTGCCGGGGGGTGTCCCGGGAGCACTGCTCGGTCTCGCAGAACGGACCCACGTCATCGTGAGCTGCCACAAGGTGGGTCTCGAACCAAGCGGGTCCCAGGATCCCTACGGTCTCCGGCGGGCGGCCCGGTGCATCAACGAGATCATTTGGGGCCTCGGTCTGGACGTGGATGTCTCCCGCCTCGCAGCCCATTCAATGGAGCTCGTCTCCGCCGCTCCCGAAACGGGGGAAAAAATACTGTCCTTCCTCTCCCAGCGGTTGCTGATGCAGGTCAAGGAAAAGGGGTTCGGCCATGAACTCACGTCCCTCGCCATTTCCGTCACGGGACACAGGCCGCTCCAGGTCCTCCGCTTTTTGGAAGTTTTCTCCGGTCTCCAGGGGGTGGAATGGTTCACGAACCTCATCACCTCGGCGGTTCGTGTGCGGAATATTATCTCCAAGAGCGGCGGAGAAACAGGGACTGTGGATTCTTCCCTTTTTGCGAAGGATGCCGAGATTGCACTGTACGGAGAGATACAGAGAGTCCTTCCCCTCGTGGACAGTGCCATGGAGAAGCAGGACTGGAATGCTCTCGCGGGGTATCTCGCCGAGCTGTCACCCTTTGTCACGTCCTTTTTCGATGACGTTCTTGTCATGGACCCTGACGAAAGGATAAAATCCAACCGTATTGCCCTCCTCGGCATGTGCAGCGCTCTCTTCCTCAAGGTGGGGGATGTGGGCGTTCTCAAGGGGGTTTGACGGGAGACTGAGCGGGATTCCCCGGACGAATCTGTCCGGCGGAATCCCTGAAATGGTTTATGCTGCATTGCAGAATCGAAGGAGAGTGGATGTACTTGGAGACCCTGACCCTCTTTATCGTTTCCGATTCCACGGGAGAAACGGCAGAGCATGTTGCCCTGGCTGCCATCAGCCAGTTTGATACCGACTTTTCGAAGATTGTCCGCTACCGCTATGTGGAGGGGCCGGGAAAGATCGAAGAGGTGGTTTCAAGGGCGGCTGCCCTACCTTCCATTGTGGTTTGCACACTGGTGGACAAACAGACCCGTTCTTCCTTCGCGGAGAAAACGGCACTCGCCGGGGTTCCTTTTGTCGATCTGCTGGGTCCCATGGTTGACGCCCTGGAGGTCCGACTGGGAAGAAAACCGCTCCAGGCGCCGGGACTGCTCCGGAAGCTCGACGAGGATTATTTTCAGAAGATCAAGGCCGTGGAATTCGCCATCCAGTGTGACGACGGGCGGAGCACCGAATCTCTTCCCGAAGCGGACCTGGTCATTCTCGGTGTCTCAAGGACGGGAAAAACCCCCCTCTCCATGTACATCGCCAACAAGGGTTTCAAGGCTGCGAACATCCCCCTCATCCCCGAAGTTGATCCTCCCGGGATCATCAGGAAAGTGCCGTCGTCAAAAATCGTCGGCCTCATCATTTCCGCGGAACGTCTCATCCAGATACGCCAGGAAAGGCTCCGCCTCCTCGGCCTGGAGCCTTCGGCCTCCGCCTATGCCAGCCGTGAGCGGGTGGAGCGGGAACTTCTGGCTGCCACCGATTACCTCAAGTCCCTGGGGGCACGAATCTACGACGTGACTGACAGGGCGGTGGAGGAGACGGCCCAGGAGATTCTCGACTTTCTCAGGGCACGCTGAAAAGGCGGGTGGTCACCTTCGGCGAACGACGGAACGAATTGTATCTCAACGACGGAGAAAACCTTGATCTTTTTGTTCTCTCGGATTGTCTCCCGGAGGTCGCTGAGGCATGCGCTTCCTGGATTACACGCCGGTTCGGAAAGACGGGGATCGAGATTACCCGATTCGGCTCCCTTTCCACCGAGAGCCAAATCATTGATGCCCTCGACGAGGCTTCAAGGATTGGTGCGGTGGTGCTTCACTGTTTTCTTTCCGTGGACAATCGCAGCCTTGTGTCGGAGAGGTGCCGCAGGTGCGGAATAGGGGAATACGACGCCTTTTCTCCCATGCTGTCCGGACTTGAGATGATGGCAGGGCAGAGGGCAAAGGAAGACCGTGCCCTCCTTCATCCCATGGACAGGGAGTATTTCAGGCGGGTGCGGGCAGTGGAGTATACCATTGCCGCCGACGACGGAGGGAACCCTTCCATCCTGAAAGAGGCGGACGTTGTGGTCGTCGGCATTTCTCGGACCGGAAAATCACCTCTCTGCATGTATCTTGCGCACAGAGGCGTCCTTGCGGCGAATGTTCCCCTGGTTCCGGGCATCGAACCTCCTCCCCAGCTTTTCCGTATTCCTCCGGCGCGCATCGTGGGGCTTATCAGGTCGCCTGATTCCCTCGGCGGAATACGGACCAGGCGCATGTCCATGATGGGATTGGCACCGGAAGAAAGTTTGTATGTCCGTTCAGAGGAAATTATGAGAGAAATCGAGTACGCTTCGGGTATAATGGAGCATCTTGGCATCGTCGTATTCGATGTCACGAAACGGGCTATAGAAGAAACGGCCCATGAAATACTTGCCCTGCTCGCCGGGGCGACAGAGAGACATTCATTCCATGGAGGTGCAAAATAGAGATGAACGCAGAGAAATACGTGTACAGTTTCAAAGAAGGCAACGCGGAGATGAAAAATCTCCTGGGAGGAAAGGGAGCCAACCTGGCCCAGATGGTCCAGTACAACCTTCCCGTGCCCCAGGGGTTCATTCTGACCACCCACGCCTGCCTTGAATACGGCAAGGACGAGAAATTCCTTGACTCGATCTGGGACGATGTGGTCACCGCCATGAAGTCTCTTGAGAAGGAAACGGGCAAGACTTTTGGCTCAGGCCAGAATCCCCTGCTCGTATCCGTCCGGTCCGGTGCTCCCATTTCCATGCCGGGAATGATGGACACGGTGCTCAATCTCGGTCTTAACGACGAGTCGGTGGAATCTCTCGCCAAGGCTGCCAGCGACAGGCGTTTCGCTTTTGACAGCTTCCGAAGGTTTATCCAGATGTACGGGAACGTGGTCCACGGAGTTAACGGGGATGCCTTTGAAGAGGTGCTGGAACATGTAAAGAAATCCCTCGGCGTTACCTTTGACAACGAAATTCCCGAAAAGAGCCTCGTGGAGATCGTGGCGAAGTTCAAGGAAATCTTTAAAAAGGCCGCAGGATTCGACTTCCCGTCGGATCCCTGGAAGCAGCTTCGAAACGCCGTAGAGGCGGTATTCAAGAGCTGGGGAAATCCCCGTGCCATCACCTACCGGAAGCTCCACAAGATTCCCCATACCCTCGGCACGGCGGTCAACATTGTCTCCATGGTCTACGGCAATCTCGGCGACGACTGCGGAACCGGCGTGTGCTTCACCCGCAACCCCTCCGACGGAACAAAGGAACTCTACGGCGAGTTTCTTGTGAACGCCCAGGGCGAGGACGTGGTGGCCGGCATCAGGACGCCCCTTCCCATCGCCCAGCTCAAGAACGCCATGCCCGCCATCTACGACCAGCTTTTCGAGATTACCACCAACCTTGAGAAGGCATACAAGGACATGCAGGACATCGAGTTCACAATTGAGCGAAACAGGCTCTACATTCTCCAGACCCGCAACGGCAAGCGCTCCGCCGGGGCGGCTGTGAAGATCGCTGTGGACATGGTCAGCGAAGGACTCATCGACAAGAAAACCGCTGTCGGCAGGGTCACGCCGGAGCAGGTTGAAATGCTTCTGCACCGGCAGGTTGATCCGAAGGCGGAGAATGAAGTGCTTGCCAAGGGACTTCCCGCATCCCCCGGCGCCGGAGTGGGCATCGTCTGTTTCGATGCCGACGACGCTGTCGAGTTGGCCAAGGAAGGCAAGAAAGTCATTCTTGCCCGCCCCGAGACCTGCCCTGACGATATCCACGGACTTTTTGCCGCGGAGGCCATCGTCACCAGCCGCGGAGGCATGACCAGCCACGCCGCCGTGGTTGCCCGCGGACTCGGCAAGCCCTGCGTCAGCGGATGCGAGGACATCCTCATCGACCTGAACAAAGAGACCATCTCCAGGGGCGACAAGGTCGTCCGCAAGGGAGACACCATCACCGTGGACGGCAGCACCGGCCGGGTTCTTCTGGGCGGCGCCCCCCTTAAGGAGGCCTCTTTCAGCGACGACTTCAAGACCGTACTCTCCTGGTCCGATGAATTTTCCCGCCTCCAGGTCTGGGCCAACGGCGACACCCCCGAGGACGCCCGGCGTGCCAGGTCCTTCGGCGCCAGGGGGATCGGCCTCTGCCGCACCGAGCATATGTTCATGGCCGCCGACCGCCTTCCCGTCATGCAGCGTCTCGTGGTGGCCGACAGCTACGAAGAGCGGGTGAAGGCTCTCGATGAGCTGAAAGTCATGCAGAAGGAAGATTTCTACGGCATTCTCAAGGAAATGCAGGGCCTTCCGGTCATCATCCGTCTCCTTGACCCCCCCCTCCACGAATTCATGCCCAAGGAGAGGGATCTCGAGGAAGAACTGGCCGAACTCGTCGCCGCAGGAAAAGAGCACTCTCCCGAGGCCGACGGGGTCCGCAAGGTCATGGCCAAGGTGGAATCCCTCAAGGAATCCAACCCCATGCTCGGCTTCCGGGGCTGCCGGCTCGGAATCGTCTATCCGGAAATTTCCGCCATGCAGGCGAGCGCCATTTTCGAGGCTGTGCTGCAGCTTGTGGACGAGGGCATTGAAATCCATCCCGAGATAATGATCCCCCTCGTGGGGGTAAAGACCGAAATGGAGTTCTTCAGAAAGCAGATCGACGAAATCGCGAAGGACTACATGGAGAAATCGGGAAAGAAGTTCAGCTATCTCGTGGGCACCATGATCGAGGTTCCCCATGCAGCCTTCGTGGCCGACCAGATCGCCGAGTATGCCGAGTTCTTCAGTTTCGGAACCAACGACCTGACCCAGACCACCTTCGGCTATTCCCGTGATGACGCCGAAGGCAAGTTCCTCGGCCATTACGAGGACAAGGGGATTCTCCCTGTGAATCCCTTCCACGAGCTCGACCGGGATGGCGTGGGTGCTCTCATGCAGATAGCAGTGGAAAAGGGGCGCAAGGTCAATCCCAAGCTCTCCATCGGCATCTGCGGTGAACACGGAGGCAACCCCTCCAGCATCGCCTTCTGTCATGCGGCGGGCCTCAACTATGTGAGCTGCTCGCCCTTCAGGGTCCCTGTGGCCCGGATTTCCGCCGCACACGCGGCCATGGGCAAAATCAGCTAGAACTCGAGAAGAGTCACCGCGCCGGGTCACCCCCGGCGCGGATCTTTCTGAAAGGAACTGAGATCATGACAAAGAACGGGAAGCACGAGAATTCCTCCCCGGCAGCGAACACTCAGGAGCGGAAGCTCCTCTGCAGGGGCCTCGCCGCCTCTCCCGGCCTCGCCGCCGGAAAGGTCGTCCTTGTACCCGGATCAGCCGACACGGTAAAGATAACCGACGGTGACATCCTCGTCACGACAATGACCACGCCGGACATGATCCCCGCGCTCCGAAAGGCCGGCGCCGTCGTTACCGACGAAGGAGGCCGCACCTGCCATGCGGCCATACTCTCCCGGGAGCTTGGCATTCCATGCATCGTAGGCGCCCGCAATGCCACAGAGATTCTCAGCGAAGGCCAACCCGTTGTAGTGGACGCCACCCGGGGAGTGGTTTTCCAGGGAGAAGAAAAAACAGTTCCGTCACCGGAACATACCGTCCCTGCTCCAGGAATTCCCGCACCACGGCCGGCCGTTTCCGGTCCTGTTCCCTGCCCGGCAGTCTCCCAGAACGTCACGGCCACAAGCATCCTCCTCAATCTTGAAGGCCCGGCGTCGGTGGAGCGGTGTTCAGCGCTGGCCGCGGACGGTGTCGGGCTCCTCCGCACAGAATTTATTTTTACAGGCGACATTGGTATTCATCCCACCTACCTTCTCCGAACCAGGCAGGAGACTCTCTTCGTTGACAAGCTCGCTGAAGGACTGGCGACCGTTGCTTCCGGGTTCTCTCCCCGCCCCGTGCTCATGCGCTTCAGCGATTTCCGGACCAACGACTTCCGCAAGCTCAAGGGCGGGCAGGACATCGAGCCGGTGGAAAGCAATCCAATGCTCGGCTGGAGGGGAGCGTCACGGTATGTCTCTTCCGATTACGAACAGGGTTTCCGGCTCGAATGCCGCGCCGTAAAGAAAGTCAGGGACCACTTCGGACTTGCCAACCTCTCCGTCATCATTCCCTTCGTCCGCACCCTGCGGGAAATGGGGCAGGTCAGGGCTATTCTTGAATCCGAAGGTCTCGTCTCCGGCTCGTCCTTCAAGGTCTGGCTCATGGTGGAGGTTCCATCGGTGGTGCTCCAGGCCGATGAATTCGCCCGACTGGCGGACGGATTCACCATCGGCAGCAATGATCTCACCCAGCTTATCCTCGGAGTGGACCGTGACTCCGCCAAGCTTGGAACCATGGGATATTTCGACGAGCGGCATCCCGCGGTCCTCGAGGCCATATCCATGACTGTCCGGGCGGCCCGGAAAGCAGGTATACCGTGTTCCATCTGCGGCGAGGGGCCTTCCGTCTTCCCCGATTTCGCGGAGCGGCTCGTTGCCATGGGGATTGACAGCATCAGCGTCAACCCTGATGCCCTCGATTATACGAGACGCATCGTCGCCTCGGCGGAGCAGAAAATAATCCTCGACGGCATACGGAATATGAAGTCCTGAAAAATGGTCTGTGATCCTGAACGACACGATCGGGCGGTTGGGCGTGCCCTCAGGATGACAAAACCATGAACCCGGCCTCGTGACGACACAAGACCAGCACGCTTTCACACAAACAGGGCCCCGGGAAGGGGCCCTGTTTGTGTGTGTTTTTCCGAAGCCTTAATTCGTAATTCCGTACTGCTTCAGCAGGTTCTGGTATTTCTCTTCCACAGAGTCTGCCGGGCTCGGGTCCTTGTAGACCAGGTCCGAAGGCGCAACTGCGTCAGATGGTCCCTGGGGTGTGCTCACCTTCACAGGGCCCGTCTCCGGCTGCTCTCCGGCTGCGGATGCGTCAGAGTACAATCCCGAGGACGCGTAGGTTTCGCTGTCCTTGTGAACAAGAATCAGCCGGGGGGCATTCGGGTCCTGGGAGCTGGCGTACATGTCTCCCCCGTGAATAGGGCAGGTTGTGGTCGGCGCAGATTTCTTCTTCATGTAAATAGTGACAGCCGAGCATCCCTTGATTGCACGGAATCCTGATCTGCGGCAGATTTTTACCTTTTCAACATTGGCATCTGCCGGTACAGAGAACTCCAGCGGAAGATCCCGGTCTTTCACTGCTTCTTCAACAAAGGCTTTCCAGACAGGGGCGGCGATGACCCCGCCGGTGGCTCCCTTCTTGGCAAGGGGCTTGTGGTCATCGTTTCCGGCATACACGATCGCCGTCAGGCCCGGAACGCCTCCGAGAAACCACGCGTCGCTGTATTCGTTCGTGGTGCCGGTTTTGCCGAAGGTTTCCCTGTCCTTGAGCCGTGCACGGCTTCCAGTGCCGGTACGGACAGCGTCTATCAGCATTGACCGTACCGTCACCGCCGCTTCCGGAGAAATTCCCCGGGTCGAAACGGGATTTCTGGTTTCAAGAACATCACCGTTGCCCGACCGGATCTCCCGTATCATCAGGGGTGTGACCGTCTTTCCGTTGTTGGAGAAGGCGGAGAATGCAACCGCCATTTCAAGGGGGGTGATGCTGGCTGTTCCCAATGCCAGGGAAAGATCTGCGGGAACATGGGGTGATGTTATCCCGAGATTCCGTGCCGTGTTCAGTATATTCTTCGCTCCAACGTAGTCGATCAGCCGCACCGCCACTGTATTTATCGAATGGATAAGGGCATATTCCAGCGTCACCTCGCCGCTGAATTTCCCGCTGTAATTGTCGGGTGACCACGTCGTCATGTTGGGGCCCTTCTTCTCGTACTCTATTTTCGTGTCGAGGAAATGGTCTGTAGGCAGCAGCCCGGACTCGAAGGCCGCCGCATAGACGATTGGCTTGAATCCCGACCCCGGCTGGCGGAAGGCCTGGGTCGCCCTGTTGAACTTGCTTACAGCGAAGTCGTGCCCTCCGACCATGGCGAGCACTTCACCCGTCTCCGGGTCCATGCCGACGATAGCCCCCTGGCTTTTGAGTCCCTTCATGGCCTTTTCGGCAGCTTCCTGCATCTTAAGGTCAAGGGTGGTGTGGATCTCCATCCCTCCGGAGTACACAAGGTCGGGGCCGTATTTCGGCAGCAGTTCATTGAACAGAAGGTGGGACACAAAATAGGGGGCCCTGTTGAATTCCTGTACTTTGTTCGGTACATGCTTGAATTCAAGCTTCGCAGCGTAGGCTTCGTCCCGTTCCTTCTCGTTGATCCAGCCGAGGGTGACCAGCCTGTCGAGAACGTATTTCTGTCGGCCTTTCGAGTTCTCAAAGTGCGACAGGGGACTGTACCGTCCGGGAGCTGCGATCAGTCCGGAAAGGATGGCCGCCTCGGACAGGGTGATTTCCGAGGACGGCTTCCCGAAGTACGTCCGGGCGGCGGTATCGACTCCCCAGGCACCGTGGCCGAAATAAATGGTGTTCAGGTACATCTCCATTATCCGGTCTTTCGTGAAGAGCTGCTCCATTCGTATGGAGAGTATGACTTCCTTCGCCTTCCGTTCAAGTGTCCGTTCCTGCGTAAGGAAAAGATTCCGGGCGAGCTGCTGGGTTATGGTGCTTCCTCCCTGCTTCACGCCACGGTTCATTATGTTCTCCATAAAGGCCCTGGCAATGGAAAGAAGACGGATGCCTCCGTGCTGGTAAAAGGAGGAGTCCTCCGCGGCAAGGGTCGCCTTGATGATCCAGGGAGAAATGTTCCGAAGCTCCACCGGCTGGCGGTTTTCTGTAAACAACCGGGCCACCGCTTCGCCGTTCCGGTCATAAATCACACTCGCCACATTTGCCTTGTAGGCCAGCATCTCCGTAGCGGTGGGAAGGTCCTCGGAAATATCCTTAAGGTAGAGGGCGACGAAAACTGAAACAGCCGCTCCGGCGAGGAGAATCAGGAAAAAGAACACGAGAAAAAGTGACTTCAGCAGCGACCTTCTTTTCGGGGGTTTCCCCTTCCGGCTGCCGGGAGACGACGATTCCCTCCCTGAAGGTGGGTTGGATACACGCGCCATGATGTTCCTCCTTGACAAAAAGAAAACATCCCGTTGGGGACGTATCAGAATCAGATCACATCGTATTCTGCATGATTATACCATCCCTCCGGGAAATTTTTTTGGCGAAATGTAAAAAAGGGGCTTGTCAAACCCCTCGGAGCGTGGTATATTCTTCGCCGTTGCCTCACGGGGCGACGCCGGAACTTGAAAAAAGAATACAGTGCATAAAGATGCAAGCGAGGTCCTGTAACAATTTATTTGAGAGTTTGATCCTGGCTCAGGACGAACGCTGGCGGCGTGCTTAACACA
>CAZJAR010000020.1:0-28260 GCA_964543785.1 uncultured Synergistaceae bacterium | reverse complement strand
TGTCCACTTCCGCGATCACCAGGTCTGCTGCCGTGGCCATTGCGGGGTTGAAGTTCCTTCCTGTCCCGAAATAGGTCAGGTTCCCCCAGCGGTCCGCCTTGTATCCCCGGATGAAGGCAACATCGGCCTTCAGGGGAAGTTCCAGGATGTACCGTTTGCCGTCCGTTTCGATGATCTGCTTGCCTTCCTCGTGGATCGTCCCGACGCCGGTGGGCGTCAAAACCCCTCCCAGGCCGAAACCGCCGCAGCGGATCCGTTCCACGAAGGTCCCCTGGGGAACGAGCTCAAGCTCCATGAGCCCTTCGTTGAAGAGCCTCTGGGTCTCCCGGTTCAGTCCGATATGGGATGCAGTCACCTTCCGGCACTGCCTTTTGACCACCAGCTGTCCGTGGCCGATCCCTTCAGGGTGCTGGTCGTTCGCGTAGAGCGTGTCATTGGATATGAGGTGCAGATCTGCTGTTCCCTGAGCCACCAGAGCATCGATAAGCGTGTAGGGAACCCCTGCATAGTTGAACCCTCCCACCATGAGGGAGGAGCCGGGCTTCACGTTCTGTACCGCTTCCTCGGCGGACATGACGGGCTTGATGAGTTTATGGGCCATGAAATATGACACCTCCTTAAGGTTGTGTGCTTTCGGGAGCCGGCGTGCTGTTCTTTTTCGCCTTTATCCGCTGCAGCATGTAAATCCCGATGAGAATTGCAAGGGCCGCTATATCGGTGGCGAGATTCGGCACGATAAGCAGGAACGGGACGACGAGAAGAGCGAGCCGTTCGAATATGGAGAGCGGCGCGATGTAGAAGCCCTGGACTCCTGCAGACAGGCCGATGATCGCCATGAGTGCCGTGATGAAGGAGAAGGCGATCTGGAAGATGTTCCCCTGGAAAAGCAGGTGCGGATTGTAGACGAACATGTAGGGTACGAGGAATCCTGCCATGGCTGTCACCAGGGCCGTGAAGCCCGTCTTCATCGGATTGCTCTTTGCGATTCCCGCTGCAGCGTAGGTGGCCAGTGCCACGGGGGGCGTCACGTCTGCCAGAACGCCGAAGTACAGGCAGAACAGGTGGGCTGACAAGAGCGGGACTCCCATCTGGTACAGGGCAGGCGCGGCAAGGGTCGACGTGATGATGTACTGGGCGGTGGTGGGAACTCCCATGCCGAGGATGATGGACCCGATCATGGTGAGGATGAGCGCGAGGGGAAGAATCCCCTGCGACAGGCTGATGACGAAGGACGAGAAGGCCAGGCCGATTCCCGTTATGCCGATGACGCCGATGACAAGTCCTGAGCATGCGCAGGCCGCCGCCACTTCAACGGCACCCATTCCTCCTGCGATGAGGGCCTCGAGAAGACGCCTGGGAGTCATGCGGTACTGGGGTTTGCCCATCCACGAGACGCATACCATGAGGACGATGGACCAGAACACGGCCTTCACAGCCGAGTAGCCGAGGGCAAGGAAGATCACGAGGGTGATGATGGGGAGAAGAAGATGCCAACCCTCTTTCAGCACTTTTCCGACTTTCGGGGCAGTTTCTTCCGTAAGGCTTTTGATGCCCCTCTTGCCCGCCCTGAAGTGGACCATGGCGATGATGGAGATGAAGTACAGAGTTGCGGGGATTGCGGCAGACACAACGATATCCCAGTAGGAAATCCCCAGGAACTGGGCCATGATGAACGCGGCTGCACCCATGACCGGGGGCATGACCTGTCCTCCCGTGGAGGAGGCGGCGACGACCGCTCCCGCGAAATTAGACGTATATCCCGATTTTTTCATGAGGGGTATTGTAAAGGCTCCCGTGGTGACCGCATTTGCCACAGAGCTTCCGGAGACTGTTCCCATAAGGCCGCTTGCCACGACTGCGGCTTTGCCGGGGCCTCCCTGGCTGCGCCCGGTCAGTGCGAGAGAAAGGTCGATAAAGAACTGGCCTGCCCCCGTGACACTCAGAATGGCACCGAAGAGGATGAAAAGGAAGATGAATGAAGCAGAAACACCAAGTGGAACGCCGAAGATGCCGTCGGTCCTCAGGTATTGGAACGGGGCGAGCTCTTCGAGGGGAAAGCCGCCGTGGGCGAGGACGCCGGGGAAGTATGGCCCGAAGAGGGCGTAGATGGTGGCGATGATGGCCACTATGGGAAGGGGCCACCCCATGGACCGTCGGCCTGCCTCGATCACCAGGATGACCATCATGGAACCGATGTAGATGTCCGAAGCGATGGGCATGCCTTCCCGCATGGCGATGGCGTTCCAGTTCAGAAGGATATTGAGGCATCCTCCCGCCATGAGTGCGGCAAGCACCCAGTCCCAGAGGTCAATTTTGTTTTTCGGACGGGACTTCGAAGCGGGAAAAATGAGAAAGATGAGACTCCCCATGAACATCCAGTGCACACCTCTCTGGTACATTGCCGGCAGAAGGCCGAATGCCGCTGTATACAGGTGGAACAGCGACGCCGACAGGGCAATACCTGCTACCACCCAGTATTGCCACCCGGAAAGTTCTCTCTTTCGTCCTTCGATCAGTTCTTTTTCAAGAACCGGAGGACTCTGTTCCAAGGTGGAATTATTTTCCGTTGTCATATATGAACCTCCAATATAGGAAGAAATGTGCTGTCCGGTTTGAAAAAACCGGCCGGAAGTGAATCCGGCCGGTCATGTGAACGTCGCCCGGAAGGGCTTATTTCATGTCGATTCCCTTCTCCTTGAAGTATTTCTTCGCACCTGCGGCGAATTCGGTAATTCCCACGCTGGCCTCTTCAGGAACGAAGTGGGCTGCCTGGGTGGTGATGTTCATGAACTTGTCGCGGTTGTCGATGAGGGTCTTCGTCAGGTTGTAGGCGAGTGTCTCGTCCATGTCGTTTTTGACCACAAGGTAGTTGCTGTCTGCGATGGTCCGGATGTCTTCCTTTATGCTGTCGTAGGTGCCGGCCTTGATGGTGTAGGGGATAAGGAAGGGATTGTCGGCGATGATCTTCTTGACCAGCTCCTCTTCCAGCGGGATCATGACCACTTCACGCTGGGCCGCCACTTCCATGACTGCCGAGCCGGGGGCTGCGAAGTTCCAGAACACCGCGTCCACGTTGCCGTCCTTCAGGGCCATGACGCCTTCAGGCTGGGTGAGCTGCTGTCTCGCGAAGTCCTTCTCGGGATCGATTCCCGCAGCTTTCAGGATCAGGTTCGTCAGGATCTGGTCGCCGCCGCCGGGGGCTCCGACCGATACTTTCTTTCCCTTGATATCCTCGAGCTTGGTAATTCCGCTGCCCTTTATGGTAACAAGATGCTGGGGTGCGGGGTACATGCTCATAAGGATCTGAAGGGGAAGCTTCCCGTCAGGCTCGAAAGCCTCTATTCCATTGATGGCCTGGTAGAGGGCCGATCCCATGGTCATGCCGATGTGGGCCCTGCCCGATGCGACGAGGCGGCAGTTTTCCCGGGAAGCAGAGGTTGCCCTGGATGTGGCCTTCACGTCGATGCCTGCGTTGCTTAGGACTTCAGCCATTGCACCGCCGAGGGGGTAGTACGTGCCGCCCACGCCGCCGCTGCCGATGGTGATGAACGTCATGGCCGATCCTGCGGAGGCAAATGCCATTACACCAATGAGCGCAAGTGCGAGAATGCTCTTCTTCATGAAACAATTCCTCCTTTTAGTGATATGTCTCTCCGGCTGTACGAAAGGGACCGTCCGTCCCTAACTCTTGAGCACGCTCACAGAAGCCTTCAGGGCTTCTTCGAGTCGGCTCGTCATCTCGTTCATCTCTTCTTTCGTGGAGACCAGGGGAGGGGCGAACAGGAACTGATCTCCAGCCACACCGCCTATTTGGCCCGTTCCCGGGTACACTACGAGTCCGCGTTTCATGCACTCCTCGGTGACCACTGCAGCGGCCCTGACAGAAGCCGGAAAAGGGTCCTTCGTCTTCTGGTCGGCTACGAGCTCGATGCCCCGCATCAGTCCCATGCCGCGCACGTCCCCCACGATGGGGATTTCAAGCAGTGCGGGGATTTTCCCGTCGAACTGCCTTCCCCTTTCGGCGGCATTCTCGAACACGTTGTTCTTCTTCATGTACCGGATGGTTGCCGTCACGGCAGCCGCGGTGACGGGGTTCCCGTTGTAGGTGTGCCCGTGCTGGAAGGCACCGCTTCCGTCCCGTATGGTTTCGGCGATCTCATTCTTCACTATCATGGCCCCTACGGCGGCGTATCCGCCTGAGAGCGCCTTCGCGGAGCAGATGATGTCCGGCGTCACGTCCCAGTGCATCGTGCAGAAGGCTTTCCCCGTCCGTCCCATGCCGGTCATGATCTCGTCCGCTACGAGCAGCACGTCGTACTTGCTGCAGATCTCACGAACGATGGGCCAGTATTCCTTCGGCGGGTGAAGGGCTCCCACGGTGGATCCGACTATGGGTTCCGCAAAGAATGCCGCCACCGACTCGGGCCCTATCCTGAGGATCTCGGCCTCGAGGGACCGTGCGCAGGCCACGCCGCAGTCAGGGTACTTCAGGTTCAGCGGGCAGCGGTAGCAGTAGTGGGCGCAGATCTTCGGGGTCTCCCTGAAGAGGGGGGCGAATGTCCGCCGCCGTCCCATGCTCCCCGCGAGGCCCATGGTCCCCACGGTGCTTCCGTGGTAGGAGTTCCACCGGGCGATCATCTCGAACTTCCCGGAACCCTTTCCGTCGCGTTCCACGAAGTACTGCCGTGCGATCTTCATGGCCGATTCGATGGCCTCGCTTCCGCCGCTCACGAACCAGACGTAGTCAAGACCTTCATGGGTAATGGAAGCCACTTCCTCCGCCGCTTCAATCGAGACGTCGTTTTTCCACCTCGAGGGGTGGGCGAACTCCATGGTGAGAAGCTGCTGGTACATGGCGTCCGCGATCTCCTTCACGCCATGTCCTATGCTTGAGAGCAGCGCGCCGCAGCATCCGTCGAAATACGCCTTTCCCTCCTCGTCATACAGGTACACTCCTTCACCGCGCACGGCGGTCCGCAGTTTCGCCTTGAAGCTCCTCGGTATCAGATGTCCCTGATCCACCGAACAATCAGCTCCTTTCTTTTCTTACAAAAATAGAAACACCCCGGCGGGATATTGCTCCTTTCGGATATGGCATCTTCGCCGTCTCAAGTCCGCATGTGGGCGTGACATCCAGGCTGTGTCCGGAGCTGTTTTCCTTCAATAACGCTCAGGAAGTGCCCCTCTGCCTTTGGGAAACATATATTCCTTCTTCCTTCCAGTGTTTTTCAAGCGATTCGAGCCTGTCGGCGACCGTCTGTCCCAGGGTGCCTGCAACCGCCAGGATAAGGCAGTTCAGGATGCTGATGGGGGCGGCAAATGAATCGATGAATGAAACATGCCTGTACGGTGCTGTAAGAACATACTTTGCCCTCGCAGCGAGGGGACTCGTGAGATCGTTGGTCACGGCAGCGGTTTCAAGACTGAATTCTTCGGCAATACCGAGTACATCCAGGGTCCACCTGGAGTAGCGCGGAAAGCTGATTCCGATTACGAGGCTTCCCTTTGGCGCATTCATGAGGGTCTCATAAGGAATGTCCGTTTTTATGGTGTGCACGTTCGGAAGAATCCACGAAAGATAAAACGAAAGATAGCTCGCAAGTGCAAAAGAACTCCTGTAGCCGGCGAGATAGACGGCCTCGGCTTCAGCCGCGGCTTTCCCCAGAGCGGCGAGCTCCTCCGAGGGAACCGACGAAATTGCGGCGGAAAGGGTATCCATATCCTTTCGGAGAGCCCGCTCATAGATATCGTTCTTCGGGGATGTCCCGTAGTCCTTGATTCTTTCAAGTGTGGAAAGGTGGTCCATGAGGCGGCTTTTCATTTCTGTGCGGAGCTGCAGGTAACCGGAATATCCGAGAAGGTGGGAAAGACGGATGACCGTGGTCTCGCTTACGCCGACGCGCTCGCCGAGCTGGGAGGCGGTGATAAACGCCGCTTCCTTCGGGTGGTCCAGAAGAAACCTGGCCACGGCCGACTGTCCCGCAGTCATTTCTTTCAGCTTCAGGGTTATCCGTTCTTTCAGCATGGGACCTCCTGTTTGAAGGAAATGCGCCGTTAAATCGACAGAAAAGAAGTATTTCCTTCAAGGATAATAATCGAAAAAATCTGCAGTGTCAAATAGAGTGTTTTTTTCCCCGCTGGCACAGTGAAAGCCGAAGCGTGAGGGTACGGTTGCAAAAAAAGAGCGGAGGGGGCATAATATATGCAAATTACGCAGTTTTTTCTGTCGAAATATGGAGAGCGAACAGGGCCCCGGAGAACTCCGTGGCCTTGTGTATTATTTCGCCGTTCTCCGTCGGAGAGGGGGGAAATGACTGTGAGCAGGGCTTTTGTCAAGGAAAACGAAGACCAGGAAAGTTACCTGGAATGGCAAAAACTTCTTCGGGACAGGGAAGAGCTGCTGAGGATCCTGGAGAAGAAGAAAAAATATCTTCAGGAGGATCCCGCTGCGGGGAAAATTCCAGCGAAGAAGCGAAAGGAAATGGCTGCCAAATACGACGCCGAGGCCGAGGAAGTGCGCAGGCTGCTCGAGGAAATGCTGGCCGAGACGAGGACGCCTTAGGCGGCGCACTGTTGCCGGGGGATCCGGTTATGTGAAACGAGGGACGGGGAATCCTCCGTCCCTCGTACTGTATTCCGGGGTATGGCGGATGTTGAGAAAAATGAAATTATGATACCCTCTCTCTGAGAAACGGAGGTGATCCGTCATGGACAGGAGAGAATTTCTGAAGAGAACGGCGGCTCTCGGCCTCGGAGGAGCGGCCCTGCTGCTTCCGGGGGGCGTCCGGAGAGCCTTCGGCGCCCGGGAAGGTCTGCCGGGGCTCGCCGCGGTGAGGGGAGGAGAGCCGGGAGAGATGTTCGACCGGGGGGTGGCGGCCCTCGGCGGAATGGGGCGGTTTGTGAAAAAAGGCCAGACCGTGGTGATCAAGCCGAACATGTCCTGGGACGTTCCCCCCGAACGGGGAGGGAACACCAACCCGGAGCTGGTGGAGCGGATCGTCCGCCGCTGCCTCGAGGCCGGCGCATCGAAAGTGTACGCCTTCGACCACACCTGCGACCTGTGGCGGAACAGCTACCGGAACAGCGGCGTGGAGGAGGCGGTGAAGCGGGGGGGCGGAGTGGCCGCTCCGGCGGACACGTCCGGATATTTCCAGAAAGTGCCCCTCCCCGGCGGAAGGGTGCTGAAGGAAACCGCCGTCCACGAGCTGCTCCTGGAGTGCGACGTGTTCATCAACGTCCCCGTGCTGAAGCACCACGGCGGGGCGGGGGTCACCATGGGCATGAAGAATCTCATGGGCACGGTCTGGAACCGGGGGGAGTTCCACTCGAAGGGGCTGCACCAGTGCATCGCCGATGTCAGCCTGTTCCGGAAGCCCGCCCTGACGGTCATCGACACCTACCGCATGATGACCCGCCACGGCCCGAGGGGGACGTCGGAGGGAGATGTCACCGTGCTGAAGGCCCAGATCCTGTCCACGGACATCGTGGCCGGGGATGCGGCGGCGGCGAGGATCTTCGGCGCCGATCCCAAGAACGTGGCCTACATCCGGAATGCCGCGGAGATGGGGATAGGGACTCTGGACCTGGAATCCCTGGGGGTGGAGCGGATTGTCCTCTGAGAGGCCCCTGACCCGAAAAAAAAGGCGGGCGGGAAGCATACGATTTCTGGTCGCCCTTGGCGTTATGGCGCTGTTTCTTGCCTGGTTTCTTTTCCGGGCTGGTGAAACGGCCCTGCCCCTTCTGCCGTCGCTGCAGGCTGTTCCGTCCATTCTCCGGTGGTGGGGCGGAGCGGCCGTACTGGCCCTGGGGGCCCTGCTCGCCGGGAGGGCCTACTGTTCCGTTCTCTGCCCCCTGGGCACCTTCCAGGAGGCGGTGTGGCGGTCCGGCGGGCGGCGCCTTTCAGGATACGCCCCGGGGTCTCCTGCGCGGTACTGGATTCTCGCTCTCGTGCTGGCGGCGGGCGCTGCGGGACTGGCGGCAATTCCGGCTCTCCTGGACCCCTATGCAGCCTTCGGCAGAGGAGTTACCCAGCTTCTCCGGCCGCTCCTGGCCGGGGGGATCGGCAGCCTCGCCGGTTTTCTCGAAAGCAGTGGTCTGTACGGGATTGTCCACAGGGCGGGGCCCATTCCCTTTGTGCCCGGCCTTTTCTGGGGCACCGCGGCCTTTTTCCTTGTCCTGACCCTGTGGTCTCTCCGGAAAGGGCGCCCTTTCTGCGATGCCCTCTGTCCTGTGGGGACCTTTCTCGGGCTCTTTTCCAGGTCGTCCCTTCTCTCCATCCGGTTTTCCGGGGAGAGCTGCACCGGCTGCGGACTGTGCGGCACCGTCTGCCCCCAGGAATGCATTTCCGTGAAGGAGCGGAAGGTGGATGCCGACAGGTGCGTTCTCTGTCTTCGGTGCGTGGAAGCCTGCCCCGGAGGGGCCCTCGCCCTTTCCTTCGCCCCTCCGGGAGAAAACCTGTCCAGGAGGGGGCTGCTCCGTACGGCGGCGGGAGCCGCCGCCGCTCTCGGGCTGACTTTATGGAGCGCGAGGAAGGACGGCACAGTACCAGCGGCTGCCTCGTCGCGGGATAAAAAGCTTCCTCTCTCCCCTCCGGGGTCGAAGAGCCGGGGGAACTTCACGAAAAAGTGCGTGGCCTGTACGGCCTGTGTGACCGCATGCCCGGCGGGAATTCTTCGCCCCTCCCTGGGTGAATGGGGTGCGGAGGGGCTTTTCCAGCCCGTCCTTGACTACGGGAGGGGATACTGCCAGTATGAATGCACCGCCTGCGGCGACGCCTGCCCCACGGGGGCCATAGAGTCCCTGGAACCGGAAGAAAAACAGCTCGTCTCCATCGGGAAAGCCCGCTTCCTGCGGCGGAACTGTATCGTCCGGAAATACGGGACGGCATGCGGCGCCTGCTCCGAGCACTGTCCCACCCAGGCGATGCGCATGGTGCCCTTCCGGGGAGGTCTGACCATCCCTGAGCTTGATCCTTCCGTCTGTATCGGGTGCGGCGCCTGTGAATACGCCTGTCCGGCGGAGCCGAAGGCTGTCACCGTGTCGGGGCTCTCCGTTCACGGGAAGATACGCCGGGTTTCCGGCGGAAACGGAGGGCCCACAGTGGCCCCCCTGGAAGAATTTCCATTTTAACCGGATGAGAACGGAGATGACGGCATGAATCTCGGAATGGGAGAAATACTTCTGCTGCTCGCCCTGGCGCTGGTGCTCTTCGGGGCGAAACGGCTGCCCGAAGTGGGACGGGCTGTGGGAAGCGCGGTGAAGGAGTTCAAGAGAGGGCTTGAGACCGGCGAATCTCCGGAGAAGAAGGAGAATGGAGAGGATGGGGAGCCCGGACAGGGAAAATAGCGAAAGCTACGCCGACCACCTGGAGGTCCTCCGGGGCAAGATTATTTCGGTCCTGGCGTTTTTCTGCATCTCAGCCGTCCTGATATTTTCCTTCGCGGAGGCTACAGCGGCGTTCCTGCTCGCCCCGCTGGAAGGGCTGGGCGTATCGCTCTACTATTTCCGGCCCTACGAAAAACTGCTCACCTACATGCGGCTGGCCTTCTGGGGCGGAATGGTGCTCACCGTTCCCCTCGCCCTGGTCCAGGGCTGGCTCTTCGTCCGGCCCGCCCTGCGGCGGAGCGAGGCGAAATACCTTCTGGCCGGCGGAGGAATAGTCCCTGTGCTGTTCACCGCCGGGGCGGCCTTCGCCTACAGGGTCATCGCTCCCCTGGCCCTCCGCTTCTTCCTCGCCTTCGGGGAGGGGGACACTATCCTTCCTCTCTGGGGATTCGGGGAATACGCTTCTTTCCTGTTTTCCCTCCTGCTGGCCTCGGGGCTGGTATTCCAGGCCCCCCTGCTGCTGCTCGCCCTGCTGCTTTCAGGAATCGTCTCCCTGCGGACCATCACCCGCCTCAGGCCGTGGATCATCCTTTTCATCGGCCTGGCGGCCGCCCTGCTGACCCCGCCTGACGTGGTATCCCAGATCCTGCTCGGAGTGCCTCTTTACCTGCTGTTCGAAGTCACCCTCGCTGTGGCGAAACTGATCATGGGGCGTCGGGGTGGCTCCGGGTGATCAGCACCACGGAAAAGATGATAACTCCGGCCGAGACGAGCATGGGGACGGAAACGGTCTCGCCTCCCAGGCTCCAGCCGAGGAAGAGGGCCACCAGCGGATTGACGAAGGTGTGGGTGACCACCCTGGACGCCCTGTCCACCTTCAGGAGCCAGACAAAAGCCGTGAACCCGATGAGGGACCCGAAGACCACAAGGTAGCCGAGGGCGGCCACGGACTTCAGAGAGATGGTCTCCAGGGAGAGTCGGGCCGGTTCTCCGACGGCCGCCGACAGAATCAGGAGCAGCACGCCTCCTGCGGTCATCTGCATGGCCGTGGAGAGCAGGCTCGATTTCGCCACGGGGGCCTTTCGGGAGTAGAGAGCCCCCATGCTCCAGTTCACCGTGGCGACGAGGACGATGAGCATCCCTGCCGTGTGCTCCCCCGAGAGGGAGAGCGAGTAGCCCGACTGGTCCAGGACAAGGAAGACCGTTCCGCCGAAGCCGAGCACCAGTCCGATGCTCTCGGCGAGGGTGGGTTTCCGGGACTTGAAGAACAGCCAGTCGAAGATGACGAACCAGAGGGGCTCGATGGAGATGATGAGGGCCGCCACCGACGAGGGGACCGTCTGCTGGGCCCACACCACGCCGCCGTACCCGCCCAGGAGCATGATGGCCGCAACCTTGAAGGCGGCGATGAACCCCGCGCGGGTGGGACGCTCCTTTTCCCGGAGCAGGCACCATGCGAGCAGCACCCCCCCGGCGAGGAAGAAGCGCATGGAGCCGCTGAAGAAGGGCGGGATGGTCTCAACGGTGAAGCCGATGGCCAGGTAGGTGGAGCCCCAGATGAGATAAAGGGCCGCATAGGCCGAATAGTAGGCCAGACGGGACGGCTTTTCGCTGTTCATGAGTGGACCTCCGGAATGTATTCAATATATTTCCTTCGTATTATAACAAATTTCCGGAGGTTTCAGTTTCTGATCTGTGCTCCGGCCATTGATGGCCTGTTCAAACGCTCACCGGTCATTTAGAATGGGATAAACAGGTATATTCCGCAAAAAGGAAAAGGAACCTGTCCTGGGAGAGGGTGAGAATCTTGCTACCCGAACAGCCAGTGAGCCTGGACCAGGTTATTCTGTCAAGTCCTGCCGTCCTGATCGGCGGGGTCATGGAGGACACGCCCCGTGTGGATTTCGTCACGGGAAACGTTTCGCTGTTCGGTTTTTGCCCTGGTGACCTGACGGGAGACAGGGTTTCCCCCGATTCCCTGATTTTCGGCGAAGACGCGGACGGGGCATGCCGGTCCATGGAGGAATGCCTTGCAGCGGGGGAAGGGGAATGCATCCGGGAATACCGCCTGGTCTCGCCGGCGGGGAAAATCAGCCCCGTGCGGGACCACAGGGTCTTTCACCGGGACGGGAAAGGCAAGCTCTTTGCATGGCAGTCCACTCTTCTGGACCTCTCGGGCGCGAAACTGTTCGAGAATGAGTCCCGCCTGGCGGAGGAGAGCATCTCCGAAGTGCTGGCCGCTTCCAGGATCTGGGCCTGGGAATATCTTCCGGAGACGGACGAGCTGGTCGGCTCGGGATACTTTCCTGTGGACGGCAGCGGCCCAGGAAAGATCCGTTTACCCCTGAAGAAACTGTGGAGAGATGTCCTTTGCCCTGAGGACCTTCCGGGAGTTGAAAAAGCATGGAGCCGTCTCCTGGAAGGAGAGAATCCTTTTCAGGGGACAGAGTACGAATTTCGCAGGACCGACGGGAAGCGGGGCTGGGTTGCCATCAACGCTTTCCCGCACCGGGACGGGCTGGGCATGTTGTCCGGAATCACGGGCCTGACCATAGATATCACGCCCCTGAAAGAGGCCCACCGGAAGGCAGCTTCCCAGCACCGGCGCCTTGAGCTGCTCCGTTCCGTGTCCATGGGGCTCATGGAAGATCTCGATACGGATTCCCTGCTGCGCCGGATTCTCCGCAGCGCCGTGGAGTTTGCCGGTTCGGGGAACGGCGTGATCTCCCTGCTGGAGCAGGGAGGAACGGTGCTTCGCCACAGGTTCGCCGTCGGACTCCACGAGTCCATGGTGGGGGAAGAGCGTCCTGCCGCTGATGGTATGAGCGGCCTTTCTCTTCGGGAGAGACGGAGAGTGTTTGTCAATGATTACAGCACCTGGGATGGCAGAATTCCCGATCCAAGGTTCCGAGGGATTACAGCCAACATCGTGCTGCCTCTGTTTCACGGCCCAAATGACTTCGGCACCGTGGGCATCCATTACACGGGAGAGTGTCCCGAGTTCGATGATGCCTTTTTTTCTTCCCTTGACCAGTTTGCGGCCGCGGCGTCCATGGCCCTGGAAAACGCACGGCTTTTCGAGGCGTCCTGCAGGGAGATCCGGGAAAAAATCCTGGCCGAGAGAAGACTCATGAACCACGGCAGGCTCGCTGCAGCATCTGCCGTGGCGTCGGGGTACCTTCTCTCGGAGCACCTCGGTGAATCCGCCCTTGCACGGGCCCTGTCATCCCTCGCCACAGCATCCGGCGCTGGGAGAGCGGTGCTTTTCCGGAATGTGCCGGAGGAAAGCCGCGCCGAGGTGACAGCCGCGGGAGTGGATGATCTTTCTTCTGCCGGAGAGGACGGACCGGTCCGGATGGCGGATTATCCGCTTCTCTTCGACCGTCTGGCCTCGGGGAGGACCTTCCTCGGTTCCCTGAATGGAAGCGGAACCGAAGGTGTTGCGGCAATCCCCATATTCATCCGGTCCCGGTTCTGGGGGTATCTCACCCTGCTCTTTCCGGGAAGGGAGCCCCGTTTTTCCGCCGGGGAGCTGGATGTGCTCAGGACGGCCGCCTATAACCTTGCGGTCTCCGTAGTCCGCTGGGATGCTGAAAAACAGGTGAAGGAAGGGTACGAAAGACTCAGAAAGACATTCAACGACGTGATTCGCACTATGGGCTTCATCGTCGGGAGGAAGGATCCCTATACCATCGAGCACCAGGAGCGTGTCTCCGTCCTGGCCCATGAGATCGGCGCGGTCATGGGGCTGGATCCCTGGCGGCTTGAGGGGCTGCGTATCTGTTCCCTGGTACACGATGTGGGGAAGGTGGAGATTCCCGGGGAAATCCTGAGCAAGCCCGGAAGGCTGACCCCCATGGAGTTCGAGCTCATCAAGACCCATGCACAGTCCGGGTACGATATCCTGAAGGAGGTCGATTTCCCCTGGCCGGTGGCGGAAGCTGCCCGGCAGCATCACGAGCGGCTGGACGGATCCGGTTACCCCCGGGGACTGTCGGGGGAGGAGATTCTGTTGGAAGCGAGGATACTCGCCGTGGCAGACGTTGTGGAGGCCATGTCGTCCCACAGGCCGTACCGTCCCTCCCTGGGCATCGGGGCTCCGATGGCCGAGATTGCGGAAAAGCGGGGGACCGCCTTTGATCCCACGGTCGTGGATGCCTGCATGGAGGTGCTCCGGAAGAATCCCGGGATCATCGCCGGGGAAGTGAACGCCTTCGGAGGGAAGAGGTGAGATGTTCTTGAACCGGGACGAAGTCCTCAGTCTTGACCTGATCATAGCCTCCAGCCCGGTGGTGATTCTCTGGGGAGAGCCGGAGGAGCGGCACCCGGTGGACTTCGTCACCGGGAACATCTGCCGGTTCGGTTATTCCGTCCCGCAGATCGTCCTGGAGGAAGTTCCCTTCGAGTCCCTCGTCTTTCCGGAGGACTGGGAACGGCTGAAGGGAGAGTTCCGAGCAGCTGTCCTCGGCACCGGGGTTTCGCTCATGCTTGAATACAGGATTGTCACCCGCGGCGGTGAGGTCCGGTGGGTCGAAGACAGGACAGCCTTCCACAGGGACAGCGAGGGAAAAGCCTACGCCTACCAGTCGAGTCTCCTTGATGTCACCGACAGAAAAACAGCGGAGCGGAGGGCGAAGGAAAGCGAGGAACGTCTCGCAAGAGTGCTTGCCTCATCAAGGGTGGGCATTTGGGAATATTCCCCGCTGACGGACAGCTTCTCGGGATCAGGGCACGGGCCGCTCCTGGGAATCCCGGAGACTGCTTTTCCATTTTCCCGGCATGATTTTTTCGACCGTTTTCTTTCGTCGAAGGAAAACGAAACCGCAGGGCAGGCCTGGGAAGCTCTCCTTTCCGGCCAGTCCGGTTTTCTCGACACGGAATGCCGGGTTACCCTTCCCGGCGGGACGGTCCGGTGGGTGGTGTTCAAGGGATTTCCCGTCAGGGACGGCGAGGGGCTGCTTCTCCGGGTGAAGGGGCTCACAATAGACGTCTCGGGCCTCAAGGAAGCGGAACTGCGGGCGGAGGCCCAGAACAGGCGCCTTGAGCTTCTCCACTCCATGTTCCTTTCCTTCATGGAAGAGCTTGATTCAAGGGCTCTTCTCCGGAGCATCCTCACGAAGGCCTGCAGCCTGGCGGGAACAGAGCACGGTTCTCTTTCCGTTTACCAGGAGAAAAAGAACACCTTTCTGCGGGTTTTCGGAACGGGGCTCTACGCCTCCATGGCGGACGAGAGCCGTCCGGTCTTCATGGGAATATCGGGAGAGGTTTTCCGGACCCGGAAGCGGAGCATTATCCGCGATTACGGAAGGCATCCCGGGCGTACCCCGGACTCCAGGCTGGCAGGAATCACCACCATTATCTCCATGCCTTTTTTCCAGGGGAAGACCTTCATGGGAACACTGGCTATCGCTTACACCGACGGCTATCCCGAGCTTGACGATGAATTGCTCGCCTCCCTTGACCAATTCGCTGCGGCTGCGGCTATCGCCCTGGAGAACGCCCGGCTGTACGAGGAGTCCCGGAGGGAGCTTGAAGAAAGAAGACGGGCCGAGGAGCGGCTCCGGTTCCACGGCAGAATTGTCGAAGCCGCCGCTGAGGGTGCGAGCTTCCTGCTTTCCCTTGAAAACGGGGAACAGGCCCTGAAGTTTGCCCTCCGGAGCCTCGGGGAAGCACTGGGTGCCAGGAGGGTCACCATGTTCCGCAACAGCACCGGACCCGACGGGAAGGAGCTGGTCCGCCTTCTGGCCCGTTCCTCCGCCACCTGGGCGAAAGGAGACCCCTTTCTTCCTGACACACTCTCCTGGGAAGGAAACCTCTCTGCCGTTCATTCCCTCCTTGCCGGAGGGGGGATTTTTACGGGGCCGATCTCCGAATTTTGTCCCGTACCCGGCGGCTCTGCCGCACATTCTGAATCTCTTGATTTCATGGCTGTTCCCGTTCTCATTGGATCCGGGTTCTGGGGGTTTCTCGGCTTCAGTTTCGAAGGAATGAAAATTCCCCTCAGAACTGAAAAGGCTGACGTGCTCCGGGCTGCGGCCTACAACATGGCAGCGTCGGTGATCCGGTGGGAATCCGAGAAGGAAGTGCTGCGGGGGTATGAAAAACTCCAGAACACCTTCAACGACGTGATCCGGACAATGGGACAGATCGTGGGCAAGAAAGATCCATACACCATCGAGCACCAGGAGCGCGTCGCCATGCTGGCCATGAAGATCGGCGCCGCCCTTGGACTTGACGGCGAGCGGCTGGAGGGGCTTCGCATCGCCGGGCTGGTGCACGACGTGGGAAAAGTTGAGATTCCGAGCGAAATCCTGAGCAAGCCGGGGCGTCTTTCACCCCTGGAGTTCGAACTCATCAAGACCCATGCGGAGTCGAGCTACCACATTCTCAAGGAGATCGACTTCCCCTGGCCGGTGGCAGAGATCGCCTGGCAGCATCACGAGAAGCTCGATGGGTCGGGGTATCCCCGGGGCCTGAGAGGAGACGAAATAATGCTCGAAGCCCGGATTCTCACCGTGGCCGACGTGGTGGAGGCCATGGCCTCCCACAGGCCCTACCGTCCCTCTCTCGGTCTTGAGACCGCCCGGAGCGAGATAGAAAAGCACAGCGGAACCCGCTACGATCCTGAGGTTGTAAAGGCATGCGCTGCCGTGCTGGAGGACAATCCCGGCATCCTTACCGTTCTGTGAAGCCAGCCGGTTCCCTCAGCGCTTTCAGGGAGAAAAGGCTTCCAAGGATGAGCAGGGTGACCAGGGAAAAACAGACGAGGAAGCCCTGAGAAGTCAACTGCCCGGGCTGTTCCCCGGGGAAGAGGCTGATAACCGCTCCCGTTCCCCACTGAAAAACAACGGCGACAAAGATGACCACGGTATTCATCGTCCCGAGAAGGGCACCGGTGTTCGCACCTGCCGCCTGTTCCTTGGTGGCGGAGGCGTAATGGACGGCACAGAGCCCGTTTGCCGCGCCGACGCAAAACCCGCACATTCCCGACAGGGGTAGGGGCAGCCGGAATGCCACCGAGAGCAGAAGGGCCATCCATGAAAAACCGTTGAAAAGAGACCAGAAGCGCATGGCCCGGAATCGCTGTTCTGTCCTCCCCCAGAATCTCCCCAGAAGCACCGTTCCAAGGAACATGCCGATGCTGATCAGTGAAGCCCAGTTCCTTGCCTCCTGGGCCGATACCCCGTAGGCTGTCCTGTACCACGATACCGCCCAGAGTCCCTGGTAGGAAAGCAGGGCTGCGGCGGAAACGGACCAGACCACCAGGAGATTCCTGAGGTAGGATGACGAGACGATCATTCCAAAGGCCTCCCGCAGCCTGGAGATGACGGAGCGGGGAGGCTGGTGAGCGAAGACCGGCTGCGCGGGCACAGGGTCGTACACCCTTTCCCTCCAGAGCAGGAAAGCCATGGCAAGGCTGATTCCGGCAAGTCCCGCGAAGGTCGCTGACAGCCCAAGGGCATCAAGAAACCATCCGAGGGGCGCAACGGAAACAATGGCGCCGAGGGCTCCAAGGGAAAGGGTGATGCTTGAATACAGGACGTACTTGTCGGGAGAGAAAGCGCTCGCCTGGTACACCAGTGCGCCTCCGTACATGGGGGCAAGGCCGATGCCCGTAAGGAGCCGCCATGCGCCGAGGGAAAAGGCTGACGGCTCGAAGACAAGAAGACCTGTTCCGACGGCTGCCAGCGCCATTCCTCCCGCCACCACCTTCAGGGGACCGAAGCGGTCGTGAAGGGCTCCGGAAACTGCCTGCATGACCGAATAGGCATAATAGTAAAGGCTGGAAACAAATCCTGTGAGTGCGGCTCCCATGCCAATGCGGGCCGCCTGTTCAGGGAGAACCACCGAGGCGGAGATACGGAAGAAAAAGGAGAAAAAATAGGCAGTCACCAGGCAGGCAAAGAGAAAATGGGCACGGGCCGGGGAAAAGGGGCCGCCTCCGCCGGATTCGCCTGCCCTGCTGCGCATGTTCTTCATAAAGCAATCTCCTTCCGGAATCTTTTTCCAAACAGAATAGGCTTCCGGCAAGAATACCATTCCTTCCAGCTGAAGTCCACGGCCCCGGAAACTCCGGGATCCGGGAGTGTGAAGGAAATGTCGGAATACTCTTTTTCTCCTGGACGTGGAAATCGGTATTGACAAAGGGAAAAGGAAAAAGTAAGATGAGTCTAACCTAGAAGTGAGTAGTTCCTCACTTTGGAGGAGGGATGTTTTTGCCGGTATCCTCGAGGATTGAAGACTACATGGAAATCATCTTCGCCATGGAAATTTCGGGGAAGGAGGCTACGGTCACCGACCTCGCAGGTGCCATCGGGGTTGCCAAGGCAACGGTTGTGGCAGCAGTCAGGAGACTGGTTGCAGCATCCATGCTGACCCATGAGCGGTACGGCGCCCTGCAGCTGACCGAGGCAGGAAGAGAGAGAGCCCTCCACATTTACAGGCGGCACGAGCACCTGACATTTCTCTTCGAGGACATTCTCGGATTCGAGCGGGAGCGGGCCATGGCGATGGCGTGCGCCATGGAGCACGAAATGGACGAAAAGGCCGAGGGGCGGATTCTGGGGTTTGTGGATTACCTCGTCCGTGCCCGGAGGGAAGGAAAGGAATGGGTGAGAGATCTTCTTTCCGTCATGGGTGACGAGCGGAAGCTTCCGAGACCCCTTTCCATGATTCCCAGGGGTGAAAAAGGCGTGGTTTCCAGGGTTACGGCGGACGGACCGCTCCGGGAGAGGCTCTTCGGGATGGGCTTCGTCCCTGGTGCGGAAGTGATCAGGAGAGGCGAGGCTCCCCTGGGAGATCCTCTGACGGTGGATGTACGGGGGGCCGAAGTGGCCCTCAGAAGAATAGAGGCTGCATCGGTCTGGATCTGCGCGTCTTCGGAATGACGCGCAGGGGGGGAGGAAAAGAGAATGTGTCCCATTGCAATCATGCCTGAAGGCAGCGAAGTGACGGTGGCCAGGGTGGCCGGAGGCGGAGAATCTTCCAGGAGACTCTCTGAACTGGGGCTTGTGCCCGGTGTCCGGGTGAACATTGTGCAGAACGGAGGAGGCCCGCTGCTTCTCAAGGTGGGAGATTCACGGTTTGCCCTCGGCAAGGGAATGGCACTCAAGCTCTTCGTGGACGGTCCCTGCAGGTAGCGAAATGAAGAAAAAGAACCGGGAGGTTCTTTTTTTTCGGAGATTTTTTAAGTTAGATTATACGAACAAATAAAATGGGAGGGAGTTCAATGGGAGCTTTTTGCGGATGCGGTGCAGGCGGAAATGAGAAGGTTCTCAGCGCTCTGTCGGTGGGCGAGGGCGGTGTGGTTTCGAAAATAGGAGGAGAGGGCGGCCTGAAACGACGGATTCTTGAAATGGGCCTTGTTCCCGGCACGGAGATACGGGTCGAGCGGAAGGCGCCGTTTAACGATCCCGTATCGGTGTGGTTCCGCGGATACGAGCTCAGCCTCCGGGTTGACGAGGCGGACGCAGTGTTCGTCAGGCCGAAGGGATGCGCCGGCTGCAGCGGGGGGTGCAGGTAATGGGCTTCACGGTAGCCCTCGCCGGAAATCCCAACACGGGCAAGACAAGTCTGTTCAACGCCCTCACAGGGGGGAACCAGCACGTGGGCAACTGGCCCGGCGTCACCGTGGAGCGGAAGGAAGGCCGCTTCCGGATGGGCGACGGCGAGGTGAAGGTGGTGGACCTCCCGGGGATATACAGTCTCGGCGCCGCCTCACTCGACGAGGAGATCGCGGCGGATTTCCTTCTCCGGAGCAGGCCCGACCTGGCCATCGTCGTGGCCGACGGATCGAACCTCGAGAGAAGCCTCTACCTGGCTGTCCAGATGCTGGAGACCGGCACGCCCCTTGTCCTGGCCCTGAACATGATGGACGCCGCGCTGGAGAAAGGAATCACCATCGACGTGGAAAAACTGTCCGCCCTCCTCGGAATTCCGGTGGTCCCCACGGTGGCCCGGAGGAAGGAGGGAATCGAAGACCTCAAGAAGAGGGTGCTCGATGAGTTGAAAAACAGGACGGCGCCTCTGAATTCCTTTGCCCTGCCCTACGGGGAGCGGCTCGGTCCTCTTTTCGACGAGATGGAGGCCTTTCTGACGACGAAACCGGAGCTGATTCCCGGGCTTCCCGCCAGGACGGCGGCAGTGAAGTTCACGGAAGGGGACCCCGCCGTTCTCGCGGCGGCGGAGTCCGCAGGGCTCCTGCCCGCCCTGGAGTCCATTCTCTCAGGCAGCGGCGCGGCGGTGGAATCCGCCCTCGGATATGACCTCCAGACGGCGGTGATCGAGCGGCGCTGGGGCTTCGTCTCCGGCGTGACCGCCGAGGCGGTGACCCGGGATCTCTCCCTGAAGACGAGGCTCTCCCTCTCAGACAGGATCGACCGGGTGGTAACGTCGAGGACCCTCGGCCTTCCCCTGTTCTTTCTGGTGACATGGGCCATCTTCAGGTTCACCTATGCCCTGGGGGATCCCCTTGTGGAGATTCTCGGAACCATCTTTGAATCCCTCGGGGAGCGATCGGCGGCTTTCCTGGGCGGCACGGGACTTTCCGATGCGGCTGTGTCCTTTATCCAGGACGGCCTCATCGGGGGAGTTGGGTCCGTTGTGGTCTTCTTCCCCCACATTTTCATCCTCTTTGCCTTCATCGCAGTTCTCGAGGACTCTGGATACATGGCCCGGGGGGCTTTTGTCATGGACAGGGTGATGCATCTCATGGGGCTCCACGGAAAGAGCTTCATTCCCATGCTCATGGGCTTCGGGTGCAACGTTCCGTCCATGATGGCCACCAGGATCCTCGAACGCCCACGGGACAGGATGATCACCCTGCTTATCCTTCCCTTCATGAGCTGCTCCGCCAGGCTGCCGGTGTTCGTTCTCTTCTCCGGAGCCTTCTTCGGATCCCACGCCGGGACGGCCGTCTTTTCCCTCTATATCCTGGGTATCGTTGTGGCCATAGCCGCAGCCAAAATACTTGGAAGCACCCTCTTCAGGGGAGAGTCATCCCAGCTCGTCATGGAGCTTCCGCCGTACCACGTCCCCGCTGCGGGAATGGTGCTCCGCCACGCCTGGGAGCGGGGGTTCCTTTTCCTGCAGAAGGCGGGGACCTTCATTCTTCTATCCGTGGTTGCCGTGTGGGCCCTGGCGAGTCTTCCGTGGGGAGTCGAATACGGATCCCCGGACAGCCTTGTGGGAAAAATCGGCCAGTTCCTCGCACCGCTCTTCAGCCCCGCGGGTTTTGGCTTCTGGCAGGCGGCGGTGGCCCTTTTCTTTGGCTTCCTGGCCAAGGAAGTGGTTGTGGGGACCTTCGGCGCCCTCCTCGGTGCCGGTGAGGCAGGGCTCGCTGCGGCGCTTCCTTCTCTCTTCACACCGCTTTCCGCCTATGCCTTCCTCGTCATGACCCTGCTCTACGTCCCCTGCGTTGCGGCGGTGGCTGCCTTCAAAAAAGAGACGGGGAGCTGGAAGTGGACCTTCTTCATGATCTCCTACACCACTCTCGTCGGCTACGGCGGCGCGGTTCTCGTCTACCAGGGAGGCCGCCTCCTCGGCCTCGGGTAAGAAAACGGTTCTTTCAGGCCCCCTTCCCGTCACGGGAAGGGGGCTTTTTCTTCCTTTTCCGCCCGGGTCTGGTAGAATGAGCGGAAAACACCAGCATGACCGGCGAACAAGGAAAGGACGATGGTGTTCATGGACCTTCTCTTCGAACCCCTCTCCCTGGAAAAATCAGCCCGTTACAGGGAACTCTACGAAGCCTGTCCAAGGCGCTCATCCTACTATTCCTTCGGTAGCCTCTGGGCCTGGCGGAACATTTTCGGCTTCTCCTGGGCCTTCGGGGAGGGCATGTGCTGGATACGGACCGAATCGGGCTCACTCTGGGCCCCCGTGGGCCCCTGGGGTTCGGCGGACTGGCGGAGGATACTCCCGGAACTCTTTCCGGGGAGAGCTGAATTTGCCTATGCTCCCGACGGCCTCGCGAGAATATGGACTGACCTCTTCCGGGACAGGATAGTCGCCCGCGAGGTGCGTTCCCAGTGGGAGTACCTTCATTCCGTCCAGGATCTCATCGCCCTCAAGGGCAACCGGTTTTCGAGGAAGCGAAGCCATATCCGCCAGTTTGTGAAACACCATGCGTACCGGTATCGTTCCCTCGGGCCCGATGACGGGGAAACCATCCTGGAAGCCCAGCGCCTGTGGCTCTCCGAGCGCACGGAATCGCCTGCCCTTCTGAGGGAGAATGATGCGGTGGCGGAGATGGTGAGGGAATGGCGGAATATTCCCGGACTTCTCGGAGGGCTCCTCGAAGTTGAAGGGGTCCCTGCAGCCTACACCATCGCCGAGGCCATTTCGGATGATACGGTGATGATCCATTTCGAGAAGGCCCTCTCGTGCTATAACGGGGCATACCAGGCCATCAACCGCATGTTTCTACAGAACACAGCCCCTTCATTCGTCACGGTGAACCGGGAGGAAGACCTGGGTGACGAGGGAATGCGGGTGGCGAAGATGTCCTACCACCCGGTGGGTTTTCTGAAAAAATACACACTCTCATGGTTTCCCGACTGATCCTTCGCCCGGGCCCGTTACGGAAACCGGGCTTTACCCTGGCGGAAGTGCTTGTGGGTCTTGCCCTCTTCGGGCTGATCGCCGCCCTTGCCTTTGCCCCGTCGGTGACTCTTGTCCGGGGGCTGGAGGAAGCCCGGTCGGAGCAGGCCCTGGAACAGGTTTCGGACTATCTCCTCGGGCGTATTGCTGCCGAAATGCGTTTTTCGCCCAGGTTTTTCCCGGGCGGGCCGGCCGTGGTGCTCATCAGGAGAGACGTTCTCAGCGGGACGGCGGACGACAGGCTGGCTTTCTGGAGCGATCATGGCAGGCAGCCTGGAATCCGGGCACTGAAGATCTTTCGCCCCGGCACCGGCAGAAGCGAAGCGGCAGGGCTCTACCGCTGGGTCCTTCCCCTGGCATCCCCGGGAACGGTGGACTGGGAGAATCTCGACCCCGGGGGAGGAACACTCGTTCTTCCCGGGGCTGATTCCCTGAGAGTCTCTTTGCTTTCTGCCGAAACGGGTGAATGGGGCGATGAGTATGAAGGTCCGAGACCCCGGGGAGTCCGGTTCGAGGTCCGGTCAGGGAAGGAGGCGGTTTCCCGTGAGGATTGGCTGCCTCCCGAATAGTTGCCCCCGGAAGAGACGCGGCCTCGTTCTCCTTTCCGTTCTCCTGGTCTCCCTCTTTCTCCTGACGGCTTCCACGGGGTTCGCCATCTTCGCCAGGAGGTCCGTGCGGACCTTCGACGGGCGGCAGCGGGCCTTCACGGCAAGGATGGTCTGCGAAGCCGCCCTTCCGGCGGCGAAGATGCTGATAGGGCTCCATCCGGGGAAGGCCCACGCCCCGGGGGATGAATTCTTCGCTCCAAGGAAACTCGCTTTTCCGGACGCAGGCGTGACGGTGGAGATGACCATCGTCCCCCTGGACGACGGAATTCCACTGAACGCAATCTTTCTTCCCGACGGGAGGACCGTGAGAACCGAGCTTTCGGGGGCATGGAGGCGTCTGTGGCGGCAGTCCGGTGCAGAGAACCTTGAGGCGTCAGTGCTGGATTTTCTGGATGGAGACAGGGAGCCCCGTCTCGGCGGCGGAGAGCGGGAAGGGTACCTGAACAGGCCTCTTCTCTCCCTGGATGAGCTGCTTCTTGTCCCGGGAATGACGGCGGACATCCTGTACGGAACGGCAGGACGGCCGGGGATAGCTCCTTCTCTCACACTCCGGTCCGCCGGAAAGATCAACGTCAATTCGGCTTCCCCCGGGGTCCTTTCCCTTCTGGACGGGCTGGACGGAAATATTGCCGCCGATCTTGTCCGGGCCAGGGAATCCCGCCCCTTCGCCTCAATGGAGGACCTGTCCGCCGTGTCATCCTTCCCGGCCTCGGCGAGGGCGCGGCTGATGAATGTTTTATCCTTTACCAGCAGTCACTTCCGGGTGTCTTTCGCCGTGGAGTTTGCTGATGGTCAAAAGGTGCCCGTGGAGGTTATACTGGAACAAAAAGGGTCAGCGGCCGAGACTGTCCGATGGGAGGAACCGTAAATAACCAGACGCCAGATTTCTTCTTTTTTCCTCAGGACCCGGGACGGATTCCGCCATCTTGAAAACGGAGACGGTCCTTCCGGGGCATACGGTGCCGGGATAGTTCCCCCTTCCCGGGGCTCAGTTTTGCTGTACCCTTTCCGGACCATCTCCGTTCACCCTTTTTCCTTTCCATTCCACTCCCTGAAGGACATTCGCAGCGCCCTTTCACTCCGTTTCAGCCCCCTCCTTTCAGGGGAGGAGGCTGTGGAAATCGTTCCATGGATTCCCGGAGGCAGGGCAGGGGCATCAGGGGTCGCGTGGTGCCTGGCCGCTTCCGAGGTGCCTGGCGACGATGCTCTTCTCCAGGGAAACATCTGCTGGCCTCTCCCATTGGCCCTGGCTTCCCTGGTGGACGGTGAGGGAATCGCCGTGTTCCGGGGGATGGGTGTTGTTGCATCGGCTGTTTTCTCCGGAGGAATTCCTCTCTTCTGCAGGTGCGGCAGTGAGGAAGACGGAGCCCCGGCTCCTGAAGAGGGCGACGGCATGGACCGGGAAATACGTCTCTGCAGGGAATTCGCACTCGCCTCGGGCCACGGGGGGCTTGTTTCGTCGGTCTGGACCGGTTCATCCGCCAAAGAGCTGCTGGATGCCTGCCGGGAGACCGCAGCCCGTTACCCGGCCTTTCTTTCCGTCAATATTTCACGGCCTTCTCTGGAGGCCTCTCTCGCCCGGGAAAGGACAGCCCTTGTTCTCAGGAATTTTGCAGCAGCCGCGTTCTTTCTCGGCGCGGTGTTTTGTGCGGCCCAGTTTACTCTCACCATGCAGGTTCGATCTTCCCTCGACCGGATAGCCTCTGAATCGGCGGCCCTCTACAGGGAGATTGCGGGGCCGGGGGAACGGATCGTTGATCCTCTCTCCCAGGCTCGGGGAAAACTCGCGGAGCTTAAGGGGAGCGGAGGGGACGACAGCTCCCTCTCTCTCTTTCTCGGCCACCTCGGAAGGGCATGGACCGGGGGAGAAGGGGAAAGAAAGTCCGGCTTTCCGGTCCTGGAGCAGATGCGCTACACCGGCGGAAGCGCCGAACTGACAGGAACCGCAGGCGCCATGGAGGCCATCCAGGAACTCAGGTCCGCCGTTGACGGCGGGGGTTTCCGGGCCTCCCTGGGGGATATCCAGCAGATACCCGGCGGTGGGCTGAGGTTTTCCCTTTCCCTGAGGAGAGAAAGAGAGTGAGCCGTTTCATCCGCTCCTTTCTGAATTCCCTGCCGGGGAAGGGAGACAGCGGTCAGGGCGCGGAACGGAGGGCACTTCTCCTGATGCTGCTCGCCCTGATTGCGTGGGGGGCTGCCTTCTCACTGTGGAGCGACGGAAGGGAGCTCAGGTCCAGGAGAGATCTGCAGAAAAGACGATTCTCCGACCTCGCGGCGACGGTGGGGGAATACCGGGCGCTCCGGCAGTCAACGGGGCCGCTTGTACCCGAAAAGGAAGAGGATCTTCTCACAGGGGTGTCGAATGCAGTGGCCTCCCTCGGCCTGCGGTCGAACATGCTGAGCCTCAGCAGCACATCGGGCCCTGGCGGCGGCAGTGCCGTGTCCGTGACGCTGGAGAGGCTTTCCTCGGACAGCCTGGCACGGTTTCTTCAGGAGACGGAGCGGAGGGGCATCCATTCATTCTCCGCAGATATCAGGGCTGTGCGGGGCAATACCGCGGAAGAATCCCCGGCACGGACCCTCACGGCGGTGCTCCTTCTCGGGAGGCGGGGACCATGAGAAAAGGAAGGATTGTTCTTTTGCTCCTCTTTTCCGCGGCGGTGTTCGCCCTGTCTTTTCTTTCTTTCTTTCCTTTTGGCCCCGGGGCGGAGGTTGCATGGAGCAGGATGGTACGCGCCGCGTCGGAGAGAGGCTTTTTCCTTGACGCATCGGACGTGTCCGCTGAAGGGGGGCTCACTCCTGAAGCCCTCCTCCTCAACGTCAGGCTCCGGTCGCCCCTTCTTTCGGGTGAGGCGGGAAAGGTTTCGGCGGTCTTTTCCCCCGCGGACATGATCACGCGGATGGCACCGACTGCCAGGATACGGCTCGAAAGAGTATCGGTAAACCTTCCTCTGCCAGGGGAACGGCCCCTTTACCTCTCCTCCCTGGAATGCCGTCTTGTCTTCCGGAAGGACAGGATCGAGGTGCTGGAACTGAGGACCTCGGGTGAACTTGACGTTTCCGGGGCCGTGGTCGTCTCTCCCGTGAAGTTCACCCTGGAGGAAGCTGATCTCTCGCTGGGAGGGGAGCGGGCGCAGCTTCTGGAATTTTTCCGGTCCGTCCTTCCCCTGCGTCAGGAAAAACCGGGGAGCTGGACTCTGAAGAAGGGAGGAAGAAATGACCGTGGCACGGATTGACGATCTTCTCCGCAGATGGGCACGGCTTATCCTCCCCCTCCTCGGAGCGGCCCTTTTTTCCGGAACGGCGGGTTACTGGGCGGCAGGAATGGCAGAGGAGAGGCTCTTCCTCATGGGAATGGAAGAGACCGCGAAAACTTTGACGGTCAGGGGCCCGGTGCTCTCCCTCCCGGCCGAAAAAGAGCGTGCTCCTTCCCTGATGGATTTTGCAGCCGGCGATCCCTTCGGTGCCTCTCCCCCCCAGCCGTCCGCTTCGGCACTGAAGGAACCGCAGTCGAAGGAGATCTCGGCGGTTGAACTGTACGAACTGGAGGGAATCCGGATCGCCGGGACGATCCCCGGCATCTCCGCATGGATTGAGGAAGGCGGAGTCCAGTCCGTCTTTTTAAAAGGGCAGCAGGTAAAGGGGTACGAACTTCTTGATGTGGAGGAAAGCCGGGTTATTCTAAGAAAAGGGGAAACCGTGGTGAACGTGATTCTCCGCTACAGCGGAAACCTTTCCGCGGGAGCCTCCCCTTCCTCCCTCCCCGCTCCGGTCCCCCTGCTCCCCGGCGGGGCGGTCACGGCGGCCAGACCGGGGCAGCAGGGTGAAATACCCAGGGAAACGGTGGACAATCTGCTCATGAATCCCCTGGATGAAATGAAAAAATTCCGCCTCAGGCCGAAGTTCGACGGCGACAGGGCTTTGGGGGTGGAAGTGCAGTGGATGGACAGGAACAGCTTCCTCGAGTCGGTTGGAGTGGAAAAGGGGGACGTGATCCAGTCTGTGAACGGGCTGGAGATCCGGAACATGGGCGACGTGGTGAACGTGATCAATTCCCTCATGGGAGGAAGCGCCTTTGACGTTCAGGTGATGAGGAACGGCGCTCCCGTTTCCCTGAAGTACAATATCCGGTGATGAGCACCATGGAAACCGGAAAGAAGAACGGTTTCACCCTTGTTGAAACTCTCGTGGCAGTGGCAGTTTTGGGACTTGTTGCAGCAGGGAGCATCAGGCTGGCCGCTCTTTCGGCCCGGGCCCTGGGAGAGGTTAGGCAGGGGCGTGAACGGCTCGCCATCTCCAGAAATCTCTGGCTGAGGGCCGTTTCGGGAAAGCTGGAGAGCCGGGGGCAGGAAAAGAATGTTTCCTGGGAGACCGGCAGGTTCGTTTTTCCGGGGCAGGACGGCCTGCCGCCCGGCTGCTCCTGCGGGAGAGTCGACGTCGTCACCGCCGCGGGAAAAGGCGGGGAAAAAATGGTCCTGTACATTCCGGACCGCATGATTCCGAGGGGGAAAAATCAATGATCCGGAAATTTCTGCTGTTCGCAATCTTACTGTTCTGCGTTGTGCCGGGGGTCATGGCCGAGACGCCGCCCCAGGACGACGAATACGCCCTCGTGGAATCAGCCCGGAAAATGAGGGCGTCGGGGAATGCCCAGTTTAACTTCAGGGACGTGGACATGGTGAAGTTCATCCGGTTCATGGCGGAGCTGCTCAACGAAAATCTCGTTCTGTCTCCCGGAGTGAAGGGCTCAATTTCGGTTATCTCTCCCAAACCCTTTCCGCTGAAGGACGCACGGCAGGTCTTCATATCGGTCCTTGAAATGAACGGCTACACGCTGCAGAAGGCCGCCGGGTTCAGCAAGGTGATGCCCCTTCAGGCCGGAAGTTCGGCGGAGCCCGATGTACGCACTGGAAGGATGGGGCCGGGGGAGGGAGAACAGACCGTCTCCCAGGTGGTTCCCCTGGACTACGTCACGGCGGATTTCATCGCCGCGGCGGTGAGCCAGGCGTCGGGACGCATGGTCACCGTTCTCCCCGTTGGGCGGGGAAACGACATCCTTCTCACCGGCAGGGCCACCGACGTGAACCGCGCGGTGGACCTCATCCAGACTCTCGACCGGTCCGACAAGATTTTCAAGTCCAGGACGGTAAAAATCAAAAAAGCCTCTCCGGAGATCATCGCCGCCCACCTTGCCAACCTGGCGAAGGTTCCGGGCAGCCCTGTCTTCGGACTCACCGTTCTCCCCGACACCCCGGGAAACCAGCTCGTCCTCGCAGGGGAGGAGCGGCACATCAACCGGGCGCTGAAGCTCATCGCCGACCTGGACGTTTCTCCCAAGTCGGGTGAGTTCCACGTCTACAAGCTGGAGAACGCCGATGCCAAGGTGGTGGCGGAGCAGCTTTCAAAGATACTGTCCGCCCAGGCCTCCCAGGCCGCAACGCCCGATGGGAGGATTCCCACCACGGTGGTGCCCGACATCCCGTCCAACAGCCTCATCTTCGCCGCGCCCCCCCACCATTTCCAGTCCCTGGTGGAGATCATCCAGAAGATCGACACCCTGCCCCGCCAGGTGCTCCTCAGGGGCCTCATCGCCGAGGTGAACCTGACGAAGCTGAATAACACGGGCATCGACTGGGCCACCTGGGGAGGATCCGTCGCCGGGGACGCCGTTCTCGCGGGACAGCTCAACATGGGCGGTTCGGGGGTTCCGGGGACGATCATCGACTGGTTC
>CAZJAR010000019.1:0-28631 GCA_964543785.1 uncultured Synergistaceae bacterium | reverse complement strand
GGCCACAAGGTCCTTAGCCTTGCGCGTCTACCTGTTCCGCCACCCCCGCGCAACGTCGGATATTATAATCGCCCTTTTCAACAGAGTCAAGAGACCGGGGACAAGAAAACTAAAATTCTCTTCTCTCCTTGATTCTTGCTGATTTACCGCTTCTCTTTCTGAGGTAGTAAAGTTTGGCACGGCGGACCTTGCCCAGCCTCTTTACTTCAATCTCGCTGATGGAAGGGCAATGAAGGGGAAATACCCTTTCCACCCCTATACCGCTGGAGACCTTCCTTACTGTGAAGGTCTCGCTGAGGCCGCCGTGCTTTCTGGCGATAACCACCCCTTCGAATACCTGAATACGCTCCCTGGTTCCTTCCTTAACCTTCACATGCACCCGAACGGTGTCCCCAGCTCGGAATTCGGGAACATCATTCTTCAGATACTTCTTTTCCACAAGACTAATTACGTCCATTGTATGACCCCTCCTAGCGTCCATTTCACTGTAAATTAAACAACTTTTTCAACGCCATCCGAAAAACCGGTCAAGAACAACTCCGGCTGCAGTCCTGACTGAAAGATGGTTGTAATCGCCGAATCCTCCCGACAAAGGCTGGAGTACAATATGGCACCGTCCCAGTACCTCCTCGTGGAGACCCGACCCTGTTCCGAACAGAAAAATCACCGGTTTTTTCTCCCTGAGAATTCTCCGCTTGGCCTCAATCCAGTGAAAACCACCTTCACGAGGACGGGCGGTTGTCCCGATAATCAGGGGAGGCTCTTTTTCCTTCCTGATCACCCATTCCGTCGCTCCGTCGAGAGAAGCGAAAATTTTTATTGTGCGGAAGGCCTCTTTTCTGTCGGGATTGACTTCTCCTCCCGCTCCCTCAGTCCAGTGGGCAGCCATGGTTTTTACAATCTCTCTTTGGCTCGCCAGCGGAGTAGTCACGAGAAAACGGTCAAGGCCGTACGTCCGGCATGATCTCCCGATATCTGAAAGATCCAGCCCAGTAACTGCCGAGGTCGTTTTTTCTCCCTTCCGGTCAAGAACCGGAGAGTGAACGAGTGCGGCGTAGACACCTTTTGGCAGGTAGGGGCGTATATTAGCCCTCCCGATGAGCTCGGGCCGTCTCGCGAGCGTCCTTCTCGCTGCTTCGTTCCTTCGCCAGGTATCTATCTCGGCGGCATGTCCCGAGAGAAGCACATCGGGGGCCGGGATTTCCTCCCACTCGGAGGGACGGGTGTAATGAGGATGGTCGAGCATCCCCCGGTAAAAAGAATCCTCCACCACCGCCGATTCTTTTCCTATTACTCCCGGGACAAGCCGTGACATGGCATCGATCAGGGCCATAGCGGGAATCTCGCCGCCGGTGAGAACAAAGTCTCCCATGGAAATCTCACGGTCTACCCGTTTTTCGATAAACCGCTCATCAAGCCCTTCGTAATGACCGCAGATGATCACGACATGATCCCTGGCCGCGATGGTTTCGACAATTTCCTGGGACAGAAGATCACCCTGTGGCGAAGGACAGACAACGTATGCAGTTCCTTTTTCATCTTCCACGGAACTCAGCGCTTTTTCAAGCACTTCGGGCAGAAGAACCATTCCGCCGCCGCCTCCAAAGGAGTAGTCGTCCACTTGCCGGTAATTTCCTGCTCCAAAATCTCTGAGATCAACAACGTCCACCCGTATTAGCCCCTTGCGAACGGCCCTCCCGATCATGCTTTCCGATAAAAAATCCCGAAAAAAGCCGGGGAAGGCTGTCACAATGGTGATATTCACGATTCCCAGAGCCCCTCGATGAGGGAAATCCTCATTTCTCGTCTGTCAAGGTCCACTTCCGCGATGAATTCTTTTACAGCCGGTATGAAATGGTCGCCGCCTTTTTCATCACGGATCACGTACAGATCGGTTTCACCCGCCGGGACAACATCGGCAACCATCCCCAGCTCTTTGCCTGTAGAATTATCCACTGCCGTCATCCCGATAAGGTCATCAACCCAGAAGGCTCCTTCATCAAGAGGATAACGCTCATCGGGTGCTATCTCAACAGTTGTCCCGACCAGGCCTTCCGCCCCGTTCCTGTCCCTTACCTCTTTTGTCTCCGCAACAACTATTCCTTTGTTTTCAAGAAACCGCACAGAAAGAAGGGTTAGTTCATTCCGGAGCGCTCCGTCGCTCCCGTAGAGCCGGAGCGCGTGCATATCTGCAAATCGTGCGGGGTTGTCGGTCAGTGCATGGATTTTCAGTTCTCCGCGCAAACCCTGTGCACCGACGACGCGGCCGATCAAAACCCTATTCGTCCTCAATGATGTCCACATCCACCCGGTCGTTGACCTTCACAGCAGCTGCCTTTGCAAGAAGGCGTACAGCATTGATCGTCGCCCCCCGCTTTCCGATCACGCGGCCAACATCATCAGGAGCTACCCGGATCGTTACAGCTGTCACACCCCGATCATCGGTCTCGGCATTTACCCGCACACTGTCCGGATCTGTAACGAGACGTCTGACGATGAATTCAACGAGCTCCCTGTAGTCGGGCATGACTATTCAGCCTGCTTTTTTTCCGCCTCAAACTTCTCCCAGACGCCCGATTTCTTGAGCAGTCCCCTGGCAGTATCCGAAGCGGTAGCTCCGACGGTAAGCCAATACACTGCCCTTTCTTCATTGACGGTAATTTTAGCGGGCTCCACCATTGGATCATAGGTGCCGAGAAGCTCGATAAACCTTCCATCCCTGGGAGAGCGGGAATCCGCTACAACCAAACGGTAAAACGGGGCCTTCTTCCGTCCATGACGGGCAAGGCGAATACGTACTGCCATATACCATACACCTCCTAAAAGAATACCGGATCACACCTGGGAGACTCTTGTTTCTCCCGGCGGTCCGTGACCGGACGTTGCCTACTTGAAGCGGAAGCCTCCGCCTCCGAAGAGTCCTTTGGGGAGACGAAAGCCTTTGCCTCCCTGCTTTCCGAACTGCTTCCAAAGCTTTCGCATCTGCTCGTACTGAGCAAGAAGCTGGTTCACCATCTGAACGGATGTACCGGACCCCTGGGCTATCCGCCGACGCCTGCTTCCCTTTATTACTGCGGGGTTTCGCCGCTCTTCCCTTGTCATGGACTGGATAACGGCTTTCGACTGCTTCAGTCTCTTCGAGTCGAGGTCATCGCTTCCCATTCCCTTCATCTTGCTGAAGCCGGGAATCATCTCCATAACCTTGTCCAGGGGACCCATCTTTTCTATCTGCTCGAACTGGAGGAGAAGGTCCTCCAGGGTGAACTTTTTTTGCCTGAGACTTTCGGCGATTTTTTCAGCTCCGCCTGAATCTGCCATATCCCTTATTTTTTCCGCAAGCCCCATGACATCGCCCATGCCCATAATTCTCTGGGCCATTCGCCGGGAATCAAATATCTCAAGGGCATCTGTTCCTTCCCCAACGCCGGCCAGTTTTATCGGCACACCAGTAACCTGGCGGATGGCAAGTGCCGCTCCTCCGCGGGCGTCCCCGTCCAGTTTCGAGAGAACCACGCCCGTCAGGGAAAGTTTTTCATGGAAGGCCGAAGCCACCTTGACAGCTTCCTGGCCGGTCATGGCATCGACCACGAGCAGTATTTCCGTGGGAGGAAGAAGGCGCTTCATCGCCGCAAGCTCTTCCATGAGGATCTCATCGGCGTGAAGGCGTCCGGCCGTATCAAGAAGAATCACGTCATAAAGCCGGTCCGCAGCATAGTCAACCGCTCCCCGGACAACAGAGAGGACATCCGATTCTCCGGCCGACGGGCCGTAAAAGCCTATCTTCGACTGCTCCGCAAGAATCCTGAGCTGTTCAACAGCCGCTGGCCGTCTGAGGTCGCAGGCCACGACGAGAGGCTTATGTCCCGACAATAGCTTTCTTGCAATTTTTACCGTCGTCGTTGTTTTTCCGCCGCCTTGAAGACCAACCATGAGATACACTGAAGGCGGTTTGGACGAAATTGCCAGAGGAGCTGGCTCTTCCCCCATGAGCGCCGAAAGCTCCTCATAGACAATTGCAGTCACCTGCTGACCGGGAGTTATGGATTCAAGGACATCCTTTCCTACGGCCCTGGTCTTGATTGCATCGATGAGCGTCCGAACAACCTTGAAATCCACGTCAGCCTCGAGAAGTCCACGGCGGACTTCTCTAAGGGCACTGTCTACATCGGATTCGGAGAGCCTGCCCCGTCCCTTCAGTTTGTCGAAAACAGCTTCAAGGCGTTCCCGAAGAGCATCGAACATCACAGTTTTCCTCCGGACGTAAATTCTTCACTTTTCTCCGCTTTTTTTTCAAGATTTCTGCGGAGTTTACGTATCTCCTCTTCAAGAACGGCTTCCCTCCCGTGGAAACCGAGAAGCAATTCGAGTTCTTCAAGCTTTTCCCGGCTTCTCGAAATGAGGTCATGCACAGCCTGTCTGCTTGCTCCCAACTTTTCCGCAGTCTCCGAAAGAGAAAGGTCGGAAAACTCGTGAAGTTCCCAGGCCTCTCTCTGCTTTTCTGTCAGCAGCGGACCGTACAGATCATACAATTGGTTGACGAAAAGCCTTCTCGAAAGGATCAAATCTTCTTTTGCCACAACAGCACCTCCCGAAACAGAGGAATTATAGACGGGCTCATCTCTCCTGTCAAGAAAAAGTTCTTTACACCTTGAGAGACAAATTTCCAGGGGGATAGACAAAGGATGTATTTCTTGGCATCATATACGGAATTTGAAAAGAAACATTCAAGGAGGAAGAATAAAGCCATGGACGATAACCCCTTCGACGCGGCACGAAAACAGCACTGGAGCATTCTCGGCCGGACAGTTGCGGCAAACCTGGCAGGGAAGGGATTCGAAGCGGTTTATGTAGATTCAAAGAAGGACGCACTGGCAGAAGTGTTGAAACTGATTCCGGAAGGGGCATCCGTCGGAATACCTGGAAGCGTTACCATCAGAGAAATCGGTGCCATAGAAGCGCTGGCTGAACGGGGATGCAGCGTTATCCATCACTGGGCCCCAAACCTTACCCCCCAGGAAAGGCAACAGAAACTTCAGGACGAACTTCTTGCAGACTTTTTCCTCACCAGTTCCAACGCTCTAACAAAGGACGGAATGCTGGTGAATATTGACGGAAACGGAAACAGGGTCAGCGGTATGGCCTGGGGCAAAAATACCCTCATTTTCGTCATCGGAATGAACAAGGTAACATCTGACATCGATGAGGCCATTTCCCGGACCAGAAACACCGCAACTCCTCCAAACGTTCTGAGGCTCAATATTGAAACCCCCTGCTCGAAAACCGGACACTGCGTCGACTGTTCCTCGGAAGCCAGGGTATGCAAGGCGCTTCTCATCCTGGAACGTGCGACCGGAGGAAGAAAGTCCCACGTTATCCTGGTAGGCGAAGACCTGGGCTTCTGAGACCGGAGAGATGATTGCCTGCAATCTCTTTCAATGTGCTTTTTACTTTCGTTTAGTGTAAACTTGCCCCGTCATTGAAGTGCGGGGAGGAGGAATACGATGTCAAATCGGGGAAAAATTGCGCTCGTTCTCGCGGGGGGGCAGATTGGCATGAAATACAACCCCCAGACGGGTTCCTGCCAGCCTACGCTAACAGCTGATGAAATGCTTTCATGGCTCACTCCGGAGCTGGCGGAAAAAATATTCGTCGTCGACTGGAGCCGTCAGCCGAGCAGTCATTACACCATCCGCATGACATCTGACCTGGTGCAGATTCTTTCAAAAACTGTGGTGGAGGGAGCTGACGGCATTGTTGTAACCTGCGGCAGTGATACCCTCGAAGAGATGGCCTACCTTACAGACCTCTACTGGGCATACCCTCAGCCAGTCATCTTCACCGCAGCAAACCTTCCCCCCGACAGCAGAGGGTCAGAGGCCTCCATCAACCTTTACCAGTCAGTGCTGGCGTCCTTCTCAAGAGAATGCTGGGGAATGGGAGTCCTGGTCTGTCTTCATGACCAGTTATTCGCCGCTTCAGAAATGACGGAAACAGCCAGCCAGCGGAGAAATTCCTTTTCTGCCCCGGACAGGGGACCAGTAGCTCAGTTTATTGGCGACAGGGTGGACATCCTGAGACAAAAACGCCGACCCAAGGTCCTTGAAGAAAAAGGAAGTCCCGCCAGAAACGTGGAGCTTCTTTTTACATCTCTGGGCGCAAACGACAAAATTGTTGAATTTCTCGCCTCCGACGAATCAAGAGAGCTTGACGGACTTGTCATCGCCGGATTCGGAAGCGGCAATGTCCCCCCATCCTGGATTCCACACATCAAAAAACTTGTGAAGGAAGACATCCCCGTGGTGATCACATCCCGCTGCCCACAGGGACATACAAGGGCTATGCCTTTTACTTTTGAAGGAACCATGGCACGCCTACTTGAAATTGGAGTACTTGACGGAGGAGGACTGAAGCCACTGCAGGCCAGGTTAAGACTGTCTGTAGCGCTCGGAGCAGGCCTTTCACGGCCTGAACTTCAGTCGTATCTTCTGGAAGAGTGAAATCCAGATTCCTTTAGGTGAACAGGAAGACGGGGGATTCACTCTTTTCCAGAGAGAATCCCCCGTCTTCCTGTTCACTGTGTTTTTTAAACAGTTGGAAATGAGGGACAGGTAGTGGTAGAATATTTTGCAATACTCCACATTACAGTGGATCAGAGCTCTTTTCATCCTCAAGGGACAGAAAGGGGGAATGGGCTGTGAAATATGCCGCTACTGACGAAATACTCGCGATGCGACTCTCGGAAGGAGACGATCTCGGCGACTCCATTGTGCACGTCTGCAAGAACTGCGATATCGATTCAGCGGTGATTGTAACTGCCGCCGGAATGGTTTCATCAGTAATATTCGGGTGGTACAACGGCAGGGACTACAACACGGAAACCGTGAAGGATATCATGGAACTTGCCGCCCTCAGCGGAAACGTAAGCTACCGGGGAGGGGCTCTCTATCCTCATCTCCACGGAGTCTTCAACCGGCCGAATCACGGGGCGATTTCAGGGCATATCCTGCAGGCAATAGTGTTCAATAACGCGGAGGTTTTTCTGAAACCCCTCTCCACGGTCATGCTTGGCAGATCACTGGACGGAGCCTTTGAAGCGCTGGCACCGGAAAAGAGGCTATAAAAAAAGAAGGCCCGTTTCCGGGCCTTCTTCAACTATTTCCGAAGGGGACATTTCCTGCCCCCTGTCATTTTCTGAAGATCCTCGGGAGACACGGGGAAGAATGCGTGATCGCTCCCTGCGGCAGCCCACACTACAGGGTAAAGGAAGAGATCCTCGTCCAGGAGTGCAGGTATAGGCTCCGGATACCCCACAGGAGGGACTCCGCCGACCTGGAAGCCGGACCATCTGTGGACATATTCGGGGTCTGCCATTCTGATTTTTTTCGCGTTGATGGCAGAACGTGCCTTCTTCACGTCGACTCTGTTGGTTCCTGACATGAGAGCAAGAAGAGGGTTATCGTCCGCGATGAGAACGAGACTCTTCAGAATATGTGCTGGTGGTGCTCCGACAGCTTTTGATGCGTCTTCGACGGTAAAAATAGTTTTTTCGGAAAACATAATTGATTCCGGGTATCCATTTTCACGGAGGAAGGCACGAACCATTTCCACGGGATCATCGGAAGTATTTTTTCCTTCCGGATGCGTTCCCGGGGTGATTTTATTCGTCATCCGCGATCAATTTCCTTTGCAGAAGAAAATCAAGAAGCATTTCCATAGCCTTGGTGGTCATAGTACCGTAGGTAATTGAGAAGGTCCTCATAAGAGAAGGCCTGAAGGGAATCATGACCAGCCCCTGAGTTTCAGCTGCGCCGGCAAGCCGTGAGATAACAGCTCCTTCGGCTCCGTTTTTCACAGCCTCCACTACGGCACTTACGTGACCGAACTTGAGATAGACATGCTTTCCCTTTCCGGTGTGAGCCTTGAATGCATCTTCCCAAATCCGGGATGTAGAAGATCCCGTCACCCTTCCGACAAGATCCATATTCTCGAGATCTCTCAGGGTGACGTTCTCCCTGTGGGCAAAAGGATGGTCTTCCTTTACCAGAAGAACCAGCTCGTCCCGGGCAAAGGGAACGGTATTGAACCCCGAAGCATGGCGGCCGTGACCAGTTACAGAAATATCGCTTTCCCTGGTGACCATTTTTTCTATGGCTTCCCTGGAATCTGAAATGCGGACTTCCACCTCGATGTTCGGATAGAGTTTCCTGAATTCCACGAGAAGACCAGGAAGGATAAAATCTCCGGGAATGGAGCTTGCGCTGATTCTCACAATTCCGGAAACATCATCCGCGATGTCAGAGAAATCCCTTTTTATATCCGCAAGCTGGGAAATCGTTTTCCGGGCAAACTTGTAGAGTACTTCGCCCTCAACTGTAAGGTTGGAGCATTTTTGCCCACGGGCGAAAATTTTGACGCCCATTTCACGTTCCAGCTTTGCTATGTGCTTGCTTACCGCAGGCTGGGATATTCCAAGAGAAGCGGCGGCGGCGGAAATGCTCCCCTTCTCCATTACTTCGACCAGACTTTGAAGTTCACGAAAATCCAATGCTGATTCCTCCCCACAAAAAATAAGTTCAGTTTCTTTTTATTTCTTCCCCAAGCTAAATATATTCTGAAGAGGAAAGAAGATCAAGTGTGTATGTTAATTTTTAAGGAATCTTTTTCTTGAGCTAATTGTAATCATTGATATAATAATATATATCCTGAGAAAACACTCCAAGGGAGGAAAAATGCCATGAGCCTCGGAATGAGGATTCGAACCCTGCGCAAGGCACTGGGCCTCACCCAGCAGGCCCTCGCCGACAGGACTGAAGTGAGCAGAATTTACATTCAGGCACTGGAAAGCAACAGAAGGTCACCCTCCATGAAGCTCCTGAACCGCCTTGCGGAAGCCCTTCGTGTAGAGGTCCAGGACCTGGTGAAAACGGTATCATCCGCCCCCTCCGGCCGTCTCCAGCTCGAAGAAGTACTCCAGGTGAGTCCCGAGGTGGAGGTCTGGTATCGAAGCAAGAAGCTTAAACCACGAGAGCTTAAATTCGTCCAAAGCCTCATTGACGCAGCTATTTCGCGCTGGGAGGAAGAGGACAGGACGGATGGCGCTGTCTGACCCCCATCGCCATGGAAAAACCGCCGGTCTTCCTTTTTCCCGATCCTCCGGAGCATATTCCTGAATGGGCGTCAAAAGCCGCCTCTGAATGGACAGGTCTCGACGAGTTTTCTCTTCTTGTAAGAGCAGAAGAACGGACTGGGAAACAAATAGACCTGGAATTTCCTCTCCTTCCCGGAGAAACATGGGGTTTTCACATCGTAAAGGGCCGAAGGGCAGGCATATTCATCAATCGCATGCTGCCGGAACGATGGAAGAGGTTCGCCCTTTTCCACGAACTTTTCCACCTTCTGGAGCACCGAAAAGGTGAGTCCTTCTGGGAACGGACTGCCACCCCCCTCTCAAGTTTCGAGCGGCAGGCCGATCTTTTTGCGTGGGCAGTGACGCTGAAGGAGTGGGAAACGTGCTGGAAAGAATCCTCTGTTTAGTGAATGGACTATGAATAGACTCCCTTTTTTTCTCTCCATGCAAAGCTGTCCCCATCGGTGCGTGTACTGCAACCAGGGTGAAATTACTGGTTCAACCCGTATTCCTTCTCCTGTCGACGTGCTGGCAGCTGTATCTTCTGCTGTCGGTCCCACGGAAATCTGTTTTTTCGGCGGCAGTTTTACCTGCCTTCCCTCGGATCTGCAAAAGGCGTACCTTGATGCGGTCCTGGAAGCTCCGCGGGGGAGCACCGCACGATTTTCCACACATCCTGAATGCGTTTCCTCAGCCTCTCTCGGGCTCTTGTCTTCATATCCCATATCCATGGTTGAACTTGGCGTTTCATCTCTGGATGACCAGGTGCTCTCTCTTTGCAACAGGGGGTACAAAGGCGCGGAAGCCCTCGAAGCCGTGGAAAAAGTGATGGATGCGGGATTTCACGCGGGAGCCCAGATGATGATCGGCCTTCCCGGCCAGTCGGAGGAAAGTTCCTTTGAGGACCTGCGACGCCTCGGCGCAGTCAGAAAAGGACGATCGCTGACCCTTCGAATTTACCCTTGCCTCGTTCTCCGGCACACCCCCCTGGAAGAGATGCTCTCCAGGGGAAACTACACACCTCTGGACATGGACGATGCCATATTGTGGGCAGGCAGACTGCTTTTGCTGGCGGGAGAACTCGGCATCCCTGTTCAGCGCGTGGGGCTCCAGGAGTCAAAAACGCTAGGCCCTTCCGTTATTGCCGGACCTCACCACCCCTCCTTCGGGGAATTGGCCCGTGCCGCAGAGCTGGTACTTTTCCTGCTTGCCAGGTCTCCCCGAGGGCCGTGGCTGGTTCCCACAAGATCCAGGTCACTCATGACCGGCCACCGGAAATACGGTCTGCGCCTTCTCTCGGCAAGGTCGGGTCTTTCGCTCGAGGAGACGGCCTTGAATATCACTTTTTCAGATGAAATCCATGCCAACTGACGAATATGCGGCAGACTCGTTTGTCTTTTCTTGAAAACCGGAGCTAATGACAGGAAAAACCAATTGACGGAAGCCTTTCTTGGGAATAAACTTAAATCTCCATATATTTCCTGAAATATTATCCGGTTTCGGAGGTGTCTTTAATGGACAGTGCACAGCTTCAGGCCATGTTGCGGGAAAAAATGGAGCAGATGCCGAACAAGGCCCGACGAGTGGTGGAATATCTTCTATCCAACACCAGGGAGGCGGCATTTCTCTCCATAGGCGAAGTGGCCGAAAAGCTGGACGTTTCAAAGGCCCAACTCGTCCGCGTCTCCAGAATGGTAGGCTTCAACGGGTATGCTGATTTAAAGGACGCACTCCAGAATTCCGTCCTTGAACACGTGAACCCCACCGCTCTTCTCAGCAAGATCATGAAAAACCGCCAGGATCTCCCTGAGGAAATTCTTCACATGGAACACGCAAACCTTGACGATACCTGGAACCAGCTCAAGCCCCAGAATATCGTGAAGTTCTGTGAAATGGTCCGCCAGGCGAATATGGTCTACTGCATGGGATGGGGCATTTCTTCCCTGGTGGCGGAATCCATGTACACACGCCTTCTGGAGATGGGCATCCGGAGTTCTCTCATGAAGCGTGGGTCGGTAGCGCTTATCGAGCAGGCGAGAACCGTGACGAAGGGTGATATTGTTGTGGTATGCGAGCTTCCGAGCTATGTCATCGAAGTGACGGAATCCATCGAGAAGATTGCGGCCAACGGAGCATCAGTCATCACAATAACTGACAGTCCGGCAGCTCCCGTGTGCCAGCTGTCGGACCTTTCGTTTTTCGCAAGCGACACGAGTCCCACCTTCGGCAGCAGCATCGTTGGACCGGTTTTTCTGATACATATTCTCACGTCCGTGCTTTGCGTGAACCTCGGCGAAAAAGTGCGCGCTGCCCTGCAGGTCCAGGAGATGGGCCTTCACGATGAAAGGATTTACTATCCCGCCTACGGTCTCAAATATTGACGTGAAATTGCTGACGGAGCGAGGAGACTTTCCCTTCCTCCGTCCTTTTGTCACTTATCAGTCAAGTTCCAGGAATTCTCCGGCTTTCATGATAACTACCTTCGCCACTGCTCCCACGAGACGGGCAAACTCGCCGGGGTCGGCCTTGATGACGGGAAATGTGTCGTAATGAATGGGAACCGCGATATCCGGATGGATGAAACCCACAGCTCTAACCGCATCCTTCACATCCATTACGAAATTTCCTCCTATTGGAAGCAGCGCCACGTTCACCCCTTCAAGGGCAAGAAGCTGCATATCCATGGTCAGCCCTGTGTCTCCCGCATGATAGATTTTCACTCCCCCCATGTCAAAAAGAAAACCGCACGGATTCCCTCCGGGTATGAGGATTTCCCCTTCCGTCACATCGGAACCATGAAGAGCCGGGGTCATTTTCACCCTGCCGAAAGGAAATGTGAAGGCCCCACCAATATGCATGGGGTGACATTTCAGTCCTTTACCGCCGAGGTAATGGCACAGTTCAAAATTCGCCACTACGGTGGCCCCCGTCCGTGATGCTATTTCCACGGTGTCGCCCAGATGGTCACCGTGCCCGTGGGTGACAAAAACATAATCCACCGTTTCAAAATCAGACGGAGAAGCTGCTGCAGAAGGATTGCCCTTCAAGAAAGGATCCACCAGAACAGCAGCTTCCTCTCCCTTCAGTTCGAACGCAGAGTGTCCAAGGTATCGAAGACGTATCATTGCTGATCTCCTCCTTTCAAAATGGCAGGCTCCCCTGCAAAGGGGAGCCTGCGTATGCTGTGCTATTTTTTGTTTTCAGGAACCGCACAGATCCTGAGTTCCTCAAGCTGCTCCGGGGAGACTGCTGAAGGTGCCCCCGACATAAGGCACTGGGCTTTCTGGGTCTTCGGAAAGGCCATAACGTCACGTATGGACGACGCTCCGCAGAGAAGCATTGTGAGCCTGTCCAGACCAAGGGCAATGCCTCCGTGGGGAGGAGTTCCCGAGGCGAGTGCATCCAGCAGGAAGCCAAACCTGGCCCGGGCGTCTTCTCTTGAAAAAGAAAGACAGGAAAAAACCTTTTCCTGAACAGAGGGATCGTGTATTCTTATCGAGCCGCCCCCCACCTCATTTCCGTTCAGCACGCAGTCGTAGGCGCGGGAACGCACCTTCCCCGGATCTGAATCCATGAGGGGAATATCTTCGTCCATGGGAGAAGTGAAGGGATGATGCACCGCCGCCCACCGGCCGGCCTCTTCGTCCTTCTCGAAGAGGGGGAATTCAACGACCCATAGAAAGTCCCACCGGTCTGAAGGGACAAGACCGTGTTCCCTGGCAAGATCGAGGCGAAGGGAACCAAGAATCTCTGACACATTCCTCCTGTCGCTGCCGGCAAGGACGAAGAGAGCGCCTCCCTCCGGGAGGCCTGATATTTTTGCAAGGAGATCCCGCTGGGCTTCGTCAAGGAACTTCACGAGGGGCCCCTTGAGGACCCCGTCTTTCAGCTGGAAAACAGCGAGCCCCATGGCGCCGAGTTTTTTAGCCTTCTCTTCCACGTCGGAAAGGTTCTTTCTCGACAAAGAAGCCCCACCCGGAAGAGGAAGCCCCCTGACGTATCCTCCGGCAGCAAGGATGGCGCGGAAGGGCTCGAAACCAGCCCCGGAAAAAACAGAAGAGAGGTCGGCAATTTCAAAGGGAATCCTGAGGTCGGGCTTGTCGCTTCCGAAGCGGTCCATGGCCTCCCAATAGGGCAACCTCCGGAAAGGAACAGGGATGTCCAGGCCGAGCATTTCCTTGAAGAGTCCCTTCATGTATGCTTCCATCAGGGAGTAAATGTCCTCTTCGGTAAGATAGCTCATCTCAATGTCAACCTGAGTGAACTCAGGCTGCCTGTCTGCCCGGAGGTCTTCATCCCTGAAGCATTTCACTATCTGGAAATAACGGTCAAACCCACTGATCATGAGGATTTGCTTGAATATTTGGGGTGATTGGGGCAGGGCATAAAATGTTCCCGGATTTACCCTGCTCGGGACAAGATAATCTCGTGCCCCCTCCGGTGTGGAGAGAGTCAGCATGGGGGTCTCAATTTCCAAAAAACCTTCATTTGACAGGAAATTTCTCGTAAACATGGCAATTTTATGCCGATTTCTCAGGTTTCTCTGCATCTTTTCTCTTCTGAGATCAAGATACCTGTGGTGCAGCCGAAGATTCTCGTCAACCCTGTCAGTGGCCTCGGAAATTTCGAATGGAAGAGGGACGGCAGGTGAAAGAAGGAGAAAATCCTCCGCCACTACCTCCCAGTCTCCTGTTTTCATAGAGGGATTAGCGGTTCCTTCTGGTCGGGGGCGGATTTTCCCACGCACAGCGATGACAAACTCGCTCCGGAGATTCCCTGCTCTTCCATGCACTTCGGGGGTAAGCTCGGGGTTAAAAACAACCTGAACAACACCGGTGTGATCCCACAACTCGATGAATATGAGGCCGCCGAGATCCCGCCTCCTCCTGACCCACCCGTTTACTGCGACGGGAATCTCTTCTCCAGCACTGCCTGAAACCATTCCGCAGTATGCGGTTCGCTGCCAGGTGCCGCCAAAATTACGCTGTGTGCCTTCCATGGGACCCTTCCTCTCACAAGATGCCGATTGCTTTACCCATTCAGGGTAGAGAGAATATCTTTTACCGCAGCCGCAAGACTGTTTCTGGCAATTTCCTGCTGCTCTCCTGTAGCGAGATTCTTAACCGCGGCCGTCCCCCTGGCGATTTCGTCCTCACCAAGGATGCAGGCGAGCCTTGCGTTCCGTGCAGACGCCGCCTTCATCTGCGCTTTCATGCTTCTTTCGCTGAAATCCATGTCCGCCGATATGCCGTTTTTCCTGAAAAGGTCAACGAGGGAAAGGATTCCAGCCCTGGATCGGGAATCAAGAGCGACACCAAAAACATCCAGTCGAGGCACCTGGCCGAAAGAGCACCCCTGCTGCTCCATAACCATGAGGATTCGGTCAACACCTGCGGCAAAACCCACACCCGGGACATGGGGTCCGCCGACAGACTCGGCGAGGTTGTCGTAACGTCCTCCGCCGCATACCGCATTCTGGGATCCCAGGGCTCCTGAAAGCACCTCGTAAGCGGTTTTCGTATAATAGTCCAGTCCCCTGACAAGACGCTTGTCAAGACGGTAGGAAACTCCCAACACGTCAAGGGAGCCCCTGACCGCATCAAAATGCTCACGGCAGTCTTCGCAGAGGCTCTCGTACACCGCAGGAGCGTCCTCGGTGACCTCCCGGCAGGACTCCTTCTTGCAGTCAAGAATCCTCAGGGGATTTCTTTCCAGCCTGCCACGGCAGGTCTCGCAGAGTTCCCCTTCCCTGGAGGCAAAATATTCCGTTAGCCTCTTCCTGTAATCAGGCCTGCATGCAGGGCAGCCCACGGAATTGATGACCACTTCGAGCCGGGAGAGCCCAAGGCGCCGGAAAGCTTCAAGAGAAAGAGCAATGATTTCAGCGTCCGCAAAGGGCGAGGCTGAGCCGAGGCTTTCGAAATCTACCTGCCAGAACTGCCTGTATCGTCCTTTCTGCGGACGTTCATATCTGAACATGGGACCTGTACACCACAATTTGACAGGCTGGGGAAGGGTTCCCATTTTGTTTTCGAGATATGAACGAACCATTGACGCTGTCGCCTCCGGGCGAAGAGTAATGCTTCTGCCGCCCTTGTCGGTGAAAGTGTACATCTCTTTTTCCACCACGTCCGTAGTGTCGCCTATTCCCCTTGAAAAAAGCTCGGTATGTTCAAATATGGGAAGGTGAACCCCGGAAAATCCGAAGTCTGCCGCAGTTCTGCGGAGAACCCCGAAGACATAGTCCCATTTCCATGATTCTCCGGGAAGAATATCCCGCACTCCCTTCGGGGCGCTTATTTCAGACATGCTATCTCCTCCTGCCGGCATGATCTTTCTTTTTTCATGGTAAAGAGAGAAAGTGCCGGATAAACATTATGAGGGATAGTATACCTCACCAGAGGGTTTATTTTCCAGACTATCCCTGTATTTTTTCAGAACCCTTCCGGAAATGAAAAAACCCCGGCGCGGTCTGCCGGGGCTGGAAAAACTCCAGCGGATTTACCGGGATTCAAGCTGGAACTTGATTGCGGTTCTCTCTTCATCGTCAATGGAGATCTTGGAAAACGCAGGAATGCATATGAGGTCGATGCCGTTCGGCGCCACATATCCCCGAGCTATGGCGATGGACTTCACCGACTGGTTGACCGCCCCGGCGCCAACTGCCTGGACCTCCACAGCCCCCTTTTCACGCAGCACTGCTGCAATGGCTCCGGCAACGGATTTGGGCTGCGACTTGGCAGAGACCTTAAGAACTTCCATAGGAAAGACCTCCTTCATTGTTTGACGACCCGAATTGTGATCAGATGCAATCATGACGCCATAAAGCCCGAAGGACCGCAAAAAGCCAAAGCTAAGTTTTCAAATAAGTATAATCGCAGAATCAAGTTCTTTGCAAGAAGAAAATACAATTGTTTTCTTTCCGAAGGTTAATTTCCTCCGAATTCTTTCCCTGATCTCTGTACAATAATCCGGCGCTCCCATTCTTCAAGGTGATCTCTTTCTTCCTGGGAGAGCTGGATTAAGAGTTTTTCTCTCAGGTTTGCCCCCATGGATCCCCTATTGTTCTTCTCCCTTGAGACTCCTCCCATTCCTCCCCAGGCAATTTTTTCCTTCCCGCTGAACAGGTCGAAGTCCACAAGCCGGGAACCATCCGCCGCGTACTCCAGGCCCATGAGTATTTCTTTGATGACCGAAGCCGGGAGGAAAGTGAACAATCTCAGACGATAAATCTTCACCGCCATGAGAATATGAGCGTAATCTTTTCCCCATCCTTCTCCCAGGATCATTCCTGCTTCAAGACTCTCCAGGACGATGCGGAGCCTTTCGTAATGATCTAAATAACGTCCCCACGAGTCATAAATACGTATCTCCAGTTCGTTCCACTGCCTGTTGTCCAATCCCTCGCTGAAATACCACAGGGCTCTGCTCCGAAGAGAATTGAGCAATTTTTCAAAGGAGACTCCCTGCACGTGAAGCACATCATCCATCATATCGGCAAGAGAAAGCGGTCTGTTCAGCGGTTTCGTGGTGAAACATACCGCAATCGATCCCTTCTTTGGAACACGGAGAACAGACCGCAGTCTTCCCCGTTCACCTGAATAGTCGCTCGCTATCTGCCCAATGACACGCTCTTTCTCTCCGAAAACCCTGAAAAAAAGAAGACGGGGCATGATCCGCACCGTCTTCACAAGACAATCTCCACTGTTCAGGAAAAAAGCAAGTATTTCATCGGCCGCAGCCTCCACCATGAGAAAAATGCGGTCCTTTCCTTTTGTGCCCCTGCGGAACAGGACAACCGACTGTCCCTCACCGGCACTGTCGAAAGCGCCTTCAAGGGTATGTTCAGTACACCGGAACTTTGAGGAAATCAGCGACTTCATACCGTACTCGTTTCCGCTCAGAATCAGAATACGCGGTCCCCCGCGGACAATGGACAGCACGGCGCTCCCCTCCTTTTTTCACAGCCCTCTTTTTCTCCGCACCAGTCTTCCGTCGTCAACATACCCGGGATAGGGCAGGCAGACGACCTTCTCCTGGGAGGGAGAAATGACATGCACACCAAGCAGCCCGTTCAAAAAAAACCGTCCTGGTTCGAAAATATCCCCCCGCGACGGTTCATGACCGAAAAGGTTGTATTTCAGAGGAGGTTCATCCAGCCCTGACCTGTCATGACTCAGGTTGAATTCCTCGCCGCACAGTTCTATTCTTCCCCGTTCCCGGAAAACCACGCTTTCCGGGAAAATTTCTCTGACGGTAGGCTCGTGATCATGATTTCCGGCGACAAAGACGAGTCCAGGACGGAACTCTCCGCTTTGCAGAACACGCCTGAGATACTCCAGCTTGGCCCTGTATCTCGGGAGTTCTCCCGGAAACAGCTCCAGTTTCACATCGTCTGCCAGGTCGCCCGTGTGAACGATCCATCGGGGTGAAATTTCTCTCACAAGTCTGCCTATAGCGCCGTACACCGTCGAAGGCGTATCTGCAAGGTGAAGAACAACTTCACCTTGCATAGCCCTTACTTCCTCCGGAACGTATATTCCAAAAAAGACGCCGTACAGCGGCATCCACCATTTTTTCCCCATGAACGTACCTCTCTTCCAGGCAGATTCTACCACGATATGGCTCACCTTTCCTTACCGTGCTAGAATGAGAAAAAAGAACCGGAGGCAATGAATGAACGCCCACATCGTCCAGCGCGTCTCACAGGAACTCACGATCAGCCCTTCGTCGGTGGAAGCGGTTCTGTCCCTTCTCGGACAGGACGCCACCGTTCCTTTTATTGCACGGTATCGGAAGGAAGCCACGGGCTCTCTCGATGAAGAGGCCATTTTTTCAATAAAAGAGCGCTACACCAGGCTCGAAGAGCTTGAGACCAGAAAAAAGGCTGTACTCTCCTCCCTTGAGGAACGAAGCCTTCTTTCCTTCGAACTCGAAGAAAAGATCCGGAACGCCCCCTCCCTCACCATTCTCGAAGACATATATCTTCCCTTCCGCCCCAAGCGAAGAACTCGTGCATCCGTCGCTGAAGAAAAGGGGCTGGTTCCCCTTGCGGAACAGCTGCTGCAGCAGAAGGGAGACGATCCGGCCACTCTCGCTCTCTCCTTCGTGTCCGAAGAAAGAGGCGTGTCTTCTGGAGAAGACGCCCTTCAGGGAGCACTTGATATCATCGCCGAAAGGATCAGCGAACACGGAGAGGCGCGGAGGAAGATGCGACTTCTTTTCGGGAGACGGGGGAAAATACGAAGTACCGTCGCCAAAGGGAAAGAAGAGGAAGGGGGCAACTTCAGGGATTACTTCTCCTGGGAGGAACCCGCCGCCCCGGCCCCCTCCCACAGGGTCCTGGCCATGTTCCGTGGAGAAAAGGAAAAAATTCTCAGCCTCTCTGTCCTCCCTCCCGAAGACGAGGCCCTGAGGGCACTCAGGGATATTTTTCTTCTCGGCAGCGGTCCCGATTCCATCCTTGTGGATCGGGCGATCATTGACGGATACCGCCGTCTTCTCGCCCCGTCCATGGAAACTGAACTGAGGAACGCCCTGAAGAAAAAAGCGGACCGGGAGGCCATTTCTGTTTTTGCGGGGAATGTAAAGGAAGTGCTCCTCGCTCCCCCCCTCGGTCCGAAGAATATTCTCGCCGTAGATCCCGGATTCAGGACAGGATGCAAGTTTGTCTGCCTGAACCGGCAGGGAGACCTTCTCCACCACGGGGTGATCTATCCCCATCCTCCCCGTAGAGACGAAAAGGGAAGCGCCGACACCATCCGGCGTGCCACGGAAGAATACAGCATTGAAGCAATAGCCGTCGGCAACGGCACCGCCGGAAGGGAAACGGAGCGGTTCCTCCGGGGGCTTAGCCTTCCATCCTCCATCATCATTACCATGGTGAACGAAAGCGGGGCTTCAGTCTACTCGGCATCCGAAACCGCCCGGAGGGAGTTTCCCGATCACGATCTCACCGTCCGGGGAGCAGTTTCCATCGGCCGGAGACTTCTTGATCCCCTCGCGGAACTGGTGAAGATAGATCCCAAGTCCATCGGCGTCGGGCAGTACCAGCACGACGTTGACCAGAAGGATCTGAAGAAGGCTCTCGACTCGGTGGTAGAGTTCTGCGTTCACGCCGTGGGCGTCGACCTGAACACCGCAAGCCTTGAACTCCTCTCTTCGGTTTCAGGCCTTGGTCAGTCCACGGCGGGACAGATAATCAGGTACAGGGAGGGAAACGGCCCCTTCTCAACACGGAAAGAGCTCCTGAACGTCCCGCGGCTGGGACCGAAGACCTTCGAGCAGGCGGCCGGATTCCTCCGGGTTTCGGGGGGGGCGGACCCTCTTGACCGGAGCGCCGTCCACCCCGAACGATATCCCATTGTGGAGCGTATGGCGGCTGATCTCGGCTGCACTGTTTCAGAACTCATGAAGGACTCCGGAAAGCGGAGCCTGATTGATCCGGCACGATATATCTCAGGAGACGCAGGCCTCCCGACCCTTACTGACATCCTTGCGGAGCTTGAACGTCCGGGACGGGACCCGCGCCAGACCTTCGAGATCTATTCCTTCACCGATGGAATAGAAAAAATCGAAGACCTCTCCCCGGGCATGACTCTTCCCGGAGTGGTGACGAACATCACGTCCTTCGGCGCCTTTGTGGACATCGGAGTCCACCAGGATGGCCTCGTTCACAGGAAACACCTGCCGGGAGGAGCTGGATCCGGACTCCGGCCCGGACAGAGGGTGGAGGTCTTGGTTCTTGACGTGGACCGGGCCAGGAACCGCATTGCCCTGTCCATGAAAGGCCGCGGAGGGAGGGGGGAAAAGTGAGCGGTCCGAGAGTCATAGTCATAGGGGGCGGCGCCGCAGGCCTCATGGCAGCCGGTCGGGCCGCTGAAAAGGGGGCCCGGGTCATACTGGTGGAGAAAAACCAGACGCTCGGCGCTAAGCTGCTGCTCAGCGGCAAGGGCAGGTGCAACCTTACAAGTGCCGAAGAGGACCTTGAAACCTTTCTCTCAGCCTTCGGCCCGAAAGGAAAATTTCTTTACTCGGCCTTCTCCCGGTTCAGCCCAGCAGAGACCCTGGACTTTTTTTCATCGCGCGGACTCAGGACGAAAGTGGAACGCGGAAAAAGAGTCTTTCCCGAAAAAGGAGGCTCTGAAAAGGTGATCAACTGCCTGATAGACTACATCCGCCAGGGAGGAGTCACTGTCTACCGCAACAGGGAAGCACTCAACCTTGAAATCAGGGACGGAAGGGCGCTCCGGTTCATTCTGCGGGGTCAGGAAGTAGAAGGGGATGCGTTCGTTATCTGCACGGGAGGGAAATCCTTCCCCAAAACCGGATCGACAGGAGACGGCTACAGATTCGCAAAAAGAGCCGGCCACGAAGTCATCCAGCCTGTCCCCGCGCTCTGCCCGGTCAGGCTGAAGGAACAGTGGCCCCAGTCAGCCAGAGGCCTGAACCTGAAGAACGTTTCCCTCACCCTCCTGAAGGACGGAGCCGAGGTTTCAAGGCGCTTCGGCGAACTGCTTCTGACCCATTTCGGCATCAGCGGTCCCATCGCCATGGACATGAGCAGGGAGATCAATGAGGCCTGCGCCGAAGGAAATGCAGCTCTCACTCTTGACCTGAAGCCTGCCCTGACCATGGACATTTTGATGGCGCGCATCGGGAGAGACCTTGAAAAATACGCCGGGAAAGTGTTCAGGGACTGCCTGAAGGACCTGCTTCCTGGAGGACTCATCCCTGCCGTGGTGGAAAAGTCGACAATCCCCCCCGATAAAAGGGGCGAATACATTTCCGCCGAGGAAAAAAGGGAACTTGCCTGTCTTCTCAAGGAATACCCCCTGACTCCTGACGGCCTCCTGGGCTTCGACTGGTCCATTGTTACGAGCGGCGGCGTGGATCTCAGGCAGATCGATCCCAGGACAATGCGCTCAAGGATAGTGAAAAACCTCTTCTTTGCAGGCGAAATCCTCGACCTTGACGGCCCCACAGGAGGGTTCAACCTCCAGATGTGCTGGAGCACGGGATATATAGCAGGAGAAAGTGCGGCATCAGCGGCCTGCGGAGAGAACTGAAAGGGGAAAGCCATGGCATCCTCACCGGGGCAGAAGACACATCATCCGGCCATATTGCTCTTTCTGCCGGTATTTCTCTTCGTGATACTCTGCACTTCTGCGGCTGCATCCAGAGATACAGGCGTTATTCTTCTTCACACTCTTTCCCCTGACGATGAATGGACCCGCCAGGCAACGGAAGGCATGATGTCAGCTTTTTCCTCCGCTGGCTTCACAGCGGAGTTTTTCATTGAATACCTGGACATCACGAGCACCTTCTGGTCTTCCCACGTAGACAGGCTGAAGGACCTTCTGGAAGCCAAATTTTCCCTCTCACCTCCGGCACTGGTAATCGCCACCGGAAACGAGGCCGTATCTTTCGCCATGGTTCATGCCCAAAGACTGTTCGGTGGAGCTCCCGTTGTATTCTGCGGCCTCACCAACGAATATCTCTTTTCAGTGTTTCCTGACGGAAGAGGGACGGGTGTCTATTCGGCCCCTGCACATGACCTCATCATTTCGGAAATCGGGAGGCTCCATCCGGGAGCATCCATCGCCTTCATTTCCGATCTTACACCGGCAGGACTCAGGGATCTTTCACGGCTCAACACGAGCATGATGAACGTGGAGCCACGTCCCTACGTGATTCCTCTCTCTGGTTTTTCCGCCGGGCGGCTTGCTGAATCAATCAGGGAGCTGCCGGAGAAAACGGTCATTATGCTGGGGATTCATTCTTCACTTCCTGACGGCAGTCCCATGACAATGAAGGATACCCTCGCTCTCATACTTCGGAATACGACGCACCCTGTCTACACGCTGGATGAGGATGGCATACGGCATGGCGCTCTGGCGAGCGTGGAGGGGAACGGGTACGGGAAGGGCAGAAAAGCCGGAGAAATGGCCGTCAGGATATTGTCTGGAGAGGCAGTCAACACCATAGCGCCCGAAAAATCCATGGCGGACCATCTCACCTTTGACTACCGGATGATGCAGGTTCATTCAATCCCCAGAAGCGCTCTCTCAGATCGAAGCGTCATTCTGAACGATCCCGCCGACCTTGTGATCCGGTATTTTCCCGCAGCACTCATTTACCTTGTGCTCTTAGTTCTTCTTGGCGGTATGGCTTTTTTCCTGAAAGGAAAAATAACGAAAAGGAAAAAAACGGAAAAAGATCTCAGGGAAAGGACGGACTACTGGGAGCAGCTCTTCCAGAGATCCCCCGAAGGTATTGTAGTCTACAACGACACCGGGGAGGTGCTGGAGACAAACCGAGTGTTCCGCTCCACCTTTGCCCTTTCTGAAAACGACCTATCGAATGCGACTATCCCCACTCTTCTTCCGTGGGAGAATGGTACCCTTCATCCGGAGGATTTCTTTCCTGAAAGCAAGGGAGAAAGCAAAGAAGTGCTCATCCCTGACAGGGATGGCCTTCCGATCCCAGCTACACACCTTCCCTTTACACTTTTTTCAGGCAGGGAAAAAATATATTGCTCCCTCATCCAGAATATAAGCAGAAGAAAGGAAATGGAGAAGCAGATTAAAAAGAAGGGACTCTTTCAGGAGATTCTTTCCAGCATATCCTCCAGGTTCATTCTTTCTCCCCAATATGCTGACGCAATGAAGTCCTCCCTTGAGGATATCCTTGCTCTCTCAAAGGCAAAAACAGCTGCCATTTTCCGGCTGACAGGAAAAATGGGTATCCTTACCCCCGAAACCGAGGTTCACTCCTCACCAGGAAGTCCCTCTCTGGCAGAGGCTTTCCCGTCCGAACAAGATGAGGATTACCTCTGGAAGTCTCTCTTATTCCGTGAGGGATCCCTGAAACCGGCTACGCTTTGCCTCGCCGACCTTCCGCAAAAGGAGAGGAAAGAGTGGTTACCGCTTGCGGAAAGAGGCATATCCTCAGTCTTCGTTCTTCCCCTGTTCCTTCGGGATTCCTTTCAGGGGTTTTTGGCGCTGGCTGATCCGTCGTCCGAATGGAGTACCAGCATGGCGGAACCTGTGTTCGATATCCTTCGAAACTCTCTCGCCGCAGCAATGGAACGAAACCGGGACGAAGCATCCCTTGAAAAGAACAATAGGGTCATAAACGAACGGTTTACCGGAATTATCCTCGCTCTTTGCCAGGTCAGCGAACTGCGGGATGTGTCAACGTCCGGGCACCAAAAAAATGTCTCCGGGGTCGCTGAAGAGATTTCCCGAAGACTCGGCCTTCCAGAGGATACTGTACTTGGCATCCGGTATGCCGGACTCGTGCACGACATAGGCAAACTGTACATTCCGGCGGAAATTCTTTCCAAGCCTTCAAAACTTACACCGGCTGAATATGAGCTCGTAAAAAAACATCCGGAATTCGGGAACGACATTCTTTCTCCGCTGGCTTTCCCATGGCCCCTGGCGGATATCGTACTCCAGCACCACGAGAGAGTCGACGGAACAGGCTATCCCAGAGGTCTGAGAAAAGACGAAATCCGTATCGAGGCAAGAATACTATCTGTTGCCGACACTTTCGATGCCATGACATCCGAACGCTCATACAGAAAAAAGTTCTCTCACGCACAGGCCATGGAAGAAATCAGACAGCTCTCAGGAACTGCTTACGATCCGCTCGTTGTGGAAGCTCTGGAAGAATACTTCGGGGAAAACTTCTAGTTCCGGCCGTACTAAAGAGAGGGCGTGAACTTCCATTTTCACAGTGCACGCCCATTTTCTCTTAATAAGCTGCAATCCCGCAAACCGACGGTTCTTTTGCCGCCATGTATTGAGCAAGCTCAAGAAGTCTGCTGGAATAGCCGTATTCGTTGTCGTACCATATCATCACTTTGGCAACCCTTCCCAACAGCATTTTAGTGGAAAGGGAGTCTACAATTCCCGAATGGGTATTTCCGACAATGTCCGAAGAAACGAGCTCTTCAGAGCTGAATTCGAGAATACCTTCCAGGTGTTCCTCGGCGGCACATTTAAGAACTTCATTCACCTCATTTGCGTCGGTGTCTTTTCGGAGATGAACGACCAGGTCGGAGAGGGAGCCGTCAGCGACCGGAACCCGAACAGCCGACAATCCGATTTTTCCCTTCAGTTCAGGAAAAATCGGGATAAGAGCCTTCGCGGCCCCTGTTGAGGTCGGTATCATGGAAAGAGAAGCCGCCCTGTTCTTCCTGCATCCCCCCTTCGGCACGTCGACGAGTTTTTGGGTTGCAGTATAGGCGTGTATGGTCGTGCCCATTAAATAATCTATGCCGAAAGCATCATTCAGTACTTTCATAGCTGGGGCCAGTGAATTTGTGGTGCAGGAAGCGTTCGAGACAACCCTGTGTTTTTCTGGATCATACTGGTCTTCGTTTACGCCGAGAACCACGCATAGATCGCAGTCTTCGGACGGAGCGCTGATTATTACCCGTTCAGCACCGGCATCAATATGGGCAAGAGCTTTTTCTTTCCGTGTAAAATGACCTGTGCATTCGAGGACTATATCGACTTCCAGTTCTTTCCATGGGAGTTTTGAAGGATCTCGTTCGCCGAAGAGGGGTATCTGCTTTCCGTCGAGTATCAGGGAGTTTTCTCCTGCTTCTACAGAGAAAGGAGCTTTACCGTGCACTGAATCGTACTTGATGAAATATGCCATTTCCTCGGGGGACGACGGTTTGTTAAGGGCAACTATTTCTACATCTTCCGGCTGGACCTCCATGTAGCGACGAAGAACCAACCGGCCAACCCTGCCAAGTCCATTGATGGCCACCCGTTTCATTCATTTCACCTCCAGAAAGGTTAATGACTTGAATGTATCTTAGCACAGAAACGGGCATAATTTATTCTTTAATATACTATTTATCGCCTTCATTTATTTTATTTAAACAAACGCAAGCAATTCATAGCATTGATCCGTTATTTACCGTAATTCAACTAAAATTAATATCTATTTATATTCAGACAGGATTTTCAACAGGTTTGCGTAATTTTTCCCAAAAAAAGAGGGGGTTTTCCCGCTGGGAAAACTCCCCTCTTCATAAACAGACTTTACTTCAATCATTTCGTTCCCGGATATTTACCCCCGGCCGGCCATAAACATGGCCAGTTCAAGCATCCTGTTTGAATAGCCATACTCATTGTCGTACCAGATCATCACCTTGGCTATATGTCCCATGATGACCTTTGTGGAGGGTGCGTCAACGATCCCCGAATGGGTGTTTCCTATGATGTCTGCGGAAACGATTTCCTCGTCGCAGTATTCAACAATCCCCTTGAGGCTGCCTTCCGCAGCCGCCTTCAGTGCCGCGTTGACCGACTCAACCGTAACCTCCTTTTTCAGGTGGACCACGATGTCAGTCAGGGATCCGTCTGCAACCGGGACACGGACGGATATCATGTCCATTCTGCCTTTCAGCTCCGGGAACAGGGGAACCATCGCCTTGGCTGCACCTGTAGTGGCCGGAACAAGAGATACGGCCGCTGCCCGGCCTTTCCTTCCGCCTCCCCTGGGAACGTCGACAAGGACCTGGGTGGAAGTGTAGGCATGAATCGTTGTTCCCATGAGAGAGTCTATGCCAAAGGCTTCGTGGAGCACTTTCGTCACAGGAGCCAGAGAGTTCGTGGTGCATGACGCATTCGATACCACGGAATGCTTCAAGGGATCATACAGTTTCTCATTAACACCGAGAACGATAGTCATATCAGCGTCATCAGCAGGGGCGCTGATAATAACCCTTTTGGCTCCAGCAGCGAGATGAGCTGCCGCTTTTTCCCGCTTTGTAAAGAAACCGGTGCATTCAAGGACAATGTCAACTCCCAGCTCTTTCCAGGGAAGTTTGGAGGGATCTTTTTCACTAAAAAGAGGAATGGATTTACCGTCCAGCAGAAGCGCACCCTCCTCTGACTCCACGGAAAAACCTGCTTTCCGGTGGATTGAATCGTACTTGATGAGATAGGCCATCTCTGAGGGGGGGGTGAGATCGTTGAGAGCGACTATTTCAACATCTTCCGGTTTGGCATCCATATAGCAGCGAAGGACAAGGCGTCCTATTCTCCCTAGGCCGTTGATTGCTATTCTTTTCATTGCAGCACCTCCATAATGGAATATTTATTTCGTGGCTTAAGGAAGGATTTTATCACAAAGAGAAAATTCAGTCAGCTACTCCGTCTCCAGGTATCACCAGTTCCTTCCTGTTTCTTGAAATCCACCATACTCCCGCTGCAGCGGTAGCAGGAATGGTCAAAAGCAGTCCCACCGTTCCGGAAACACTTCTGAGTATTTCCTGGGCAATGTGAGGGTCGTTCAGGAGGCCGATAAAATCAGCCCCTTCAGTGGCAATAAGCACAACAAAGGGCAAAGAGCTCCCAAGATATGCCAGGATCAGGGTGTTTATCATGCTCCCCAGGACATCGCTCCCCACGTTAATTCCTGCCTTCCATAACCTTCTGCGCGGAATGGAGGGATCGTAACCGTACAATTCACCCATGGCTGACGTGACTGAAACAGCCACATCCAGCACGGCTCCGATGGATCCGACCATGACAGCCGCCAGGAGCAGTCCGCTCAATGAAAGATCCGGAGATGTGGATGCAAGGAGAGCAGCGCTGTCGCTCTCTAGTCCGGTAAGCTGCCAGAGTGACACCATGATCCAGCCTGTAAGGGAAGCCCCGGCTGCTCCCCCAACTGCGCCGAAAATCGGGATCGGACGAAGCTCTCTTTTGCTGACAACGAAAAAGCAGGTCACCACTGAAACAGCTGAAACTGCAAGAATAGCGAAGAGAACGGGCGGATAGCCTGAAGCTATTCTGGGAACAAACCATCCTATCAGGAAAAGCAGGGACAGAAAAAGACCTGCAAGCGCCTTGAACCCCGACTTTCCCGCCACGACAACCAGGATGCCGCATGCGAAGGTTATGAACCCGACCACGGCAGGGACTCTATACCGGTCGCTGATGGAATACTGGACTGTACCATCATCAAAAACGTCAGCAAGCAGAAGGTATTCTTTTCCCGGATTCAGGGGAAGCCTGCTGTCGGCAAGCTGCATTATTTCGACCTCTTCTGTTTCGCCTGCCTTCGGTCCGTTCCTGTATTCAATGCGGAGTTTCACAAATTCGCTCTCCCAGGCTCCGTCTTCGCCCGATTCAGGATCGCTTCTCCTCCCCATGACGTCTTCAATGACCACCACAGAAGAATCTTTTGCGTTCCATCGTGAAAGAACAAACAGATCTGTGCCCATTGAAACTCCCCAGACAATGGAAAAAAGAAGCACAACAGAAACCGCAAGGTATAAACAGATTCTCTTCATTTTCCGTTCCCTTTCTTGGGATTGTTTTTCTCAGGATCCTCCGTGCAGCACCATTCTTTTTATTATTCCAAAGGATGGGCCTGATTCCTCTTCTGGATTCTATTCCTTCAGGGGATAAAAATCTTCAAGTCCAAGGGAGGCGATTTTTTCGGGAAGGGGAACTCCCTCCTCAGTCCATCCACGCTCGGTGTAATATTCCCTGAGCTGGCCTTCAAGGTCGGGAAGGGTGTCTGCGGAACCTCCTGCCCCCCGGGGTTCCCTGAGGATTCTCTGGGGGAGGGTGTCATCCTTTGAGGTAAGGCCGCAGGCCAGGTTGTAAATCTTCTTGAGGTTAAAAATCCTCTCGCCTGCAGTCATAAGCTCCCCTGCGTCCATGTCCCAGCCGGTGATTCCATTGACCCATACAAGGAGATCGTCAATCCGGGTGATGGCGAAAGGGAATTTGCACATCTTCAGCGAATCCAGTACCCCCATAAGGTTCTGGAAGCCAACGTTGATCTTTCCCTTCCCTTCGTCAACTGTCCTGTCAAGGACCATGTCTACACCCAGTTCAGGATAGGTCATGCTCCTTTCGAAAGAATAGGAGAAGCCTGAAAGATGACATGCCCCCCGGTTCGACGTGGCGTATCCCGCCGCGAGACTCTTGTAGCATCTGGGGTCGTGGGCGGGAAAATCCATGCCCTTGGAGTGGATGGCATACTTTTCCGCCCCTTGGCCGATCTTTTCAGCAGCCTTCCGGGTACCTTCTGCAAGGACTGCTCCGAATCCCCTTTTCTCCGAAATGTCGGCGAGGAGCTTCACCATGGCCTCTCCGTCGCCCCATTGCAGCGGATACCCGACCGTTTTTTCGTCGATGATCCCCCGTTCATAGAGCTCCATGGAAAAGGCCACCGCAGAACCTCCCGAAATGGTGTCGATTCCCAGGCGGTTGCAGAGGTCGTTGCCACGCCCAATGGCCTTCAGGTCATTGATGAGGCAGTTGCTTCCGAGCATTCCTATGGTCTCATACTCGGGACCGGCTCCGGAAATGCCGTCAAAGGCCACTTCCCTGCCGCACCGGATGGGACAGGCCACGCATCCCCAGTTTCCCGTGAGGATAGTATCAGCCATGGCCTCACCGGTTATGCTCTTCACTTCCTCGGGCCAGACGTTGGGAGCCATCACCCCACTGAAGCGGTG
>CAZJAR010000018.1:24995-29658 GCA_964543785.1 uncultured Synergistaceae bacterium | reverse complement strand
TCGGGGAGTCGGCGCCTTCCTCGCCGAGGATCTTGGACTGGATGCCGAGTTCCCTGGCCTGGCGGAGAAGCGGCCCGGTCTGGAAGTAGTAGCCGCTGGCGAAAATCACGTCGGGGTCGAGCTCCTTGATCCTGGAAAGATAGGGCTTGTAGTCCTTCTCGGAGAAGGGGTAGGCCTGCTCGCTGACGATCTTGAGGTCGGGGGCGTACTTGGAGGCGTACTCCTTGAACCCGATCACCAGGGTCCGGCCGAAGTCGTTGTCGCTGGTCAGAAGGGCAACGGTCTTTCCGCCGAGGAGCTTGTGGGCGGTGTACCCGGCCGCCTTGCCCTCAACCATGCCGAGGAAGCCGTTCCGGAAGCAGAAATCTCCCGCCCTTGTCACGTCGGGGTGAATGGCGTAGGCCGCCACGAGGGGAATGCCCTCCTCCTGGAAGATGGGGGCCACGGCCCGGGTTGGAAGGCTGTAGGAGCCCGCCACAAAGGCGTCGATTTTGTCCTGCTCGATGAGCTTGTGGGACAGGGCAACCGCTTCCTTGGCATCAGCCCTGTCGTCGTAGTACACCAGTTCCACCTTTTTCCCCAGGACGCCTCCGGCCGCGTTCACCTGGTCGAGGGCAATCTGGACTGAGTAGAGTGCGCTCGTACCGTCGGCCGCCGCCGGGCCGGTCAGGGGAACGAGCAGGCCGATTTTCACCGTGTCCGCGGCTATGCCCGCGGACGAGATAAGAAGCACCGCGCACAGAGCCAGTACTGCCGTTTTCAGAATACGCATTATCCCACCTCCACAAATTTAAGTGTGCCTTTCTATTCTCCCGGGAACAGGCGATCCTGTTCCGAACAGCCATTTTTATTACAGGCCGAGGTAGGCCTCACGGACCCTGGGATTCTCGAGAAGCTCTCCCGAGGGACCTTCAAGGACGATCCTGCCGGTCTCCAGCACGTAGGACCTGGAGGAAATGCCCAGGGACGCCAGGGCGTTCTGCTCCACCAGCAGGATGGTCAGGCCGTGGTCCCGGTTGAGCATGGAGAGCACCTCGAAGACCTTGTCCACCAGCATGGGCATGAGCCCCATGGAGACCTCGTCCACCAGCAGCAGTTTCGGGTCGGCGATGAGCGCCCTGGAGATGGCCAGCATCTGCTGCTCTCCTCCGGAAAGTGTGGAGGCGAGCTGGGATTTCCGCTCCTCCAGCACCGGGAAGAGCGAATAGAGCCATTCGAGCTTGCCGGAGAGGCCGACGGAATTCCGTATGCCATAGCAGCCGGTGAGCAGGTTCTCGTACACCGAAAGTCTCGGGAAGACCCTGGCCCGTTCGGGCACAATCCGGATGCCGCTTCGGGCCCGCTCGTGGACCGGCAGAGATGTGACGTCTCTCCCTTCGAAGATCACCGAACCGCCCTTCGCCGGGACCATCCCCATGAGGCAGTTCAGCAGGGAGCTTTTCCCCGCGCCGTTGGCGCCGATGACGGAGACGAGCTCCCCCTCCGCCACGGAGAGGGAAATGCCGTCCAGGGCGTGGATGTCCCCGTAGGAAACCTGGAGATTCCGCAGTTCAAGAAGCATGGGCGGACGCCCCCTTCCCGAGGTAGGCTTCCACGACCCTGGGGTCTGACCGGATGTCCTCCGGCTTCCCCTCGGCGAGCAGCCTGCCGTGGTCGAGGACCACGAGGCGGTCGGAGAGCCCCATGGCCACCTTCATATTGTGTTCGATGAGGAGGACGGAAATTCCCCTGGCCCGCACGCCGAGCACCAGCTTCGAGAGCATGGCCGTCTCCTCGTGGCGGAGGCCGGAAAAGGTCTCGTCCAGCAGCAGGAGCTTCGGCTTCAGCGCCAGGGCCCGGGCGAGCTCGAGGCGCCTCTGGTTTCCCAGGGGAAGCTGCCCGGAAGGCGTTCCGGCGAGATGGGCGATGCCCACCTCCTCCAGGATCTCCAGGGCTTCGTTCCTGGAGGCCTTTGTGTCCCAGGGGCCCAGGGAGGAGAGGACGCTCCCGTAGCGCTTCATGCCCAGGGCCACCTGGACGTTGTTCAGCACGGACAGGGTGGAGAAGGGCTTCACCACCTGGAAAGTCCGCCCCACTCCCAGGGCCGCCATGCGATAGGGAGGAAAACCGCCTGTGGATACTCCCTCCAGCATGATGTCCCCTTTCGTTGGAGCATATACGCCGGAGATAAGGTTGAAACAGGTGGTCTTCCCGGCGCCGTTGGGTCCGATGAGCCCGAGAATCTCCCCCCGTGGAAGGGAAAAGGAAACGTCGTCCACCGCCTTCAGGCCGCCGAAATGACGGGATACACCCTCGAGGCGGAGCAGAAGATCATCCATGAGACGGGTCCCTCCCTGGACGGAACAGCCGCCGCAGAAGGCTTCCCTCGCCGAGGAGCCCCCCAGGCTGGAAGCGGATCATGAGCAGCAGGATGGCGGCGTTGAGCAGCATCCTGTAGTCGATCAGGGGCCGGAAGACCTCGGGCAGGACACCGAGGATCAGGGCGCCAAGCACGGGACCCCAGAGGGTGCCTATTCCTCCCAGGACCACCATGGACATCATGGAGACCGAGAGGGTGAAGCCGAAGTCCGTGGCGCTGATAAACCGCATGAGGTGAGCGTAGAGAGCTCCCCCGAGGCCCGCCATGGCCGTCCCGAGGACGAAGGCGAAGAGCTTGAACCGGATGGGGGAGACCCCCATGCTGGAGGCCGCCGTCTCTTCCTCACGGAGGGCGAAGCAGGCGAGGCCTGCCCAGCTCCTGGTGAACCACCGGGAAATGAACAGCACTACGGCCAGAAAAACGAGGCACAGGCAGAGAAAATTCAGCCCGCGGAGCCTCGTTCCGAGAAGGGTGATGCTGGGTATTCCCCCAAGCCCGAGGGCTCCTCCGAAGAAGGGAACGTACAGGAAGACCGATTCCACGATGAAGTTGATGCCGATGGTGGTCACCGCCAGGAAATCCTCCCGCAGGCGCAGGCTCGGCATGCCGAGCACCAGGCCGATGGCTCCGGTAAGAAGGATCACCAGCGGCAGGGCCATCCAGAAGGAGAGGCCGGCCTTTGCGGTGAGCATGGCGGAGGCGTAGGCCCCGATGCCGAAGAAGGCGGCGTGGCCGAGGGAAATCTGTCCGGCGTACCCCACGATGACGTTAAGGCCGCAGGCAACGATGGCCTGGATGGCAATGAAAGTGAGGATGGTGACGGAATAGTCGTTCATCACGGTCTTCCCTCCCTACCTGTTTCCCAGGAGTCCCTGGGGCCGCCAGAGGAGCACGGCGATCATGGCGATGAACGCCAGTGAATCCCTTGGCAGGGGGATGTTGGCATACCCGATGAGGAGTGTTTCCCCAACGCCAAGGAGCAGGGAGGCGAGCACGGCGCCGGGCAGGGACCCGAGGCCTCCGACCACGATGAGAGCAAGGCACTTGTAGGCGGGGACGGCCCCCATGGTGGGGTAGACCTGGTTGAAGTAGATCCCCACGAGGATGCCCGCCACCGCAGCCACCGCCGAACCGAGGACAAAGGTCATGCTGATGGTGTAGGAGCTGTTGATGCCCATGGCGCCTGCTATTTCCCGGTCCTGGGACGTGGCCCGCATGGCGAGGCCGAGCTCCGTCTTCGTCACGATGAACCAGAGGAGCAGCAGCACTGCCGCGCTGACGGCATAAATGGAGATGATGGCAGGGGAGATGACCACTCCACTGACGGTGGTCCCGGGAAAGGAAAACTCTGCCGGAAAGGAGAGGATGTAGGGGCCGCCGACGAGACGGAAGATCTCCTCCAGGGCCAGGAAGACGGCGATGCTCCCGATGAGGGGGACGAAGGGGGGATATTTCAGCAGCGGCGTGTAAATCATCCGTTCGATGGCAACCCCGAGGAGGGCACATACTGCCATGGCGGCAGGCACCGCCAGGAGAAGGGTGCCCGTCAGCGTGAAGACGTACAGCCCCACGTAGGCTCCCGCAGTATACACAGCGGCGTGGGCCACGTGGAGAATGCGCATGACACCGTAGACAAGGGCGAGGCCAAGGGTGATGAGGGAATAGATTGCTCCCATGGCGACGCCGTTGAGCAATTGTTCCAAAAAGAGCTGCATGACCGGTGAAAACCTCCCCGCAGGAATGACGGCATAAAAACTATAAAAAAACCGGTATTGATCGGTATCGGGTTCTGATCCGACGTCGTTATTCTAGCACGTTTCCCGTCCCGAAGAAAACCGGGGAGCCAAAAGATTCCGCCCCTTCAGTGTTCCCTTCCGCCGGAGACCTTCAGGTCCTCGCAGGTTGTGGCCACGGCCTCTATGGCAGCCTCGAGGGCCGCGGCGATGGTGGCGGCCGACATGGACGGGACGCCGTCCTTCCCCGCCGCCTGCTCCGGAAGGTAGGGAACGTGGATGAAACCCGCCTTTACCGGAAGTCCCTTCTTCTCCAGGGCGTTCAGCACGCCGTAGAGTACATGGTTGCACACGAAGGTCCCCGCCGTGTTGGATACTTTCGCGGGAATGCCCCGGGAGCGGATGCGCTCCGTCATGGCCTTCACCGGAAGGGTGGCGAAATATGCCGCCGGGCCGTCGGGGTCGATGGGCACGTCGATGGGGAGGTTGCCCTCGTTGTCAGGGATCCGGGCGTCGTCCACGTTGATGCCGACCCTCTCCACGGTGATCTCGAAACGCCCCCCGGCCTGGC
>CAZJAR010000018.1:0-24985 GCA_964543785.1 uncultured Synergistaceae bacterium | reverse complement strand
ATCAGCGCCGGTCGGCAGAGCACGAGCTGTCCCTCGGCGCCCGTCTCCTCCGCCCGTTTCACGATTGCCCCGATGGACTTGTGGAACACCGTGGGAATCTCCAGGATGTCCACATGAGCACCGGCGATTGTCCGGGGCAGACGCTTCACCGCCTCGAAGGCGGGATTGACCGGCTCGCCCCCGAAGGGGTCGAAGCCCGTGACAAGCACTTTCATGATGGAATCCTCCTTCAGGGGGGCGGACCGTTTTCGGGCCGCCGCTTTTTTCGTTCTACCCGCCGGTCTTGAAAATGTCTCCCAGGGTGACTCCAGTGGGACGCTCCTGGTCCCGGATGGTCCGCATGGCCGCCTGGAGGGTGGTCCGGATCTGGTCCGGGCTGTAGGAATGCGGAAAGTAGAGAGCCGCTGAGTCGTCGTGTCCTCCGCCCCGGACTTTTTTTCCGTCCCGGAGCATGCCGACCACCTTGCCCGCCATCTCGCTCCGGCTGCGGAGAGAGACAGCCCACTCGCCGGAGAATCGCTTCGCCGCCACCGCCACCAGCAGGGGAGGCTCCGCCATGCGGTCGAGGACGAGTCCTCCGAAATCGGAAACATCGCCGAATTCAAGGATTCCAGGCTCGACGAAAGCCAAATCCGCCGTTGCCTTTCCCATTTTTTCCACCGCGAGGGCAAACCGTTTTTCCTGTTTTTCCACGAAATCCTCCGCCGCCGCCCGTTCGTGGGGAAAGAGCAGCGTTTCCGGATTTTCCGCCAGCCTGGTGAGGAGACTGTAGGGGCCGCAGAGGGTGATGAGGGCCTGCCACAGCCTGCTGTCGGGGTTTTCGTTGATCCAGAGGTCCCTGTCGTTGGCAAGCTCCACCAGGGGAGCGAGACGCTCCATTCCGGGGGCTCCCCTGCCGAGGAGCCAGCGGTAATAAACCTTCGCGGCACAGAAGGACGTGTCAACCACAGCCCAGGGGCGGCCTCCGTACCGGGCCGCAGTTGTCTCGTGATGGTCGAAGACGAAGGGGTCTCCCCCTTCGGAATAGTGCCGGTCGAGAGCATCCACAGTCCGGCTGTCCTGGCAGAAGAGATCCACCACGAGGAAATCATGTCCTGCGGCGATGCTTTCAAGGATCAGGCCGTCCACCGCCCCGTACCCGGCCAGGGAAACCTTCAGGGGACGCTCCCCGTGCCACCGGTGCCAGGCTACCGCCGCTGCCGTGATTCCATCGAGGTCCGTATGGCTTATTACATGAAGAAGGGAAGAACTCATTTTTCTTTCTCCTCCGAAATAAACAAAATGAGTTTCTCATTCACAGATGATGTTCATTCTCCATCATGGCTTCACCGTTGTCCACAGGCCGTTTTTTTTCCTCCGGAAAGTGGAGAAAAGTAAACTTGTGCACAACTGTGGGTAAGTTGTGGATAACCCGCAGTACCTGTTCCCGGAAGCGGATTGAAATTTGTGTGACTGACGGAGAATTTTGTAATAACTTTGTTCCGGCTGACACCATCCGTATTTTTACCTATCCACAAAAATGAACCGCGATTGTGTATATGTGTATAAGTATTGTGGACAACACATTCTCCATTCTTCGTCAATTCACATGCCGGGAAAGACAAAATCGCCCTTTTTCTCGCTGTTGCCCCCTTTCCAAGTTATCCACATTCCGCTCCTTGTGATAATATGGTGCCATTCTCAGCATGAGGTGAAGCATTGTGGAAAAAGATCTCAACCGGCTGTGGGAGGAAATCCTCGCGGAAGCGTCCACTTCCCTTCCCGCAGGAACCGCCGACCTATGGCTCAAAACCTGCATCCCGACGGACCTTGTGGAGGGATCCCTTGTTCTCGACGTCCCCAACGTTTTCGTGAAGGAACAAATTTCCTCCCGGTTTCTCAAGGACCTGGTCCGCATCTGCAGGGAGACGGGCAAAAGCGACGACATCGAACTCCGGGTGGGGTCGGAAACAAAAAAGGATGAACAGAAACGGGCGCAGAAAGCTGCGTCAGGCGGACACGCGGAATCCCGTGGAGGGCTCAACCCGAGCTATCTCTTCAATTCGTTCGTGGTGGGCAAGTCAAACAGGCTGGCCCACGCTGCAAGCCTTGCCGTGGCTGAAACACCGGGAGAAGCGTATAATCCCCTCTTTATCTGGGGAGGCGTCGGGCTGGGAAAGACCCATCTCATGCACGCCATCGGCCATTATGTCCTCGACAGAAATCCGAACCACAAGGTGACCTATGTGAGCTCGGAGAAGTTTATCAACGAATTCATCCAGTCAATTAAAAACAACAAGACCCAGGAATTCAAGTCGAAATATCGGAACGTTGACGTGCTGCTCATCGACGATATCCAGTTCCTTGGGAACAAGGGGAGCAGCCAGGAGGAGTTTTTTCACACCTTCAACCAGCTCCACACCTCGAAAAAACAGATCGTCATCTGTTCCGACAGGCCGCCGAAGGATATCCAGAGCATCGAAGACCGTCTCGTGAGCCGCTTTGAATGGGGGCTTGTCACGGACATCCAGTCTCCGGACCTCGAGACGAGGATCGCCATTCTGCAGAAAAAAGCCCAGCTGCGACGGTATGACATTCCCGACGACGTGATCAATTTTCTGGCCCTCAACATACCGAGCAACATCCGTGAACTGGAAGGGGCCCTCAACAGGGTTGTGGCGTGCGCTGAACTTTCGAGCGAGCCCATAACCGAGGAAAACACGGCTGAATGGCTCAAGGATGTCATACGCAAGGATATCCGGGGACCCGTAAGCGTTGACGCTATCCAGCATGCCGTTGCTGAATTTTTCAGCATGACCGTGGATGACCTCATGAGCGCGAAAAGAACATCCGATCTTGCTCTCGCCCGACAGATAGCCATGTTTCTCTGCCGCAAGCTTACGGATGTCAGTCTGCAGCAAATAGGGCTCTCCTTCAGAAAGAAAGACCATACCACAGTGCTCCACGCTCACCGGAAAATAAGCCAGATGGTGAAGGAACAGCCCCGTATCCGGCAGATTGTGGATACTATCGAAGGAAAACTGTGAATGAACCTTTCCTGTTGTGGATAAAAAGGACTTTTCGCTGTCCGTTTGCTTTTTTTGTGGACAGTGTGCATAAATACGACGGTCAGGTTCATTTTTATGCACATGGGCAAACCGGCCCGGTCACCATGGCCGTCAGGTTATCCACAGTATTCACAGAGCCTATTATCATTACTGTTACTTAAACCATAAAATAATAAAAGATGCATTCGGGGAGGGAAACATTGTGAGACTTCAGATCAATAAGGGAGAGTTCATGAAAAACTGGCAGATCGCCGAGAGAAGCACCAGCTCAAAAAGCACGATCAGCTCTCTTACTGGCATTCTGCTGAGAGCCTCCGGCACCGACGATGAAAATACGGTCCGCCTCGAAGCCACGGACCTGAAGACATCCGTCAAGTGCATATCCAGGGGAATCCTGGTGGAGGAAGAAGGTGAAGCCGTTCTTCCTGTCAAGGTCGTGGGAGAACTCTTCAAGAAAGCTCCCACGAATGTATTCACCGTCTCCGTTGCGGATGGAAAGGGTCTCATCATCGCGGGAAGGAACAGGTATAAGTTCACCACCTATCCTTCAAGGGAATTTCCAACTCTCCCCGTTTCGGAAAGTGCTCCCTTTTTCTGTTCAATAAACGCCTCGGAACTGCTGCGGACCATTTCGGAAGGAACTGTGGCAAGCACCGTCGGGGAAGAATTTCCCAAGTACCTGGGTACAGCGTTCTTCCAGATGAAAGAAGGGGAACTTCGGATTATCTCCACGGATGGACGGAGACTTTCCCTGTCGAAATGCTACCCGTCGGAAAAGGGCGAAGACGGAGATTTTCTTCTTCCCATCACCGGGCTGAAAGAACTTCAGCGCCTTCTTTCCTCCGTAGACGCTGATACCCCTGTCCGTGTCCTTGCAGATACCACGCTCGTATTTTTCCAAATGGGCAGCCTTGAGTTTTCAGTCCGCAGGGTTGAAGCGGCATTTCCGAATTACGAGAAAATTCTGAACCCACAGAGCACAACCACAATCAATGTCGACAGGAACTCTCTTGCTGCAGCTCTTGAGCGGGTGGATGTGATCGTGCGGGAATTCAGCCGCATGGTGCTTTTCCGCCTCTCTCCCGAGGGAGACCTTATGCTTACCGGGAAAGCTCCTGAAACAGGAGCGGTGGAGGAAATCCTCGAAGGGAAGATTGAAGGAGAGCCCCTGACAGTTGCCTTCAATGTGGGATTTCTTCTTGACGGCCTGAAGGCCCTTTACGGCGACAGGGCTTTCATCAGCTTCAACGGCCCGGAAGGGCAGATGACCATGCTCCGGCCTGATCAGAAGGACTTTATGTACATGGTCATGCCCATCAAGCTCACGGAAAGCGACCTCTCCTTTGAAGAAGACAGCGGGGACGGGGAGGATCTTTCCGCCGAATAGGGCATGTGGTGCTCCGAATATCTCGTCCGGAATTTTCGAAACCTGTCTCCCGTCCGCATTCCATGGGACCCCGGGCTGAACCTGGTCACGGGAAAAAACGGGGCGGGAAAAACCAACTGTCTTGAAGGACTGCATCTCCTGACAGGGTGGGGTCCTTTCGGTGAAAGAAAGGATCTTCCGTCCTGGGAAGGAGATGGAAGCCGGGCGTACGTCACGGGTTCTTTCTGCGGAGAAGAAGACCTTTTTTTGGCTATGGCCGTCGGCGGATCCACAATAATAAAATGCGACGGAAAGCGGGTTTCCTTTCCCGAAGTTCGGGCAAGGGTGCCCGCTCTCGCTTTTTTGCCTGGAGATATGTCCCTTCTGGACGGTCCTCCTGTCATCAGGCGGAATTTTCTGGATAGAATCTGTGCTCTTCTTTTCCCGCTGTACGCCAGGAGAATCAGCGATTTCCGGAGGGCGGTCCGTCACAGGAGCATTCTTCTCAGGGAGGGAAAGAAAACAGGTCACGTCTCCCGTGCCATGGCTCCGCTGGCATCGTGGATATGGTCCTCCAGAGGTGAGGCAGTTGAACTTCTTTCCCTGGGGTTGGCCCATTTTCCGGCGCTTTCTCCAGCGTCCCTCGAGCTGTTTCATGTCCGCGGAGGAAGTACGGGGACAGAAAATCCTCTCGATGACTGGTGGCAGTCCCTTGAGGCCTGGAGCGACCGGGAGAGAAAATGCTGCCTTTCGCTGGTCGGACCCCATCGTGACGACCTCCTGGTCAGGACAGGAGGGAGGGAAGCGGCAGTTTTTTTCAGCAGGGGACAGATGAGGAGGGCTTCTGTTGCGATGATGCTCGCTGCCGGAAAGGCTGTGGAGGCGCGGCTGAAAAGGAAACCCTTGATTTTGCTTGATGAGATAGCCTCGGAACTCGACAGAGAGGGAAGGAAAATTACGGTTGACTCCCTGATGGACACCGGGTGGCAGGTTATTGCGGCAGCTGCGGAACTTCCCGGGGCAGAGTGGCCCGGCAGAATATGGAAGGTCGAGGAGGGAGCGGTACTCACCAGCTCCTGAGAGAAGAAGCAGGGTTTTGAAAGGAAGAAAACGAAATGGCGGCAGCCAGTGAAAAAAACTATGACGTTATCGTGGTGGGGGGAGGGCACGCAGGGTGCGAAGCAGCCCTTGCCGCGGCCAGAATGGGAGCGTCAGTGCTCCAGCTCAACCTCTACCTGGACAACACGGCCCTCATGCCCTGCAACCCATCCATCGGAGGTCCGGCGAAAGGCCATCTCGTGAGAGAGGGGAGCGCCCTCGGAGGAGAGCAGGCCGAAGCCGCCGACAAATCCGCCATGCTCATCCGCTGGCTGAACACCTCAAAGGGACCGGCCGTTCAGGCCCTCCGGGCCCAGTGCGATCTCAGGGACTATGCGGTTCACTATACCCTCGCAGTAGAGACCCAGGAAAACCTGGACGTCCACCAGGATATCGTTACCGACCTCTGGGTTGAAAAGGGAAAGATCCGGGGTGTCCGCACCAAATATGGTCTTGTCTACGGGGGGAAAACGGTGGTGCTCGCCACGGGAACCTATCTCGGAGGAAAGGTCTACATCGGCGGGGAGAGTTTTTCTTCCGGTCCTCTCGGCCAGGTTCCGGCCACGGAACTTTCCCGGTCTCTCCGCGAGGTGGGGCTGGAAACCGGACGGATGCGCACAGATACAACCCCCCGTCTTCATTCCGATACCCTGGACCTTTCATCCCTCACCGCCCAGGAAAGCGCAGACGAACCGCTTTCTTTCTCTCTCTGGGGAGAAGGAAAGGTCCACGAGGGATATTTCTGCCACCTCACGAGAAGCAATCCGCGGACCCATGACATCATCAGGGAGAACCTTCACCGTTCCCCTCTCTATATGGGATGGATGGAGGGATCCGGGCCGAGATACTGCCCCTCCATCGAGGACAAGGTGATCAGGTTTCCGGAGAAGGAAAGCCATCTCATCTTTCTCGAGCCCGTGTCCCGGGGCAACAGGGAGGTATACGTGCAGAATTTTTCCACGAGCCTTCCGTTCGATGTCCAGCTCTCCATGGTCCACTCCCTTCCGGGGTGCGAGCGGGCCCATATCACCCGTCCGGGATATGCCATAGAGTACGATTACGTCATCCCCACCCAGCTCCACCCTTTTCTGGAGACGAAGAGGGTGGAAGGGCTCTTCTGCGCCGGCCAGATCAACGGCACATCAGGGTACGAGGAAGCCGCCGCCCAGGGACTTCTGGCAGGGATCAACGCCGCGCTGAAAGCCAGGGGAGAGGATCCGGTGGTTCTCTCGCGCTCGGAGTCTTACCTCGGCGTACTCGTTGACGATCTTGTCACCAAGGGGACGAAGGAACCTTACAGAATGCTTACCAGCCGGTGCGAACACAGGCTGCTCCTGCGCCATGACAACGCTGACCGCAGGCTCTCTCCCATCGGCAGGAAAATTGGCCTTATCGGTGATGAACGGTGGAACGTCCTGTTATCCAAATGGAACAGGATCGACAATGAAGCGAAGAGGCTTGAAAAGGTGAAAATTTCCCCTTCGGAGGGACTGAACGCTGCCCTGGCAGCCCTGGACTCCTCTCCCCTTTCGGAGACGGTGACGGCGGCAGACCTGCTTCGCCGTCCGAGAGTGCCCTATTCGCTGGTGGAGAGATTTTCACCTTCTCCTGAACCTCTCCGGGGGGAGGAAGTTCATGCCCTCGAGGTGGAGATAAAATACGAAGGGTACATCGAACGGCAGCACAGGCAGGTGGCACGGATGTCCAGAATGGAGGAGGTCCGCCTTCCCGAGGATCTGCGGTATTCTTCCATACCGGGGCTCCTCGCGGAGAGCAGGCAGAAACTGGAAGCCCTCCGTCCGCACACGCTCGGGCAGGCAGGGCGCATCTCAGGAGTAACTCCGACGGATATTCACCTGCTGTCGGTGTATCTTAATTCCCTGTCGCGGAGGAACGCTGACAATGAGGAATATCAGGCGCAGTAAAGGAATTCCCGGTCCGGTTGCTTCTCTCCTGAACCGGGTGATGCCGAGGGGAGCCGAGGAAAAGCTCGCCCTGCCGGAATTGAGAAAAAAATGGGAAACAGCCGTGGGTCCTGTTCTGGGAAAAAAAACCTTCCCCGATGACATGGAAAAAGGGGTGCTGCTTGTGAAGGCGGACAGCCCCTCTTCCGCGAAGGCCCTCTCCATGAGAGGGGCCTCCGTTGCCAGGGAGGCATCGAAGATCACCGGATTGCAGATAAGCGCTGTGAAGGTGGTGGTGGGATCCCCTTCTCCTTCCCCCGGGACGGCAAAGGCAAAAAAAAGGGTCTCCTCAAGGGTGAAACCGAGAAAAGAGGATGTCGACAGGGCCTTTGAGGAAGTGAAAGACAAATTTGCTCCGGAACGGGAAAATCTCGCCCGCAGGTTTGCCTCTCTCATGACCCTCTTCCGCATGCGTTTTCCCGACAAATAGAGAGAACGTTGCCGATCTCAGCGTGCCATTTCCTTCCTCATTGCCTCTTCCGTGAGGGTGAACCGGGACCTGAGCCTTGAAAACAGTTCCAGAACTGTTCCCGTATCGCCGTTTTCGGCCGCGGTCTGAATGGATTCGGCCAGGCGGCTGAGTTCAGGAGCGCACCCGTTGGAGGCCGTTCCCTTGATGGTATGGGCTATTTTAGCGCAGGAACGGAAATCTTTCTTCTCAATGGCATCGCTCAGAGATTCCAGATCCTCCTGAACTGCCTCAAGAAAAAGCTCCAGGAGCATCCTGCCTTCCTCCCTGTCTCCCATAAGCTTTTCAAAGAATGTTTCCTGGTCGAAATCAGGGTGTTCTTCTTTCTCACCTTCCCTCCGGGAAAGGGGAGATGATCCGTTCTTCCATTCCCCGTCCCCCGCGGTGGAAATCCATTTGCTGAGCAGTCCCATGAGGTCCTTCGAAGAGAAGGGTTTCGGGAGATAATCGTTCATTCCCCGCTTGATGCATTCCTCGGCGAACCCTTTTACGGCATGGGCCGTAAGGGCCACAACGGGGACATGGTGGTCCAGCACCGGAGACCCGGGGTCCCGTATGACGTTCGTAGCTTCGTAGCCGTCCATCTCGGGCATCTGGATATCCATAAGCACCAGGTCGTACCGCTTCCGGGAGAGCATCTCCACAGCTTCTTTTCCGTTCGAGGCCGTTTCAGGCAGATATCCCCCCTTTTCAAGGAGAAGGCGCACCAGTTCCCTGTTCACCCTGTTGTCATCCGCCACGAGGATGGCATGTTCCTTCCCCCCCGTGTGTTTTTCCACCGCCGGAACGGAGGAACAGTTCCCCGCGGGCCCGCTTTCTCCGGCCGAGTTTCCGGTTTCCAGCGAAAGCTCGAAGGAAAAAGTCGATCCCTTTCCCGGTACACTGTCTACCGACATCCTGCTGCCCATCATTTCCACGAGCCTGCTGGAAATGGCGAGTCCGAGGCCCGTCCCCCCGTACTTCCTGTTCCTGAAGGATTCTCCCTGCCTGAAGGGAGTGAACAGTTCCCCAAGGAATTCCCCGGAAATGCCGATGCCCGTGTCAGTGACGGAAAATCTCAGGGTTGCCCTTCCGCTTTTTTTCTCGATGACTTGCACGGAGAGAGAGACTGAGCCCGTTTCGGTGAATTTCACAGCATTTCCGAGAAGGTTCGTGAGGACCTGCCGGATCCGTATGGGGTCTCCCAGAAGGATGGGAGGGAGTTCGGGATCTGTCTCCATGGACAGGAAAAGCCCTTTTTCAGCCGCCTGCGGCAGGAAGGCTGCCACAGTATCCTCCAGGGTCTTCTGCAGGGGAAAAGGAGATGGAGTGAGGTTGAAGGTTCCCGATGCGATTTTGGAAAAGTCCAGGAGGTCGTTGAGGACTGCAAGAAGGTGTTCCGCGCTTTCGTGGATCATTCCTGCGAGGCTTCGCTGGGACGGGTCGAGAGCGGTCTCCAGGAGGAGTTCCGACATGCCGAGGACTCCGTTCATGGGGGTTCGGATTTCATGGCTGATATTGGCCACGAAATCCGACTTGGCCGCGCTGGCCCTTTCCGCCTCGTCCCGTGCGGCACGGATCTCTTCCTCGGCGGTTTTTCGTTCGGTGATGTCCTCTCCCACGGCCTGGAGGAACTGGAGCTTGCCGGATGGGTCGAAAAAGCCCCTGTTGATCCACCGCTGCCATTTCAGGGTACCGTCGGGGCCGCAAACCTGCTCCTCCATGATGAACGACGGCCGTTCCGGGGAGAGGGCTGACAGGGTTTCCCTTATCTTCATCTGATCTCCGCAGGGAAGGAAATCCAGGAAAGAGCGGCCGAGGATTTCCTGCAGCTCCATGCCGAACCACCGGCAGTAGGCCGGGTTGGCGTAGAGGAGACTTCCGTCGGGGAGGCACGTGGAGATGAGAATGGGCATATCTTCAGCCAGGGAGCGGTATCTCTTTTCGCTCTCGGCGAGAGACTGGGATACTTCCTTGAGAGGGGTGACGTCGAAGCTGCAGCCCACTATTCCCTCCACGTTTCCTTTTTCGTCGAAGATGGCGCTCTTCGAAATGCTGTACCAGAATCCCCTGACCCGCCGTTCCCGGTCGATAATGCTCCTGCCGGTACTGAGCACCTCTTCGTCCTCTCTCCTGGCGATGGAGGCGGTGGGGTCCTCGAGGACATCAAAGGCAGCCCTGCCGATGACGTCCTCGTTCCTGAGATTCCTGAAATCAGTGAAGGCCCTGTTTACGAAGGTGTACCTGCCCTCCCTGTCTTTCAGGTAAAGGTGGACGGGCACGGCGTCGAAAATCTGCTGCCTCAGTTCAAGCTCCGACCGGACCTTTTCTTCCAGTTTTTTCCGCTCGCTGATGTCCTCGAGGAATCCGTCGATATACAGGGGATTCCCATCGGAAGAAAAGACGCTCCTGTGGTAGATGTGAACGTGGATAGGCGAGCGGTCCCTTCGGAGAAAGGCCGTTTCCCGCTGCAGCCAGCGGTTGGGGTTGGCGAGAAGATCGGCTACGACATCATTCCTGGCATCAGGTTCTGCGTAATGAATTTTCGCGGACGTCCTGTTGACCTCATCCATGAGCACGGCGGGGGAGGGGAAGCCGAGAATGCGGGCATGGTGGTTGTTGGCCGAGAGGTATTTCCCGTCGAAGGTGACTCTGAAAATGCCGATGGGAGCATTTTCCACAAGTTCAATATACCGGTTTTCCCGGTCAGTGTATTTCTCATCTGTCTTCTTTTCCCGGGTGATATCCCGGACGGACTCGAACACCGCGATGACCTGCCCGTTCCCGTCCTTTACCGGGATGCCCCTGGAGAGGATGATTCTTCCGTTTGAGGAGATGACCCTTTCCCTGGTTTCGCCTGAACGGATGGCTTCCCTGACGGGACAGCCGCTGCAGGGAATAGGGGAATGATGGAGGAGGGAGTGGCAGGTTCTCCCCGGGATAACCTCCCTCGGGATACCGGTCCGGGAGGCCATGGAAGATGAAACCCAAAGGTACTTCATGTCCGTGCCGAGGAGGGAGAGCTCATCCCCCAGGGAATCAAGGAGGGGCTCGATTGCCGGAATGCACTGCAGCAGAGAGACGGGGTACCGGTCAGAATTTTCTTCCACCATGGTCCCACCCTTCCCAAAAAGAAATACCGCAATTCTACATGAAAAGGAGAGTCTCCGCACGGAAAACGGTCATTCGGGCATGGGATTTCGATGAAAAAGAGGATATAATGACTGATCATACCTGACGAATTTCAAGGAGGCGGGAGCCGTGAAAAAGATAAACAGTCTTTTCTCCTGGATGGCCATGGCAGTCATTGTGCTGGCCTTTTCCGGGTGCGCCGCGGCAGAAACGGCCGAGAATCGTTTTGAGGAGCTGGCCCTCCGGTACGCTGACCGGACGGAAGCCATGGAAGGATCAGCGGAGTACAGGGCCGGTCTCGAGTGCCGGGCCGACAGGATTTCACCCTACGAACTCTGGAGGTCCCTTTTCCGCCCGGGACAGGATCCCGAAAAGGGCGCCGCCAACGCCCTTGCCCTTCTCTCGGTTCTTGTAAACAACGGGGATCCTGCCCGGTGGGACACCGCATCGGGGTTCTTCTACCCCTCAGAGACACCAAAGCCCCTTGCCGCAGCAGACGCAGTCTACATGGCAGCGGCCTTCCTGCTCCGAATGGACGAGAAGCCGGCGGGGCACCTGGCGTCCTTTCTCATGGCCCGATTTAACGAATCGTCCCGGGGGAAGCACTTCTTTCTCTCCTCAGGCCCGGCGGAATACCGGCTTCTCACAGAGGAAATGACGTTAAGGGGTCTTCTTCCCTCTTTCGGAAAATGGCCGGAGAGCATGGAGGAAGGCAGGCTGCCTTTCGCTGCCCCCGTGCGCGGCTGGGTGACCTACGGAAGGGCTCTTTCCGAAGGGATGGTATTTCTGGACGGCGCGGGGAGGCCCCAGTCAAACGGCATGTATGCCTGGGACCGGAAAAGGGGAAGAATCTACACCGTGGCAGAAGAACGGGACCCGTTCTTTATTCCCTGGGACTGAAACTGAAAAAACCCCGGATATCAATCCGGGGTTTTTTTTCATTTATGGAGGGAAAAAACAGCAGGGAACCGCCTTTTTCAGTTATTTCGGAAGGAATTTCTCGGGATTTACAGGCTTTCCCTTGAGCAGGACGCTGAAATGGAGGTGGTTGCATGTTGTGCGGCCGGTCTTACCAACCTTGGCCACTGGCTGACCCCGGCGGACCCACGCTCCTTTTTTCACCAGGTTGGCGCTGTTGTGGCTGTACCTGGTGACGAACCCGTTGCCGTGGTCGATGGTTACTGTGTTCCCGAAGCCGCGGATGACACCGGAAAAAATGACCCTTCCGGACCGGACTGCCAGAATAGGAGTTCCCGCCCGTGCGGGGATGTCGATGCCGTCATGGAGCCTTCCGCCCCTTGGTCCGAAGGGGGAGGAAACTCTGCCCAGGAGGGGCCGGATGAGGGGTTCAATTCCATCGGAAAGGAGCGTCTCCTTTTTTTGGGGAGGCGCCGGCGGGGGGAGCGGATTTTCGATTCGAATCAGTGGAACAAGGGTTTCTCCCCGCTGGCGGGCCCTGTACTCGGCAAGAGTGGGCAGCAGGTAGGAATCCTTTTTGGGAACAAGGATCTTCTCGCCGGGGAGGACGGAATCTTCCCGGACGGAAAGTTCGTTGGCCCGCTCGATGGTCCTGGGAGAAACACCGTATCTTCCGGCGATGAAGGCAACGGATTCGCCGCTGCGAACGGAATGCTCCACCCATGGAAGGGAATTTGCCGAAGCGGCGGAAGGAAAAGAAAGAGCCGCAAGAACGGAAAAAAAGACGGAAATAACGGACAAGAAAGCGAAACGCCGGTCAAAAGGCACAAAATCGCCTCCTTCGATAAGGATGCGGTACTCACGACCGATCAATCGTATCGGACAGAGGATGGCAGCTTCTCAGTAAAATTACTGATTTTTATTTTCTCTCCCTGCGGAAGAAAAAAAGGGGAGAAAATCTGTGAAAATCAAAAATTCTGGATGAAGACGAGGAATAATGATACAATAATGCCACGAAAGATTGAAATCGTGGCATTATTTTTTCGAGAAGATCTCAAGGAGCAAAAAAATGATGGATGTGAAAGAATTTCGTTTACCCGAAGAACTGAAACCTCTCGTTGACTTTCATGGGCATTTCTGCCCCGGTGTGCTCATCGGGTGGAGGGCCTCGAAACTGGCCCTGAAACTCCTCGCCACTTCCAGGGACCGGGACGAGGAACTGGTGGCGATTGCCGAGAATGACGCCTGTGGGGTGGATGCCGTTCAGTTCATCCTGGGATGCACTTTCGGCAAGGGAAACCTTCATTTCCGGGATTACGGCAAGCAGGCCTTTTCTGTCTTCCGGCACTCCGACGGCAAGGGAGTGCGGCTCGTCCTCAACCCGCCGGAAAGGGAACTTACCAGGGAAGAATCTGCAAAACGCCTTCTTGAGGAACCCGATGAGATTCTTTTTTCCGTCGGTGAGCCAAGAGAAAAAATGCCCGAAAGAGCGGTGATCCGGAAATCAGGCGTATGCTCCCTCTGCGGGGAGCGGGTGATGGAGACACGGCTCCGGGCCCTTCCCGACGGGCGCGTTGCGTGCATTCCCTGCGCGTCGGCAGAAGAGTGATCGTGTATTGCATTTGTGTTCAGGGAGTCAGAGGAAGATGACGGAAGAAAAGAAAGGAAGGATGAGCCGTTTGAGGGACCTTGCCGGTCTCGCAGGATGGATTGTCCTCTGTTTCACCGCCGCCGCTGTGGGTGGCGCCGCTTCCGCAGGGGCACCCGGATTTTACAGGGAACTGGCAAGGCCCTCCTGGGCCCCTCCCGCATGGCTCTTCGGCCCGGTATGGACCGTTCTGTACGGAATGATGGCACTCTCGGCATGGATGGTCTGGAGGGAACGCGGGTTCGGCGGAGCGTCCGCAGCCCTGGGGCTTTTTCTCCTTCAGCTCGGCGCCAATTCCCTCTGGAGCTGGCTGTTTTTTTCCTGGCGGCTCGGGGCCGTCGCCTTTGCCGGGGTACTCGTGCTCTGGATTCTCCTTGCGGCCACAATGGAATATTTTCGCAGAATCCGCCCTGCTGCTGCGGCGATGCTGGTTCCTTATCTCGCCTGGACCACCTTTGCCGCCGTCCTCACCTATTCGGTCTGGAGGCTCAACCCGGCGCTCCTCGGATAAGTTTTTCCTTTCACCGGAGCCGGACTGAGGGCGTTCCTCCGTCGGGCACCAGCAGGGTTATCTTTCCTTCCGCCAGGGAGCCGTGAAAGACGGCGAAACCCGAGCCTTCTCCGCTCATTTCATTTTCCGTGTATCCGTAGAAAAGGAAGTCTTCCCCTCCCCGCATCCATGCAGGGCCGATGGCGCATATCCGGTCGTCGGTGATCCGGCGTGTTGTCCCGTCGGAGGGTGTATGGAGGAAAAGGGCCGAGATGAGGCCGTCGCCGCTTTTTAGCCAGTCTGACGTGTCCTTCACTTCGCCGTCGAAGAGCCAGCGGGACCCGTCGGGGGAAACGGAGAAGCGGACGGCACTGGTTGGCATGGCCTCGCCGAGAACCTCCGAGAACCTGCGGAGGGCTGCCGTCCGTCCAGTCCCAACGGAGACTCGGAAGAGGTTTTCCAGGTCGTGGCAGTAAACCGAGGCACTGTCGGCGGACCAGAAGGGAGAATAGATCCCCTTCAGCTCCGGGGCGAGCACCCGGAAGGTTCCGTCGGTGAGGGTGAGAAGCCCGAGAACCCAGTCGGAATGCTCTTCGTCCCAGTGGTTGAAAACGATCATAGTCCCGTCGGGGGACCACCTCGGTCCGTAGCTGTTCTCTCCGGGGATGACGGACTTGAAGTTTCTCGATTTTGTCGTGGATACGGTGTACAGGCCGATCTGCCTTCCGTTCCCGTCTTTTCCCGTCTGGAAAGTGAAGGCCACTGCCGTTCCGTCAGGGGAAATCTCCGGGTCGAAACCTTTCCTGAGGAGAAGAGGGGTATTTCCCTCCATGTCGGTAAGGAACAGGTTGTCGCCCCTGGAAAACACCAGGGGAACCGGGCCGGTTGTCTCCGGCACGGCGGCGGAGGGCGCAGGGAGGACCAGAATACAGGCGAGCACAAGAAGAACGAGTGTTTTTCCCTTCATGGAATGACCTCCTCCCAGGGTTCTTTCCGGAATCCTGTTGTTCCATAATACAGGAAAGGACTCATTTTGAAAGAGTCACATCCTGAAATGTGGACAGTGTGAGCAGGTTATCCACAGAAATTCTCAGGAACGGTCAGGGGACATTTCCCTGTCCTTCTGGGAAAACTCCTTGTCCTTCATGGTCTCGTAGATTTCTTCGAAGGTGGCTGAACGGCGGGTGAAGGCCGAAAGAACTTCCGGAGAAAAATGACCGGGCTCCACTCTCCCGTCGCCCCTGGTGATGATGTCCACCGCCTCTTCATGGGTGAAGGGAGGTTTGTACGCCCTGGATGACCTGAGGGCATCGTAAATATCGGCCAGGGCGGTGACCTGTCCTTCCCACGGAATCTGCCTGCCTTTCAGGCCGCGGGGATAGCCGCTTCCGTCCCATTTTTCATGGTGGGTGAGACAGATTCTCCGGGCCATGGCGAGCCATGCCGCGTCACCGAGGATCTCCGCACCCCATGCAGGGTGTCCGGCGATGACCCCGAACTCTTCGGGGGTGAGCACGTCCGGCTTGGAGAGTATCTCCCGGGGAACCTTGAGTTTGCCGATGTCGTGCAGCCTGGCGAAAAGGGCGATTTTTTCCTGTTCGGCATGGCTCCTGCCCAGTTCCCCGGCGAGAAGGCGGCAGTATTCCCCGATGCGGGCAATGTGGTTCTCCGTTTCATCATGGTAGATGCCGGTGACGAACTGGAGTTTTTCAGCAAGGTAGGAATAGGATGCCTCCACCTCACGGCGCATCTTCTCTCCGTGAACGAGGCCTCCGAGGTAGGAGGCCACCGGGACAAGGGTTTCAATGAGAAAGGGGTCCTTTTTCGTGATCCGGTCGAAGGCGATTTCGAGCACGCCCTCTTCCTCGCCGCTCTGGAAGAGGGGAACGAGGAGTTCGCTCTTCACCGAGGGGTGCACGGGGCGGGCCGAAGGATAGAGGGCAATATTCTCCACCCACAGGGGAGCGCCCGTGAGGACGCTTTCCGTGGCGGCGATGCCGTTCTTCGGAATGGTGAAGGGGGCGAGCTCTCCGTTGTAGCCGCTCGACGCGGTAAGCCTGTAGTGGTCTCCCTCCACTGCGGAGAGCAGCACGCCGAAGGCCCCCACGTCCCTTCGTATGGTGTGGAGAGTGGATGAGATGGCCTGGTGCGAGTCTTCGCTCCTGGCAAAAGTATGGGAGAACTCCAGGGTTCTTTCCCACAGGGCTTCCCGCATGACGAGGCGGTTGTTCACGTTTTCAAGCTCCTGGTTCATGGCCTCCGTCTCCTCGTTGAAGGCGGTGAGCTCCTCCTGCTGCTGGGAGATGACCTGGAAGAGGTTCCGCAGATTGGCGGTGAAGACGTTCATCTCGAGGACAAAGGTCTCCTTCAGGCCGGCGAAGCGTCTGGCGAGAGAGTACATGGCCTCGGCGGCCCTGATGTGGTCCCCTCCCTCGAGGTCCGCGAGCCTGTCGCTCATGTCCTCGGAAAGAGAGGCGATTTCACTGATGCTGCTGTAGATTCCCCTTCTCCAGACGAACCAGATGAGGAAAAGGGCCAGCAGTGCGGCCACGGTGGCAGAACCGGATGAGGCGGCGCCGTACATGGCGGAGCGGAGCAGGTTCGGCAGCGGGTAGAGGAGGCTCAGCCGGAGACCGTAGAGAAAGGGCTCCTGCCTGAGGACGACCCGTTCTCCGTAATGGGACGAGTGAAGAGTCCAGGCTCCTTCGGCCCGTTCCTTCCTTGCGACGAGTCCCCTGGCCCCGATGTGGGCTGCCAGGCCGGAAGCCTCCTGAGCGGATCCCGTCCAGACAACGGATCCTGTGGAGGTGGAAAGGACGGGAAGAATTCCCGGTGTCCCGGCGACGTTGAGTTCGTTGAGGTCCAGGTCCATGGCCGCGAAGACCGTTTTGCCGTCAACAGTCATGGTACCGGTGAGAAGGTTCCTGCCGAACTGGTCAAGGAGGTCGTTCATCTGCCATTCCGGGCTGAGGATGCCGGGGGGAAGGACCATACCTTCTGGAAACCATCCTTTCAGGACGGATGTGATGGTGTCGTTTTCTACAAGGGCAGCCAGAAGGACCCTGTTCTCCCTGGCAGGGGACGACCAGCCGCGGACGAGCGCACGGACGGACATTTCTCCGCGGCGGACCTGCTCTGCCAGGAGGTGGGATCCAACCCTGGTGAACGTCTCGCCCCGATTGGTAAATTCCTGCAGCCGGGAGTTGATCCGGAAAAAGGCGGTGAGTCCTCCCTCGACAAGGATGACAACCAGGAAGAAGAGGAGGATGGCGGTGAAAAAGCCGCCGAGGGAAATGATCCGCCGCTTCATCGGGCGCTCTCTTCCGGAATGCCCGGGGAAGAAGGACGGGAGGCTGCGGAGGCGGAGACGGGAATCCAGCCTTCCTTCATCATCGAGAAAATTCCCTGGGGAAGCACCAGGTCGCCGCTGGCGTCAAGAGCTGCGGTGCCTGCGGGGAATTCAATCTGCGACATTTGGGCGAAGGCGCGGGCCACGGCCCTGGAATCCGCCGTCCCCGCACGGTCAATGGCTGCGTCGAGCATGGCCACGGCATCGAACCCTATGGAGAGGATGACGGGGGGGATGTGTTCTCCGTAGGTTTCCGAAACAAAGCCGGGAAAACCGCTTTCCCCGTAGAACCATTCCCCCGGACGAACGGCAGCGGTAAGCAGCCCTTCTCCAGTACTTCCTGCGAGGAGGGGTGTCCGGTGGGATACGGCCCTGTTGGACCCGTAAACGGCGATGCCGGGTGTCCTCAGACGAAGCTCCCTGAGAGCTATGGAGGCCAGCCAGTCAGGCAGGACCAGGAGCATGGCGTCCATTCCTGCGGCTATCCGTTCGAAATCGTCGATGTGCTTGTTCAGGTCACCGCTGAAGACCATGGTCCTTCGCGGAGGGCATCCCGTACCGGCTTCGAAGTCGCGGATGAACTCCTGCACGTAACTGCTCTCGAAGCCGCTCACGATGGCGGAATAGCTTGTTACGCCGCGCCGTTTCGCCTCTGCGCCGAGGGCACGGCCGCCGCTCTCCGGCCGCGGCCGAAAGACCAGGTCATCTCCCTTGGCGAGAAAGGAGCCTGAGGCGAGGGAGATAACGGCGGTTCCGAAGCGGTTCGAGGTTTCAGAGAGAAGAGACGGGGAGGGAACATGGATTCCGCCGATTACTGCGGAAACGTTTTGTTCGGCTGCAGCCCTGAGGGAGGAAGGCACATCGGTTTCCTGAAGGAGGACCGGCCGGAATTTTCTGGCGGAGGACCGGGAGTTGAAATATTCCATGGCCAGAACAACGGACTGAAGGGTCTGCCGGGATATTACGGCGTTTGTTTGGTCCCCCCGATCGGGCATCAGGGCTACGGAGACCATCAGAGGGGTTCTGCGCCAGAAAAGGAACATACAGATGCACACTGCTGCCGCGGAGAAAATATAAAATCGTTTCTTCACTGCCCTGCCTCCCGGCCTGATAATGACCCTCTCCGGGAAACGGCACGGAATCCGTGGGAGGGGAACAACAAACAATATGGTATTCTATCATTTCAATACAAATGAGGAAAGGAAAATCTCGTGCCCCCGACGGGTGAACAATGCCGGTCAAACCTCCAGAGAATACCCCCTCTGAGTGAAAAGGGTGACGCAGCAGTCCACGCAGTCCTCATCCAGGGCGATTCCGCGGAGGCTGGCAATTTCCTCAAGGGCTGCGCTGATTCCCAGGGCAGGCCTGTAGGGCCTGTAGGAGGACATGGCTTCGACGATGTCGGCCACGGCGATGATCCTTGCTTCGGGAAGAATCTGCCGCCCGGAAATGCCGTCGGGGTAGCCGCTTCCGTCCATCCGTTCGTGGTGCTGGGCTACGATGGTATGGAGGGGCCAGGGAAGGTGGATTTTCTCCAGGATACGGGCCCCGGCGAGGGAATGTCCCTTGACGAGATCGAACTCCAGGGAAGAGAGTCTGCCCGGTTTGCTCAGAATTTCTCCGGGGATCTCGAGCTTGCCGATGTCATGAACCATGGCGGCCTGCTCCACACCGCGGATGAATGTTTTGTCGTACCCGAGCATTTCCGCCATGGCAGCGGACAGCCGGGCGACCCTCCGCTGGTGTTCCGCCGTATAGGGATCCTTCGCTCCGGTGGCGGACGCGAGCACTTCGATGGCCTCGCTGAAGGTCCGCTCCATGGAGGCGAGGTTTTCCGCCAGGGTGGTCTGGACAAGCCTCGAGTCGGTGATGTCCTGCCCGGCCGCCCGGAACAGCCGGCGCCCGTCAGGTCTTTCGGAAACAAGCCGTACGGTCCATCGGTGCCACCGGAAGGAGGCGTCGGGAGAAAGAACGGGAATTTCCGTGGTGATGGCGGGTTTATCTCCTGAGAGGAACTGGATGTGCCCCCGTATTTCAGGACGGCGGTCCGGGGGGATAAACCTGAGAAGGGAAGTTCCGATGAGCTTTTCGGCAGGCTGCCTGAAGAAGACGCAGAATTCCCTGTTGACGAAAGAAAGAAGGCCCCTGCCGTCGAAGGAGCAGACCATGGCGGGGATGTCCTCCACCAGCGAACGGTACCGCTCCTCGCTCTGCCTGAGTCGGATCTCCGTCTCGTTTATTGCCGTCTGGTCCATGTAAATGCTGTAGGTGCCGATCTGCCTACCCTTCAGGACAATGGGAAAAGCCGTTCCCTTGACGTAAAGACGGTCTCCGTTCTTGCGGCGCCTCCTGCCCTCGAAGAAAATGGTTTTTCCCTCGAGGACGTCACGGGTGTTCTTCACCGCTTCTGAAAAGGTTTCGGGGGCGGCGAAGAGATCGTCCACGAAACGCCCTTTCATTTCTTCGCATGTGTAGCCGAAAACTTCTTCCGAAGCCCTGTTTGCACTGAGAATCTGCCCTTCCAGGCTGCAGCGCTGTATAGGAAGGGGAGCGTTGTTGAAAAGCTGCTCGAGCAGTGCGGACTGTTCTTCCAGCCTGCTTTCCGCATCGTGTGCCTGAGGCCTGGACGCTTCCGGATTCATGGACGGATTCCTCCTCCCGGGCAGAATGAGTAAACGGTTAGTGACTGTTTTCTTAAAGTGTAGCAGAACGTACACTTTTCGCAATTGGCCGAAGGACATTTTTTGCTGAAATACCTGATACTTCAGATGAAATGGTGGAGTTTCGCCGTATCGAGAAGTTCCTTTCTGCGTTCTTTCCACTCGGGGAGCACCCATTCCAGGAGACTGTAAAAACCCTTGCCGTGGTTGGGATGGGCTGTATGGCAGAGTTCGTGGAGCAGCACGTAGTCAATGCAGGGGGGGGCGGCCTTCACCAGGAGGGTATTGAGGGTGACCACTCCCTTTCCGGTGCAGCTTCCCCACCGGGAGCGCATTGTCCGGATCCGGAGGGGAGGTTCTTCCCTGAGAAAAGAAGAGCACCTGGGAAGGCACCGCTTCATGGCCAGGGGAAACTCCTCCCCGGCCTTCCGGGAATACCACCGGTTCAGAAGCCCCGGGAGGGACTCCGTCGTCTCCGCGCCCTTCCGCAGTGTAACCCGCAGAACGCCGTCTCCGAGAACGGCGTCGTTCCGCTTTCCCTCCCCGATGTCGAGGGGGTACAGCTTCCCGAGGAAGGGGACGGGGGTCCCCTGTCCCAGGGGAGCCCGGGGAGCGGGTGCGGGAACGGAGCGGAAATACTCCAGTTTTTTTCGTATCCATTCCCGTTTTTGCTCCACCGTCCTGTCCACGGCGGCCCGGTCGAGAAAGAGGGGAGCCTTCACCGTCACCCGCCCGCCGGGGTGGACTGAAATCTGCAGGGTCTTTCGTCTGCTGAATTCCACGTCGTAGGGGGGAAGCGTGTCCGGGAAATCTGCCACGGGGGAACCCTCCTTTGCTCTTCTTCCCGTCATCCTACCATTTTTCGCTCTCACCGGCACGCCCCTTCTCTGGTATAGTGATCTTCCGGAAGAATTCCCGGAGAGGAGGGACAGCCATGGCGAAAGAGGGACGGCGGGAGGATATTTCCCTTGCAGGGGCGTTCACAGCTCTCGGCGGCATACTGGCCATTCTCGCCGGAGGAACCCTGGCGTTCGGAATTCATATCGCCGTGCTCCTGGTCCTCTGCGGAGTTTTCACCACGGCCCTCTTCCGCCTGAAGTACGGCTTCGGCTGGAGGCTCCTCTTCTTCGACGGCGTGCTCCCCATGGTTTCCCGGGCTTCGGGAGCCCTGGGGATCCTCCTCAGCGTGGGGCCTCTCATTGCCTCGTGGACCCTCTCGGGGACCATCCCCTACCTTGTCTCCACCGGCCTGGGATTCCTTACGCCCGCCGTGTTCCTGCCCGCGGCCTTCCTGCTCTGTTCCTTCGCCTCTCTCCTCACGGGCACCTCCTGGGGGACGGCGGCTACCTTCGGCGTGGCTCTCACCGCCATCGCGGGGGGCCTCGGCGTGCCTCCGGCAGCCGCTGCGGGAGCCATCGTTGGAGGCGCCTACTTCGGCGACAAGCTCAGCCCCGTCTCGGACACCACGGTTCTCGCCTCCGCAGTGGCCGAGGTGGACGTGATGGACCATATCCGCTCCACCCTGTGGACCACCCTTCCCGGCGCCGTCCTGAGCCTTGGGGTTTACGGCATTGCAGGGCTCGGTGCGGGAGAGACCATGGACACGGCGGCCATAGAGGCCATGACGTCCGCCGTCGCGGGACGTTTTTTTCTCAGCCCCCTTCTGCTTCTCCCCCCCCTGATCCTCCTGGTTATGGCATGGAAACGCCTTCCCACCCTGGCGGCACTGTGGACGTCCGTCGGGCTCTCCGTTCCCTTTGCCCTGTTCCAGGGATACGGCCCCTGGGAAATCTTCGCGGCCATGGCCGCAGGACCAAGGGTGTCCACGGGAAACCCCGGAGTGGACGAGGTTCTCAGCAGAGGAGGGCTCCTCTTTCTTGCAGGCGTGGCCGCGGTGGTCTGTGCCGCCTACCTCTTCGCCGGGCAGCTCGAGGCCACGGGGACCTTCCGCCGGCTCAGCGCCCTTCTCCAGGAGAAGTTTATCGGCCGCAGCAGGGGAAGGTTCGTCCTCTCCGTCTCCCTCACGGGGATGACTGTGGCCGTCGCCACGGGCAACTCATACCTGAGCGAGATACTTCCCGGCACCATGTTCCGCCGCCTCGCCGACGAGATGGACATCTCCCGGAGGGTGCTTTCCCGCACCCTGGAGGATTCGGGAACGGTGGTGGTTCCCCTCGTTCCCTGGTCAGCCGCGGCTGTGTACCTCTCCGCCGTGCTCGGCGTTTCAGCGTGGGAATACCTTCCCTGGGCCGTTATCTGCTACTCCGGAGTTCCGGCGGCCTGGCTGTTCGCCTTTTCGGGGATCGCCCTCTGGCCGTCGGAGAAGCGGGAAGAAAAAAAACGCCCGGGGCGGTGAGCCCCGGGCGTTTCGATCATACCGGATCAGGACATTCCTTCGATTGGTTTTTTCGGGAACAGCAGGTGGTTGTAGCTGCTGAGGATGTGGTCCCTCATGGCGGCCTCGGCGGCTCCCGGATCCCCCGCTTCCACGGCGTCCACGATCTTCCGGTGTTCCAGGTAGCTCAGCCGCTTCGTGTCGTAGTCTGATTCCAGGCAGTAAAAGCTCATGAAAAAGAGGACGTACAGATTCGACCTCCAATAGAGCTGCCGTATGTACATCTTCATGTATGGGTTGTCCGACGAATCTGCCAGGAGCATGTGGAAGTCCTCGTTCAGCTCCGCGTATTCCCCCTTCAGGTTGGCCCTGAAGGTCTCCTCTTCCCGGGCGTTGATCCTCCGGAACTCCCGGACCGTTTCTTTCGAAGCCGAGCGGGCACAGAGCATGGCGGCCTTGCTCTCCAGGATGCCCCGCATGAAGAAGACGTCTTCGATGTCCTTGGGGGTGAGCACGGGAATCTGGTACCCCCGCGCACTCTCGGACTTGACGAGAAAACCAGTGGACGCAAGCTGGCCCAGGGCCTCCCGCACGGGAGTCCTGCTCATGCCGAGTTCCCTGGCGAGGGCCGTCTCGAGAAGGCGTTCGCCGGGAGAAAAACGATGGGCGGCAATGAGACGGACGATCTCCCTGCCGGCCTTGTCAGTAGCTGAAAGCGATTCCATGACCGCGGATCACCTCAAAAGGGCATTGGATGAATAGAACTGGTCATGAGTGTACCAGATATTCCGGGCAAACGCAGTCCCTGCATAAATGTTCAATTAATATTTGATTTATAAAATTCTAAAATTTAATCACCTTGACAGGGGGGTAATGGAGGCATAATTATATCCATAAACGTATCCATTATGGGGTTCGCAAGGGGGGTGGAATGAGAGCCTATTCAAACAAGCGTCTGAAGGGGAAGTGAAGGAAACCCACCCCCACAGGGGACAAAAAGGAGGAGAATTCAGTGCCTGAAGAACGGAAACACAGGGATATTTCTCTCGGCGGAGCAGTTCTTATCTTCGGAATCATTCTCTCGATCATCGTCGTCGGACGGCTGATACTGGGCTTCGACGTGGCCCTGCTCCTGATGTTCATCGGCATGTTCACCACTGCCGTCTACGTGTTCCACTACAAATACACATGGCAGGAGCTTTTCGACAAAGGCGTCGTTCCCATGATCGCCAGGGCGTCCGGAGCCATCATGATCCTTCTCACCGTGGGTCCCCTCATCGCAGCCTGGATGCTTTCGGGAACCATTCCCTACCTGATTTACACCGGTCTTCAGCTTCTCAGCCCCAAAACCTTCCTCATGGCCGCCTTCGTGATCTGCGCCCTGTCGTCCACCATGACGGGAACGTCCTGGGGAACCGCAGCAACCTTCGGCGTGGCCTTCATGGGCATCGCCCAGGGCCTCGGCGTGCCCCTGGCGGCAGCGGCGGGAGCGGTTGTGGCCGGAGCCTATTTCGGCGACAAGCTCAGCCCCGTGTCCGACACCACGGTCCTCGCGGCGGCGGTGGCGGAGGTTGAGGTGGTGGACCACATCCGGTCCATGCTCTGGACCACGGTCCCGGCGTTCCTCATCAGCCTCGCGGTGTACGGCTACGTGGGATCGAACGCCTCCGGCGAGATCGACCTTACGTCCGTCAATGAAATTCTCGGCGGTATTTACAAGACCTTCAAGATGACCCCCCTTGTGCTGATTCCGCCCCTGGCGGTGCTGGTGCTCGCCTACCGGCGCTATCCCACCCTTCCTGTGCTGTGGATCGCCATCGTCCTTGCCGTGCCCCTTGCCATGATGCAGGGCTATGACCTCACCACCATCGTGAAGTCCATGGCCTCCGGCCCGAAGATCGTCACCGAGGTGGCGAGCCTGGACAAGCTCCTGAGCAGGGGCGGCCTGGCCTTCATGTCCGGTTCGGTGGTGGTGGTCTTCTTCGCCTACATCTTCGCCGGACAGCTTGAGTACACGGGCACCTTCCGGAAGATCTGCTCCTCCCTGAAGGAGAGCTTCATCGGCAACAGCAAGGGACGGTTCGTCGTGTCCGCGTCCGTCACGGGCATTCTCACCGGCCTCGGCACGGGGAATTCCTACCTGAGCGAGATCGTCCCGGGCACCATGTACAAGGACCTTGCCGACGAGATGGACATCTCCCGGCGGGTGCTCTCAAGAACCCTCGAGGACTCCGGCACCGTGGTGGTGCCCCTCATTCCCTGGTCGGCGGCGGGCATTTACATGTCCACCGTTCTCGGGGTGTCCGTCTTCGAGTACGTGCCCTGGGCCATTCTGTGCTACCTCGGCTTCCTGACGGCCTGGTTCTACGGCTTCACCGGCATCGCCATCTGGCCGTCGGACAAAAAGAAAGCCGCCTGATCCACCCGGTTCCCCGGGGCTGAATCCGTAATTATCCGGCAGAGGGAGTGTCGCCGGGCATAAGGTGAATTCGCCCCCCAGGGGCGAAGAGATGACCCCCTGGGGGGCAGC
>CAZJAR010000017.1:0-31639 GCA_964543785.1 uncultured Synergistaceae bacterium | reverse complement strand
TTTGAAGGCCTCATGGACGGCGACTGCATGACCCTGGACCGTGCCGCCGTTGGAGGGATCATCCACCGGGGTGGCACCATACTCCGGACGGCCCGGAGCGAGCGGTTCAAGACTGAGGCGGGACAGCGGGCCGCCCTCGTGCAGATGGAAAACCGCAAGGTGGACGCCCTGGTGGTAATCGGCGGCGACGGCTCCTTCCGGGGGGCTCTTGAACTGGAGAAAAAGGGACTGCCCGTTCTCGGCATTCCCGGCACCATCGACAACGATATCGCGGGAACGGACGTGACCATAGGCTACGATACGGCGGTGAACACGGCCCTCTCGGCGGTGCAGAAGCTCCGGGACACGGCGAGCAGCCATGACCGGCTGTTCATCGTGGAGGTCATGGGACGGAACGCCGGTTTCCTCGCCCTCGAAGTGGCCGTCTCCACCGGGGCGGAGTACGTGGTGGTGCCGGAGATTCAGCTTGACATAGCCAAGATGTGCGATCATCTTCATTACTCCCGGAAGCGGGGGAAGACCCATTCCCTCATTATCCTGGCCGAGGGGGTCATGTCGGCCCTCGAGCTGAAGAACCGTCTTCAGGACACGGGCGGGTACGATGCCCGGGTGACGGTGCTGGGGTATATTCAGCGGGGAGGGAGCCCCTCGTCCTTCGATACCGTGCTGGCGTCCCGGATGGGGGCCTTCGCGGTGGAATCTATCCTGGAGGGGAAATCCGGGTCCATGGTCTGCTCCATCTGCGGCGCGATGACCCTCTGTCCCCTGGAGGATGCCTGGAAATCGCCGAAGTACCTCAACCCGGAACTTCTTGCCCTCGTGGAAAAGCTGAGCGTGTGACATGGATATCCACGGTTCCGTCGGACGCCTGATTGCCTCGGACCGGGGAGGACGGAAAGTTCCCTCCCTGTTCCGGCCCGGTTTTCTGGACGACGCCCTGGGATTGCTGGAGGATTCGTCCAGAGTCGCCGTGGTGACGGGCTTTTTTGTTCCGGCCTGCGGCGCCCCGGAGACCGACGGGCCGGGCGGGGCCGTGATGCTCGGGCGGTCCCTGGAACGGAGCGGAAAAGAAACGGCGCTGTTCACCGACAGGCTGTGCCTGGAGGCGGTGACGGTCTGCTCCGCATCGGTGGGAGGGCCGACCGTTCGGAAGGCTGCGGTTGCGGAGGAGATTCTCGCTTTCCGTCCGGATCTGCTGGTGTTCATCGAGCGCCTGGGGCGGGCGGGAGACGGACTGTACTATAACATGCGGGCCGAGGACGTCTCGGCGACCACCGCTCCTCTTGACGGAGCGGCTCTCTCCGGGAACGTCAAGGTCCTTGCGGTGGGCGACGGGGGGAACGAGGCCGGCATGGGTCTGTTCAGGAAGAAGCTGGCGGAGATCCTTCCCGGATATGCTCCATGCCTCTCCGTGGTGGGTGCGGACACGGCTCTTCCGGTGGACGTCTCCGACTGGGGAGGCTATGCCCTTGCCTCCCTGATGTCCTTGGGGTGCGGGGAGTGGATCGGCCCGGAGGAAGGGGAAACGGGCACTATGCTGGAAGCCCTCATTTCAGCCGGTGCCGTTGACGGAGTGACCAGGAGAAGTGAACCCACAGTTGACGGTTTCCCGGAAGGAGAGCACCGACGAGTGATCAGGGAGCTGAAGGAACTTGTTATCTCCCGTCTCCGGAGTTCCGGGAAAGGGCTTTCCTGAGGGGCTTCAGCGCCGCCAGGGCAAGGGCGGAACCCATGCCGCACTGTACCAGGTCTGTGACCAGTTCCACCGGTGCGGCGGCCCATCCGTAGAGCACTCCCGCCATGGTGGTATAGCCTGCGATCATGACGGCGGCTCCGGCGGCGATGCCGAGAAGAGGGGATCGTTTTCCGACCGTTCCTGTGACGTAGCCTTCGGCACCCTTGATGATCAGGGTGAAGGGAGCCCAGAGCGGGTAGCCGAGGAGAAGATCCGCCAGGGACGCGCCGATGCCGCCGGCGGCCGCTCCCCATGCGGGGCCGAGGAGCAGGGCGGCAAGGTAGATGATCCCCTCCCCGAAGTTGAAGTAGAGCCGGAAGCCGGGCACGGGGATGCTGAGCATGGTGGCCCCGGTGACGGCGGCGATGAGGAGCCCCCGAAGGGCGACTTTTTTCGAGAGTGTTGCGTTCATGGGATGATGCCTCCTTTATGATTATTCGGGGTGTTGCAGTCGTCCCGAGCAGTGCGAAGGTCTGCTTTTGTCCCTCCGCTTCGCTCAGAATGACTGCTTTTGGGTGTCATCCTGAGGGTACGTTTCACCGCCCGAAGGATCTCGCTTTTGATCATGGCCCCATTCAAACCCGAGATCCTTCGGCCTAAAATACAGGCCTCAGGATGACAAGCAAGGGCAAACCGAGACCCCTCCCCTCCGGGAATGCTCCGCGATCGCTTCGCTCAGAATGACACCGGATACGGGATCCCTCACGTCCGTTCGGGATGACAGGCAAGGACAAGATCGAGATCCTTCGCCCCCTCCGGGGATGCTACGCGATCGCTGCGCTTCTCAGGATGACATGCGAGGGCAAGAGCGAGATCCCTCCCCCTCCGGGGATCCCTCACGTCCGTTCGGGAAGACAGCAAGGGCAAAACCGAGATTCCTCGTCGCTTCGCTCCTCGGAATGACAAAAAAACGCTCGTCAGGCCGACAGAAATCCTCTCCTTCTTGCCTTCTACATGATATTCGTGGTAGAGTGCTTCGGGGAAGATCCAGGCGGAACTATTTCTGCACATTTCTGGACTGGTTGTGCGGAAGTTTGTCGAGAATGCTTCTTCTTTTGTCTTTGCACTTGTGTTTTTTCCGGGGCGGTGGGTATAATGTCGAGGAACGGAAGATTTTTTCTTCTTCTGATGTCCTGTGTTATTATTTTGCTGCTGTTTTTTTCTTTTTGGGCGGTGCGGTCGAACAAGGCGGCCGGTTCCTTCGAGATTCACAACGTTCTTTTGTGCGACGAAGTGGATGACCGGATGCAGCCTCTCAATGCTGGTTCTGAGTTCGGATACGGGGCTCGGCAGTTGTGCCTCTGGTTTGATTATTCCAGGGCCTCCGGAGGAGACGGCGTTCGGATTCGCTGGTACTACCGGGGGCGGCCCATTCATTCCGAAATGCTCAGGCTCGCGTCCGGTGACGGAGCCAAGGCCTATTGTCTTCTTCTCGAGGATGGCTCTCCTCTTCCCAAGGGTTCGTATTCAGTGCGCATTTCATTGTATGACAGGGTTTTTTCGGAGGTGCCTTTTGTAATTTCCGAGTGAGCTTTGCCGTTTTTCCATTTTTTGCCGCGTTCCGGCTTTTCAGATGCTTTTCTACGTTCCGGGACGGGAGCTTCAGGAAGGGGATGTCTTTTTTTTCATGTTTTCCATTCTTTCTTTTTACCGCACCGTTTTCCAGAGCCCTCCGGGGCCGGAGAACCGTCCACCGGCGAGATAATTCAGGATCATGTCCGATACCATACTCGACAACGAATTGAACGGGCAGGAAGCGGAAACCGCCGACCAGGAACTTCAGGCGGTCCCCTCCGGGCAGGAGCCTGAGAGCGAAACGGCTCTCAAGCCCGCACCGAAACCGAGGCACACCTTCGGGCAGCTGGCTGCCCTCCTCAACCCCGAGCTTCGCAAAATAGCGAAAGAGCTCGGTCTTTCAGGTTTTTCCTCTCTTCGCAAGGACGATCTCATCATTGCCATTCTCAGGGCCCAGGCCGAGGAGCTGAACTACAGGTTCGGCGGAGGCACCCTTGAGATTCTGCAGGAAGGATACGGCTTCCTGAGACCAAAAGGGCTTCTTCCCAGCGATCATGACGTCTACGTTTCGGCTTCACAGATCCGCCGGTTCGGTCTCCGGAACGGCGATGTTATCTGGGGACTTGTTCGTCCTCCCAGGGACTCCGAGCATTATGAGGCCCTGCTGCGGGTGGAGATGGTCAACTTCTCCGACCCTGAAGCTGCAAGGCGGCGCCCCCACTTCAGCGCCATCACCCCTATTTTCCCCGACGAAAAGCTTTCCCTGGAGACAGATCCCAGGGAAATTTCCACCCGGCTCGTGGACCTTTTCGCTCCCATCGGGAAGGGACAGCGGGCTCTCCTCGTCTCGCCCCCGAAGGCGGGCAAGACCACCCTGCTGAAAAAAATAGCCAATGCCGTCACGGTGAACTACCCGGACATCATTCTCATGGTGCTGCTCATCGACGAACGTCCTGAAGAGGTGACGGACATGTCCCGGTCCGTGGACGGCGAGATCATTGCCTCCACCTTTGACAGGCCCGCGGATGAGCACCTCCGGGTGGCCAACCTCGCCCTTGAGAAGGCGAAGCGTCTCGTGGAGGTGGGGAAGGACGTGGTGCTTCTCCTGGACTCCATCACCCGTCTCGCCCGGGCGTCGAACCTCGTGGTTCCCCCGTCCGGGAGGACCCTGTCGGGAGGCATGGACCCCGCGGCCCTCTATTTCCCCAAGCGCTTTTTCGGCGCCGCCCGGAACATCGAGGAGGGGGGCAGCCTGACCATTATCGGCACCGCCCTCGTGGACACGGGGAGCCGCATGGATGAGGTCATTTACGAAGAATTCAAGGGAACGGGCAACATGGAGCTTCACCTGTCGAGGAAGCTTTCGGAACAGCGCATCTTCCCCGCCATCGACATCACAAAGTCCGGCACCCGCAGGGAAGAGCTCCTTCTCGGCGAAGACGAGCTGAGCCGTGTCTGGCTTCTCCGGAGGCGCATCGTGAATGTGGACGAATCAGGGGCCCTGAACCTGATTATCGATAAACTGAAGCAGTCTGGCACCAACAAAGATTTCCTGCTGACCATAAAGAAGTCGTAAGACGAAGCCGGGGCAGCGCAAAAAATTGAAAGTGCAGAGGAGGTTGGGGAGATGAAGAAAAAAAGAAATTCTCCTTCATCCTATGGAGTCCGCCGGAAGAATGCCGGCACGGGGTCTTCCGGCGGACTGAAAAAGGGACGTTTCGGTTTTATGCTTGTTATTTTATGCATGGTCGGCGCCGCTGTGGTTCTCGCCGTGGGGGCGGGAAACAGAACGACGGGGGTTGCCTGGGGCGGCCTTTCCGATTCGGATGGCCCTGAGGAGTTTGTTCTGCCCTCATCAGGTTTTATCGTGGTGGATATGTCCAGCGTGTATCTTTCCGACGACGGCAGGGAATTGAGCCATCGTTCCCTCAAGACCGCCGCCAGGCAGGAGAAAACTGCCGCCGCTGCGGCAGTTCCGGAATGGAGCTTTCCCGAGCGGATAGTTGTCAGTGCCGGAGGGGACGGCGTATCAGGCTCGCCCTTCGCCAACTCCGGGGCATCCAGCCTTGCCGGTTTCCGCGTCAGGATGCCCGACCAGCTTCCCGTGAACGGCGGCTCGTACGGAACGTCAGGGGATTCACTTTCGAATGCGGGGGTTTCCCGGCTTTCGGGTTTCCGCATCCCCATGCCGGAGAATCTTCCGGTCGAGGGCTTCTCCTTCGGAATCGGAGGAACGGGCATTGCCAATGCGGGTGAGTCACGGCTCGGCGCTTTCGCTCTAAACGCTCCCGCCCAGGCCGCCGCGGTTCCCGAATCGTCGCCCTTCCCCCTGGGGGAGTTTCTGCCCGGCAAGATGGAATCGGACTACGATTCCGTTGTGCTGAGCACGGCCTCGGACGGAAAAAGCCTTCCGGCCGAGGAAGATCCGGAACTCTCGGCAGAGGAGGAGGACGTGGTCCTCACGGAAGTGAAAGCCCTCTGGAAGGAGCATTTCGTGAAGTCCGGAGAAACCATGTCCGATATCGCCGTTGCCTACGGCGTGTCCATGAGCGACATCCTGAAGGCGAACGAACTGAAGGACGCCAACAGGCTCGCTGAGAAGCAGCTTCTCCTCATTCCCGACAGCGGCGAAGCCGTGGAAGCCACCCTTGAAGAGGTGCTGACACGGAAGGCCCGGGTCCTCGCAGCGCGGGAACAGGTCGTTCCCGTCAAGGTAACCGCCTACGTAGTGGCCCAGGGAGACAGCCTGTGGTCCATAGCAAGCTCGCAGAACCTGGAGATCGACACCCTTTTCGGGTGCAACGACCTGAAGAACCCTGACCGGCTCCGGCCGGGGGTCACCCTGAGGATTCCGAACCAGGACGGCATTTTCTACACCGTTAAAAAGGGCGATGTTCTCGAGAAAATTGCGAAGAACTACGGCATTCCGGTGGAGAGGATACGCAAGGGAAACGGTGAAGGCGTGCTGAAGCCTCTGCAGGAAGGAAAGGAAATTTTCCTTCCCGGAGCGAGGCCTGAAGCGGCTGATCCGGCACCCGCCAAGAAAAGCGGATCCTCGAAAAGCGGCGGCAGGAGCGAGGGGAAGACCGTTTCCTCCGCATCCCGGAGCTACCGGTGGCCGGTCGTGGGAAGGATCAACAGCCCCTTCGGCTGGAGGCGCCACCCGGTGACCCGCAGACGGGACTTCCACACGGGCATCGACATCAAGGCTCCCCGGGGAAGGGCAATCAAGGCTGCGAAGGCCGGCCGCATCGAGTACGCAGGCTGGATGGGCGGATACGGCAGGGTCGTTGTCGTCCGTCACAATGACGGGTATTCAACCCTTTACGCCCACTGCAGCTCCCTTTCGGTGCGCAACGGCCAGTCGGTTTCACAGGGGCAGACCATCGCGTCGGTGGGAACGTCGGGGCGGACCACAGGACCTCATCTTCATTTCGAAATCCGGCAGGGAAAGAGCCCCATGAACCCGCTGAAGCTGTTAAAATAGGCAATAGTGACCATGACATCTCGTGACAATTTCGCTATTCTGGACCGGGGAATTCCCTGGTCCATGTTTTTTTGATGCTGTCTGACGAAAATTTCTTTATCGTGGAGGATGGAGGAAATGTCGAAGTACGTTTTTGTTACCGGCGGGGTTGTTTCCTCGCTGGGCAAGGGAATTACCGCGGCGTCCCTCGGGGTGCTTCTGAAAAAACGGGGATTCAGGGTTTCCATAATCAAGCTCGATCCCTATCTGAACGTGGATGCCGGGACCATGAACCCCTTCCAGCACGGGGAGGTTTTCGTCACTGACGACGGCGCAGAGACTGATCTTGACCTTGGCCACTACGAGCGGTTCATCGACGAGTCCCTCAGCGCCGACAATAATGTGACCACGGGAAAAATCTACTCTTCCGTCATCTCAAAGGAGCGTCGGGGCGACTATCTCGGCGGAACGGTGCAGGTCATTCCCCACATCACCAACGAGATACAGGAGCGGATCCTCCGGGCCGGGGAGAATCGGGACGTGGTGATCGCTGAAATCGGCGGCACCGTGGGCGATATCGAGGGGCAGCCCTTCCTTGAGGCCATCCGGCAGATGGCGACCCGGGTGGGGCGCGAGAACGTGGTTTACTGCCACGTGACGCTTGTGCCGTGGCTTGAAGCCGCCCGGGAGCTGAAGACGAAGCCCACGCAGCACAGCGTGCAGGAGCTGCGCCGCATCGGCATTCTGCCCCATATCCTGGTCTGCCGTTCCCATTATGCCATTGAGGACGAGATGCGGGACAAGATGGCCCTGTTCTGCAACGTGCCTCCCGAAGCGGTGATACAGGCCCTGGACGAGCCCACCATCTACAAGGTTCCCCTGAGCCTCTACGAGCAGAAGTTCGATACCCTGGTCCTGAAGTACCTTGCGCTGGAGTCTCCCCGGGAACCGGATCTTTCCGACTGGCGGCGGGTTGTGGACGGTTTCTGCGACCCCTCCGGCGAGGTGGATGTCGTCATGGTGGGCAAGTACATCAACCATAAGGATGCCTACCTGAGCGTCACCGAGGCGCTGTATCACGCGGGTATCCACCACGATGTCCGGGTGAGGATACGGTCCGTGGAGGCGGAGGACATCGAAGAGCAGGGAGCAGATGCCATTTTGTCCGGTGCCCACGGCATCATCGTCCCCGGCGGGTTCGGGTCCAGGGGAATTGAGGGCAAGATCGCCGCGGCCAGGTACGCCAGGGAGAAAAAAATTCCCTATCTCGGCCTGTGCCTGGGCATGCAGGTGGCGGTGGTGGAGTTTGCCCGTCACGTGTGCGGCATCCCCGGGGCGAACAGTTCCGAAATGGATCCCGGTTGCACCAGCCCTGTGATACACTTAATGGAAGAGCAGGCCCACGTGGCGGACAAGGGCGGGACCATGCGCCTCGGCGTATATCCCTGCGACCTCGTTCCAGGGGCCAAGGCCGCCGAGGCCTATGGTACAGAGCAGGTGCTCGAAAGGCACCGCCACAGGTACGAGTTCAATAACGACTACCGGAGCCGCCTCGAGGAAAAGGGAATGAAAATCGCGGGAATCTACGCGAAGAAAAATCTTGTGGAAATTGTGGAGCTTCCGGACCATCCGTGGTTCGTGGGCGTTCAGTTCCATCCGGAGTTCCGGTCCCGCCCGGTGAAGCCCCATCCGCTGTTCATGGGCTTTATCGGTGCGGCGGTGCAGCTGAAGCATTCCATATCAGGGAGGGAATAACCATGAAAAAAACGGTTCTCGTTCTTGTGCTCGCAGTTGTCGCTTTCTGTGCCGCCGGAGGCCATGCTTTTGCAGAAGAGCAGCAGTCCTCGGTCTTCCTCATGGGCAGGGTGGAAAATCTTCTCTACGGGAGCCAGCGGACCGGGGGCCTCATTGAGCGCCTGAGCGGAGTGGAGAAGGAGATGTTCGGCCGGGAGCTTCCGGGAAGCATCGCCGAGCGTCAGAACGCGCTCCTGAACTTCATCGAGAAAGGGGCCCCTGAACAGCCTTCCGTGCTTTTCAAGCTTGCCGTCGCCGAATGGGCGGTGGGGCAGAAGATCGATTCGCTCAGCCCGGCGGTGAAGCGGGTGGAAGCGCTGGAAGTGGATCTCGAAGGGACACCCCAGGTGGACCGTCCCGTATCCATGCGCCTTGAGAGGATTCTCGGGCTGCTTCTTTCCGATCCGGTCACCATGCAGGACGCGGAAATACCTGCGGGAACGGTGGTCAAGGGAGCCCTCAGCCAGACCCTTTCCCCGAAGACGGCGAAGAAGGGTGACCTTGTGGACATCACCCTCATGAACGATCTTGTGGTTGGGACGAACCTTGTGGCTCCCAGGGGGAGCAGGATGCAGGCCACGGTCACGGAGGTTACAAAGCCGAGAAGCTTCGGCCGCCCTGCGGAAGTCAAGATCTCCGTCGAAAAGCTCTTTCCCCTCGGTCCCGAAGACGTCTTCCTCACGGTGGGTGAAAACACCAAGAAGGCCACCGAAGCCGAGTCGGCCCAGTTGGCTGCTGCTGGAACCAGCTTCGTCGGTGCGGTTCTTCTCGGGCCCCTCGGCCTTGCCGGAGGTTTTCTTGTCCGCGGCGACCTGAAGGAGATTCCCGAGGGAGCGATCGTCTTCGCCGAGACGGCCCAGGCCGTGAGGGTTTCTTCATATCCGGTGCCCCTTGGGCTCCAGGGAATGCTGAAGAAAGAAGAGCCCAAGACGGAGGAAAAAGCGCCCGATTCAAAATAGGGAGGCACGGAAATGAACATACTGAAAAAGAAAGGGCTTGCCCTGGTCCTTGCCGCTGTTCTTGCCCTCGGTGGAACAGCATGGGCGATTAACCTGGGTGACCTCATCGGGGTGGTGGGCGGGGGGTTCCTTGTCTCAGCCATCGCCGGGCCGATAAATGATTTCATCAACACGATCACCCTGAACAGGGGGGCGAAGGTGGAGGGCCATACGAAAGTCGTGCCCATCGTCTCCATCGGTTCGGGCACCCACATAGGCGCTGCCCAGGTGGCGGGACCGAAAGGGGACACCATCGTCAGCACCCGGGCGGTGGCCCAGATCGAGGCCACCTTCCAGAACCGCCTTCGGATTAAAATTCTCGTCCCCATCGATTCTGAGAACCCCGTCCAGAGGTTCCGGAGGGTCCAGGGCGTCGGCGTGTCGGCCATCATCGATTTCAAACTCTAGGAGGACGTTTCCCCCTTGCTATTGACGGGAAGAAAAAGAACAACCGGAAAGAAAACGTTCCTGTCCCTTCTGCTGGTCTTTCTGCTCACCGCCCCCATTGCGGCGTGGAGCGAACCCATAGGGGATGCCACGTCCATTCTCGAGCGCTGGACCTCCTTCCACTGGGGCCGGGATTGCCTTGTCTGGATTGTCCATTACCCCGAGGAACTTGTGGATCCCTGGGTTGAATCGGAAGCGGCAAGGGGCGGGATGTCCGAAGGTGAAAAGGAGGAGTACCGGAGGGCTTTTGTCTCCGAACTCCGGATTGACGACACGGAACCCTTTCTTGTGACGATTTATGCCTTCGGTCCGCGTCCGCTGGATTTCGGAGGATTCGCTTCCGCTGTCCGACTCCGGACGAAGAGCGGGGACACGGTATCGCCGCTGAGCTACGAACGGAAATTCGACCAGCCTGTGACCGGCATTGTCCAGGGGCTTGTCTTCTTTCCAAAGCAGCCTGATAAGGATTTTTCAGTCGCCATGAGGCGTCTCGGAGTTGTGGAGGAGCAGCTTTTCAGTTTTGGAGCGGATGCGGCCGGGAGTTCCCCCGTGGCGTCCCTCCCGGAATCAAGGGAAAAAGAAGTGGTGGTGGTGGAGCTTCCCCCCGCACCGAAGAAAGATCCGCCGAAACCGAAGCCCATGAAGGAGCCGGAACCGCAGAAAATGCCGCCTCCTCCCCCGCCGGTACCAGCACAGCCTGTGGATCTGGCGCAACTGAAGCCTCAGCCCGATCCTGAGCCTGCCCGGCCAGAGCCGCCGGAGGAGCAGAAAAAGAACGTGATCTTCATCAGCAGGGACAAGACCCTTGAACTCTTTATCCGCCACTGGATTGAAGGCAATACATCCGAAATGTACGGCCTTCTTTCCCCGGCGACCAGGACACTGCTGAACGAGGAGCAGTTCAGGAAGCAGGTTGCGGCTACAGGGCTCCGGGTGTCCCTCAGGGACGGCTACAAGGTCCAGTGGCTTGACGGAGACCGGGCGAAGGTAATTACGGCCCAGAAGATGCTCCTTTTCAGGACTCTTCGAAGCAAAAACCTGTCCCTGGTCAAGGAAGACAAAATCTGGAAAGTGACGTGGTAAAATCGTGTCGGATGCGCCGGTGACAGAAAGAAGCCCCTGGAGAAAAAGGATTCTCATCCTTCTGCTTGTACTCGGCATTGGAGGATACTTTGCCTTCGAAGTCGTCAAGGATGCCGCCCGGGACCTGAGCGAGGGCCGGATCCCCGCCGGAATACCGGACTCCATCCTGGAGAACATAAAAATTGACCGGGAAGTGAACGGAGATCAGTGGAAGGCGGACGTGGGCAAGGTCGAACGGGGGAAGGACTGGGCAAACCTCTTCGCCATCGCAGTGGAAGTGCTGCGTGGCAACGGTCAGGTCTGGACCCTGAAGGCTCCCAAGGGGAGGTACTTCGAGAAGAATATGCGGGCCGACATAACGGAGCCGAAGGGGACCATGACGGACGGCGAGATACTTTTTCATTACAGTGCGCCGCTGGCGGCATGGGATCAGAAGTCAAACAGCGTGGTTTTTCCGGAGGGATTCGAGGCTTCGGGAGACCTTGGCCTGTTCGAAACAGGGTACATGACGCTCCTTCCCGGCGGCACCATGCAGGCGGACAAGGGAGCCACTCTGAAATGGTTCGACCAGGGGGAGAATACACAATGAGACGAAGCATTTTTCCGGTTTTTATCGCTGCCGTTTTTCTTTCCGCCTGGTTCTGCCCTGCATCATCAGGTGCTGAGCAGAAAGGGGACATAACCCTTGACGCCGAGAGGGTTATCTTTGACCAGGGCAGCGGAATGGCGGAAGCTGAGGGAACTGCCCGCCTTCGGCAGGACAACATACGTATTTTTTCTCACCGGATGGAGTACGACACGGCCAGGCAATTTGCCGTCGCCACATCAAGACCGGGAGAGGTCGTAACCCTGCTCTACGGCAACAACCGTTTCACAGGCAAAACCCTCGAATATGACATGGCCGCAAGAGAAGGAGTTCTCACGGACGCCACGGGGGATCTTCCCGTCGGCACGGGAGGAGGCACTGTCTACATTAAGGGAAAAAACCTTGATGTGGTGCCTCTGAATTCAGCCCTCGAAAAGAAATGGATCAAGAAGCGCCACACCCGCCGGATAAAGGACGAAGACGCTCAGGTGGCGAAGTGGAGCGACGCTTCCATGACCACCTGCCCCCTGCCGAAGACCCATTACCGGCTCATGACGAAGCGGCTTGTGGTCATCCCGGGCGTGCGGGTCATCGCGAAGAATCCAAGGGTCTACATCGCCGAGAAGTTCCTTTTCTCCTACCCCTTTGACTATGTGGTTCCCCTTCACAAAGAGAAGGATTACCTGCTTGGCATCTTTATCCCGAGCACCGTCTACGATTCCGACAAGGGGATAGGATATGCCCTTACCGGCCCCTACGCCTGGGATACGGGCGAGGTGAACATGGCCATCAGGTACTGGAGCGATGTGGATTTTGAATACAGGCTCGGCCTCAACCAGCGTTTCGGCAGGAACTTTTCCGTATTCGCCAACGTGGACTACTCCTGGGAAGAGCTTGACGACGGTGTCGGCGAGAAGAAGCCCCGGCCGTCCTGGGGCTTCCAGTATTTCTGGCAGGGGTGGAACGCCAAGGTCCTCTGGTCCCAGAGGGAAAACTTGGACTTGGAGAAGCGGAACCAGGAGATCGACGGCGTCCAGCAGGTGAAGAACTACCGGAACACGCTGCACCGGGAGCCTGAGGTCACGGTGTCAAGTCCGTGGTTTTCAGTGGGCGGACTGAAAGATTTCTCATGGAGGATCACGGGACTGTGGGGGGAGTATGAAACGTCCAGGACGAGGGCAAGCGAAGCCCGCATAGGCTCCCGGTCCGTCTGGGACGTGCAGGCCCAGTATATCGTCAAGACCGGGGACATCCGTCCCTTCTGGAGGGGGCAGTACCGGAAGTTCTCCTACTCCGGCTTCGACAATCCCACCGGCAGACTCCAGGATCACCAGGAGACCACGAGCATGTGGCTCGGATTCCGGACGCGGCTGGGCATGTTCGACTTTGCCAGCGCATGGTACATCCAGAATGTCACGGGCCGTTCCCCCCTCGGGTGGGACCGGGCCGGCGACAGCGAACTCATCTACACCGAGCTTGGGTTCCCGGTGGGGCGGGACCTCTACCTGTCGGCCCTGTCCACCTACAACATCAAAACCAATAACGTGAGCGAAGTCGGCTACCGGCTGATTCTCGACCACGACTGCAGCCGGTGGGAATTTATTTTCCGGGATGACCAGATCGGGGAGGATGACTGGATGACCCTGCGCTTCATGGTCAAGGCTTTTCCGGGCACCCCTCTGGCTTTCGGCGACAAGAAGCTGTCCAATCCCTTCCCGGGCCAGGGCGAGTTCAGGGGGAAAAAGCCTGAGGGCGTTCCGTCCCGCAGGCCTGTCATGGAGGATGACTGGGGTGACGACGGACTGACCTACAAGTCGGACCCCACCCAGTTAAAAGAGACAGGGGAGAACCCTGTCCCTTCAACCGGCGCCGGTTCGGAGGAGGCTTCGGACGGAACGTCAGGCGAGGACGGTAATATTCTTGATCCGTAGGTGCCTCATGCCCCGGGGTACCTTGACGTGCACCTCGTCCCCGACCTTCTTGTTCAGAAGTGCCTGTCCGACGGGACTTGATGAGGATATCTTGCTCGCCTTCGGGTCGGATTCTTCGGAGCCCACGATGGTGTAGGAGAATTCGGCGGAGTTGTTGATGTCCTGGATGGTGACCGTGGTTCCGAGGGTGACGCTGCTGCTGTCGATGGTGGAGGAGTCGAGGATCTTTGCCTTGCTGAGCTGGAATTCGAGGTAGGATATGCGCGTCTCGAGTTTTGCCTGCTCTTCTTTCGCCGCCGCGTATTCGGCGTTCTCGCTGAGGTCCCCGAAGGACCTCGCCTCTTCGAGCTGGCGGGATATTTCCGCTCGTCCCGTGCTGCGGAGCTCCACGAGCTCCGACATGAGCTTCTCGTATCCCTTCTGGGTCATGGTGGAGGGGCTGTCGCTGGTGTGATTGCTCAAACTTTCTACCTCCCGGTAACGTCCTCTGAGCGAGGCAAGGTTCATATTACGTTTGATATGGAATTCTAACAAAGAATGTTCTGTTCGGCAATACGGAAGGAGAGATTCATCTTTCCGGCCGGAACTGAAACGGAGAAAGGCTGGGTGTTCCAATGGCGCGAGATTCACGGAGCCGCAAGAAAAAGAGTACTGCCGGAAAAACCAACGGAAAGCTGAGGTACATACCCTTGGGCGGACTTGGGGAAGTGGGGAAGAACATGTACGCCCTCGAGTATGAGGATTCCATCCTCGTCGTTGACTGCGGGCTCATGTTCCCCGACGACGAGATGTTCGGCATCGATTTCGTCATCCCGGACATAGCGTACCTGGAAGAGAGAAAAGACAAAATCGTGGGCATCGTCATCACCCATGGCCACGAGGACCATATCGGGGGGCTTCCCTTCAACCTCCCGAAGATACCCGCCCCCCTTTACGGCACGAAGCTCACCCTGGGCATGGTGGGGAATAAGCTCACGGAATGGGCCCCCGCCTTTACTCCTGACTATCGGGAAATCCGGGCGGGAGAACGGGTGGAGATGGGACCCTTCACCGTGAGGTTCATCGCCGTCTGCCACTCCGTCCCCGACGGAGTGGGGCTGGCCATAGAAACTCCGGTGGGGACGGTAGTCCACACCGGAGACTTTAAGCTCGACCCGACACCCATTGACGGCAGGCTGACAGATTACGCCGCCTTCTCCGAGGAAGGGAAGAAAGGTGTTCTCCTTCTGCTGTCCGACTCCACCAACGTGGAGCGCCCCGGTTTCACCCAGTCGGAGCATACCCTGTCGGGCACTCTCGACAGGCTTTTCCGGCAGCACCGCTCGAGGCGCATTGTCATCTCGGCTTTCGCCAGCAACCTGCACCGGGTCCAGCAGGTGGTTGACGCCGCGGCACGGTTCAACCGGAAGGTCGCCCTTGTGGGCCGGAGCATGGTGAAGAATGTGGATCTCGCCAGGGAACTGGGCTACCTCCACGCCGACGACAAGACCCTTGTGGACATGGATGATATCGGCAAGGTCCCGCCGGGCTCGCTGGTGGTCATGACCACGGGCAGCCAGGGTGAGCCTTTTTCCGGACTTGTCCTCATGAGCCGGGGAGAGCACCGGGTGATCACCCTGACGGAGAAGGACGTGGTGGCAATTTTCGCCACCCCGATCCCGGGAAACGAGAAAATGGTGAGCAACACCATCAACCGCCTGTTTGCATGCGGCTGCGAAGTGGTCTACGAGAAGGAACAGGCCATCCACGTCTCCGGCCATGCCGCCCAGGACGAACTGCGTGTCATGCTGAACATGGTCCGCCCCCAGTTCTTCGTTCCCGTCCACGGGGAGTACCGCCATCTCGTCCGCCACGCCAAGCTCGCCCGGGAAATGGGCGTGGCCCCGAAAAACGCTTTCGTCCTGCTGAACGGCGATGTCCTGACCCTCGAGAAGGACAAGGCCGCTGTTAAGGAAAGGGTCCAGGCGGGAGGCATCATGGTGGACGGCATCGCTCTCGGCGAGATGCAGGGAAGCGTCCTGAAAGAGCGGAGGGAGCTGTCGGAGGATGGAACCGTGGCTGTTTCCCTTACCCTCACTCTTGAGGGAGCTCTCGCCGCTCCGCCGGTTTTTGAAAGCCGGGGATTCCTTCATCTCGAGGATGCGGCAAAGCTGAGGGAAGATCTCACGGTTTCGGTGGAAAAAACTGTGGAATCCCTCGGAGCGAAGGCTGTTTCAGACAGGGATCTCCTTGAAACGAGGGTCAAGGGACGGATGCGGGATGCTCTCCGGAAATTCGGAAGGGGCCGGCCGGTTATTCTTCCTCTCGTCACCGTCATCGGTGAAAAAAAACACTCTGAGCCCGTGAAACCTCCCTCCCACGGCAGGGGGCGGAGGAGAAAAAGCTGATGGACACTCTCCCGGCGCTTTCCCTCGGGCTGGTGCAGGGGGTGACGGAATTTCTCCCCGTGAGCAGCTCGGGACACCTTGCCCTGCTGCAGCAGTTTTTCGGCATTCATGAGGCGGCCCTCTCCTACGACCTGATTCTTCATTTCGCCACCATGCTCGCAACGCTGGTCTTCTTCGGCAGGGATATCGCGCTTCTGCTGTGCCAGTGGTTCAGGGGATTCCTCTCCGCCGATGCGAGGACATCGGAGGGGTGGACCTTTGGGTGGGCCGTTCTCGCGGGGACGGTACTCACCGGAGCGGTCGGCCTGCCGCTGAAGCCCCTTGTCGAACGGGCCATGACTCTCCCCTGGGCGGTGGGTGCGGGACTCCTTGTCACCGCCGCAGTCCTGTGGTATGGCTCGTCCCTTTCCACCGACCTGCGTGGACGGCCGGTGACCCTTTTTCGGGGACTCGCAGTGGGCCTTGTCCAGGGAATCGCTGTTCTGCCCGGCATTTCCCGGTCGGGGTCCACAATCGTTGCGGGCATGAAGACGGGACTCTCCGCCCAGTCCGCCTTCCGCTTTTCTTTTCTTCTCTCCCTGCCCGCCATTTTCGGGGCAACCCTGCTGGAGATGAAGGATCTCCTCAAGATTCCGGGCTGGTCGTCCACCCTTCCGGCAGGGTGGGCATGGGGGACCGTGGCGGCTTTCCTCTCAGGCCTTGTCTCCCTCATAGTGCTCCGCAGGCTGGTCGCCCGGGGAAAATGGCGCCCCTTCGCAGTCTACTGCGCCGCGCTGGGGCTTCTTTCCCTGGCGCTGTCGCTGGGGAGGTGACGGCGTGGGCGCCCAGTCTTCCGTGAAATGGTGGATCATTGTCGCGTCTCTCGTTCTGGGGTCCCTTCTCGGAGTGTACCTCCAGCGGTTTTCCTTGACCGAACCCTACTTCAGGGATATCCTTTCAACCGGTTTCAACGTGTCGGATGTGAACCTCGCTTTTGCGGACTTCGGGTTCCGGTTTTCCCTGAGGTGCAATCTCGGGACTATCCTCGGGGGTGTCGTCGGACTATGGGCGGCCCGGTAGAACTGGTTCTTGCCTCCGGGAGCCCAAGACGAAGGGAACTGCTGGCCTCGCTCGGGTGGATCTTTACGGTCCGCGTTCCCTCAGTGGACGAACGTCTCTTCCCGGGGGAGAATCCCGGAGAGGCAGTGGAGCGTCTCTCCAGGGAAAAGGCCCTGGCTGTGGCGAAGGAATGCCCGCACGGATGGGTCATCGCCGCCGACACTGTGGTTGCCCTGGAGGGCAGAATACTCGGGAAGCCGGCCGACAGGGAGGAATCACTGGAGATGCTCATCCTGCTCAACGGCAGGACCCATTCCGTCTTCACGGGTGTTACTGTGGCGTCCCCCCGGGGGCTGGAAACAGCTTCCGAACGGACTGAGGTCGTCTTCCGCAGGCTTTCGGAACATGCTCTCAGAGCCTATGCAGCGAGCGGTGAAGGTGACGACAAGGCAGGTGCCTACGCCATCCAGGGGCTCGGGGCCCTTCTCGTCGATTCCATCCGGGGTGACTATTTCAACGTGGTCGGGCTGCCCCTGTGCAGGCTCAGCAGAATGCTTGAATTTCTCGGTTTTTCACTTGCCGATCAATGGAGGATAACGCCATGAAAAAGAGATTTTTCCCTCCCGAAGGAGTCCGCCTCAATCTCGGCCTCTGTGTGGTCATCGCTCTTTTCCTTCTTTCCGGCATTGCCCTTCTGCCCCGCATGGGAGCGGAACGGGCGTCCCGGAATGCCGGCGTCATACTGGACTTCAGGGACGTGGCCTCCCTCGCCGCTTCTACGGGCAGAACTGCCGGGGCGGCCTGGGGTGAAATGGCCCGGAAAGGCGCCGTCGGCCTCATGGTGTCGGAACTTACGGGTACCCAGCTTTCCCTCGGAGTTCTGCCCATATACTACGGCCCCGCCTCAGGGCTGCCTGACGGGGCAAGAAAGGCCCTGGGCGCGCCTCCGTCCTCCGCATCCCTGTTTTTCCCCAGGAATTTCCCTGCCGGAAAAAATATCCTCCCCTATCTTGCGGCCCGTTTCCCGGGCGTGCGGTCTGCCGCTGCCGACGGGGGGCTCGCCGTCCTTCTTCCGGCAACGCTGGAGGAACTGCTGTTGACCGGGGTCCTTCCCGATCTGGACGGACTTCTCCTGGCGGAAAAACTGAATATTCCGGTGTTCTACAGGGTTTCGCCCGCTCTTCCCCGAGATACCGCTCCGTCCGTGGCGGCCCTCGAAAAACTCTTTGCCGACTTCCCCTCCATACAGACTATCGCTCCCGCAGGGGAGACCGCCCTCGGGTTTCCTGACCTGAAGCCTCTTGCCGGGGCGGTAAAGCGGGGAGGGCGATCAGTGGCCGTGGTTGAGTTTTCAAGACAGCTCGGCGCGCCCCAGCTCAACTGGCTCGCCTTTCCTGCGCTGCTGCCCCTCCACAGCGTGACCCACGAAGAGCTCCTGAGCCGGAACATCTCCCGGCCCGCCCTGTACGAGCGGCTTCTCCGGGCAGTCAAGGAACGGTCTGTCCGGCTGCTCGTCTTCCGTCCGTCCGCCATGGAGTCTACGGCCGATCCCTATAACACCTTCCTCGGCGAGCTGGAAGGGCTCACATCGGGGCTCAGGGCCCACGGCATCCCCGTCGCCTGGCCGGTGCCCTTTGCGCCATGGAAGACGGGCATCATAGGCGCCGCTGCCCTTGCACTCGCTTTTGTCTACTCGCTCCTCCGCTATCTCCAGCGTTTCTTTTTCCTCCCCCGGGAGGAGATGCAGGTCCGAACAGGTACAGTGACACGAAAAGGAGCCATGCTCCTCGGGGCAGTCGTCCTCCTCTCGGCTCTTGCCGTCCGCTTCTTCCCCCCCGCCGCCCGGGTCATCGGGGCGCTCGCCGCGGTGTTCGTGGTAACCGAGGCGTCCTTCCTCGCCCTCGACGGATGGCGGCGTCCTTGGGCGGGTCTGGTGGGGAGCTTCCTTTTCGCCGTGGCGGGGGGGCTGGCCATTGCGGCTTTCTTCAGCGATCCGGTCCACATGCTCCGCCTTCGGGCCTTTTCCGGCGTCAAGGCCACCCTCTTCCTCCCTCCGCTCCTGGTGCTTCTCGCCGACCTCAAGCGAAGAGAGCACCCCGAGTCCCTGGGGGAAATTTTCCGCCGTCCTCCCCTCTGGGGAGAACTGTTCCTTCTGGGCATCCTCCTGGCGGGAGCGGGCCTGGTCCTCTTCCGGAGCGACAACGTTCAGTTCGTTCCAGCCTTCGAGGTCCGCATGAGGGAATTTCTCGAACGGGTCCTTGTAGCCCGGCCGAGGAACAAGGAGCTCCTGCTCGGATATCCCGCCCTGCTGCTCTGGTACTACGTCCGGAAGGCGGACCTGTGGCCCGGCTACCGGGAGGTTCTCCGCATGGCCACGGTGCTCGGCTTCTCATCCGCGGTGAACAGCTTCTGCCATTTTCACACGCCGCTCTATTTCATCCTTTTCAGGCAATTTAACGGATTGTGGACCGGCGTCCTCGTGGGTATGATGGGAATCGTTCTTCTTCGGTTCGTTCTTCTTCCCCTCTGGGAGAGATACGGGAGGATGGTGACGGAGTGAACCGGCGCTATCGCGCGGTACTCTGCGGCTATTACGGATTCGGCAACCTGGGGGATGAGCTTCTGGCATCCTCCCTTGCGGAGGCCTTCGGGAAGGCGGGTGTCCCAAGGGAGGAGCTTGCCATACTTTCCGCGTCCCCCGCTGATTCTGAGCGCTCCCTTTCCATGAGGGCCGTGAACCGGTGGAGCACCGTGGACATCTTCCGGCTGCTCAGGGAGAGCGACACCCTTCTTCTCGGCGGCGGCGGCCTCTTCCAGGACGCCACGAGCATACGGTCTTCCGCCTATTACTGGGGCATCATCCGTCTCGCATCCCTCGCCGGGGCCATTCCATGGGCTGTAGGGCAGTCTGTGGGTCCCTTCCGGTCCATTCCCGGGGCTTTTTTCGCCAGGAATGCCCTGGGGAAATGTCTTTTCCGGAGCGTCCGGGACGAAAGGTCAGCCTCCCAGATGGTTTCCTGGGGCCTGAACACGTCCAGGACACCCGACCCAGTGTTCCTGCTGGGCAGAAAATCCAAAGGCAGGGAGCTGACGGGCGGCCATTTCCTGGTGAATATCCGCCCATGGGGCGGGAGCCTGCCCCTGCGCACAGTGACGAAGGCTGCCCGGATGGCGGCGGAGAAGAAGCTCCCCGTGGTGGGTGTCGGCCTCTCGCGGGAAGACGTGGTCCTCATGGAGAAACTGGCCGGAAGCCGAATTTTCCGCCCTGAAAGGATCATTCTCCTGTCTGCGTCGAATTGGCGCACCGAGTCGGAACAGTTGTTCGGCAATGCAGCCGGCGCCGTCTCAATGCGGTATCATTTCGCCCTTCTCGCCCTTCTCTCCGGTGTTCCCCTGACCCTTTCGGCCTACGACCCGAAAGTGGAGGAATTTGCTGCCGAGTGGCGGCTTCCCGTGTGGAAGGGTGAAGGTCGGCTCCCTCATCCGGTTCTATCCCCGGAGCAGGACAAGACCGCACTCAAGTCGGACCAGTTCCTCGAAGAATTCAGCCGGATGTGGAACGAGGTCCGGCTGCTTGCCCAAAGAAAGGGGACTTGCCTCCCATGACCCCGGATACCGGCATACTTGCAGAGCACGCTTCCGCAGTTCGGAGGGACGTAGTCCGCATGATCGGCGTTGCCCGGTCGGGACACCTGGCCTCCTCCCTTTCCATCGTGGATATTCTCGCCTGGCTCTACTGGGAGGTTCTTTCCCTCCGGACGGATGACCCATCCTGGGAGGACAGGGACCGTTTTGTCCTCGGGAAGGGGCACGGCTGCCCCGCCCTCTATGCTGTTCTTGCGAACAGGAGCTTCTTCCCCCGGGAGGAGCTCTGGAGCTATCGAAGGCTCGGCGCCATGCTCCAGGGGTATCCCGAGGTCCGCAGGACACCCGGCGTGGACGCCCCGGGAGGATCCCTTGGACAGGGACTCGGCCTTGCCAACGGACTGGCCCTTGCCCTGAGGGAAAAGAATCCTGCACCGTCAGTCTACTGCCTCGTTGGTGACGGAGAACTCCAGGAGGGGGTTTTCTGGGAGTCGGCCATGACGTCGGCCCACTTCTCCCTCGGCAACCTGGTGCTTATCGTCGACAGGGACGGACGGCAGATGGAGGGGACAACGGAGGACATCATGTCTCTTGAACCCCTTCGAGAGAAATTTCTCGCCTTCGGCTGGGCCGTGGAGGAGTGCGACGGCCATGATTTTGCGTCACTGAGGGGAGCCCTGTCCCGCGTCGGCCCGTCCGGAGGGACAAAACCCCGGTGCATCGTGGGAAAAACCATTCTCGGCAGGGGAGTCTCATTCCTCGAGAACGACCCCTCCGGCGGGCGCATGGTCCTCAGCCGCGATTCCATGGACAGGGCCCTCCGGGAACTCGAAAAAGGAGGGGACTGACACATGCCGGCCCCGGAAAGAAGCACCAGGGACGCCTACGGGCAGGCCCTTCTCGCCCTTGCCGCCGCCGACCCTTCGGTGGCAGCAGTCGACGGCGACGTGGGATCGGCCACCCGGGCTGCCCGGTTCGCAGCCTCTCATCCTGAAAAGGTTTTCAACGTAGGAATGTCGGAGCAGGACATGATCCTTACCGCGGCGGGGCTTGCCCTCGGAGGGAAGAACGTCTACGTGTCCTCCTACGCGTCCTTTCTCGTCGGCCGCGGGTATGAGCAGATCCGCTCCTCCGTGGCCATCCCCGGACTTCCCGTAAAGATCGTGGGGAGCCACTGCGGGGTCACCGTGGGGGAGGACGGGGCCTCCCACCAGATGCTCGAGGACCTGGCTCTCATGAGGGTTTTTCCCAACATGACCGTGCTCGTCCCGGCGGACTACACTTCGGCCCTCGGACTGCTGAAAAACGCGGCGTCCTCAAAAGGACCGGTGTACATCCGGCTAGGCCGTGCCCCGGTGCCTGACATCTATACAGACGGAGACGAGGGATTTGTGCCCGGCGGCGGCAGGGTCCTTCGGGAGGGAACGGAAGTGACTGTCTGCTGTTGTGGTATCATGGTCTCCGAGGCGCTCCGGGCCGCGGAAGTACTGGCGAGGCAGAACATCAGCGCTGAAGTGATCGACTGCTACAGCGTCTCGCCCCTTCCCACCCAGCTCATACTCGACTCTGTCCACCGGACGGGGTGCTGCGTCACCGCGGAGGAGCATTTTGCCAGGGGAGGCCTCGGAGAAGCCGTCGCCGCACTCACGAGCGATGCCTATCCCGTGCCTGTGAAGCAGGTGGCGGTCTTCGACAAGTTCGGCCAGAGCGGCTCTCCGGCCGAGCTCCAGGAATATTACGGCCTGACGGCGTCACAGATAGTGAGCGCCGCCGTTCAGGCATGGACCATGCGCAGGAGGTAGAAAATGGACATTCGCCTGGCGGGAGTCACAAAGGTATTCGAACCGGACATCATCGCCCTCGAGGATATTTATCTCTCCATCGACAAGGGGGAGTTCGTTTACCTTGTGGGGACCACAGGCTCGGGAAAGACCACCCTTCTCAGGCTCATCTCCCGGGAGTATGTCCCCACCAGGGGACAGATTACCGTGGGGGACGTGAACCTGCGGAAGATCAGCCGGAACCAGCTTCCCTTCTACCGGAGGGATGTCGGGGTGGTCTTCCAGGACTACAAGCTGCTTCCCAACCTGACTTTGTTCGAAAACGTGGCCTTTGTCCTGGAGGCCATGGGAATACCACCGAGGATCGTCCAGAACCGGGCCAACGAAGTGATTGACCAGGTGGGGCTCTGGAGACGGCGGTTCCTCAAGCCTCCCCAGCTCTCGGGAGGCGAGCAGCAGCGGGTGGCCATAGCCCGTGCCATGGCGAACTCGCCATCGATTTTTCTCGCCGACGAGCCCACGGGAAACCTCGATCTCAGGACGTCGGAAGAAATAATGCGCCTCCTCCTTTCCATCAACGCAGCGGGAACAACCGTTATTGTGGCGACCCACGACCAGTATCTCGTCGACGCCTACAGGCAGCGCCTCGTTGAGCTCCACAACGGACGGCTCAAGCGCGACGAGAGGAGAGGAAGGTATTTCATCGATGGCGAGCTTTAAATACGCCCTTCGTGACACATTCCGGCTCATCTGCCGCCACTGGGGGCTGAGCATTCTCACCCTCATCACCGCGGCCTCGGTGCTGTACATCCTCGGGTTTACCGCCCTTTTCGCCCTGAACGTGCGCCACATGGTCTCCCGGATCGAGGGGGGGCTTGTGGTGCAGGCCTACATGAAAAAAGGGGAAAAAACCGACGATGTATTTGCGAAGATCAAGGCGAACCCCACGGTCACATCCGTCAAGGCCATCTCTCCCGAGGAGGCCCTCGACAGGCTCCGGGCAAAACTGGGAAACCAGGCCAGGGCCGTCACCCTCATGGGGGAAAACCCTTTGCCGTGGAGTCTCGAGATCCAGGTGCAGCGGGCGGAGCACATCACCCCTCTTGTCCGTGATCTCGTGGTCCTTCCCGCCGTGGAGGAAGTGATATATTCCGGAAAGCTCGTGGAGCGCCTTTCCACCATATCCCGGGCCTCTGCCGCCGTCTCCGCCACCATTCTCATCCTCGCGGTCATCATCAGCGCCCTGGTGATTTTCAACACCATACGGATAGCAATCTACTCCCGGAAGGATGAGATCGAGGTCATGCTCCTCATAGGAGCCACCAAGACCTACATTTCCCTTCCCTTCGTCTTCCAGGGGATGTTTCTCGGCGCAGGCGGAGCCCTTCTCGCCGTGGCGGGTCTCTGGGGCACCTACGCGTCGGCGGTGAATGCCGTCCGGTCCACTCTCGCTTTCCTTGATATAATTGTCAACCAGCAGGTCCTGCTCCAGTTCTTCCTCCTTCTCTTCGCCACCGGCGCGACCATGGGCTGGATGTGCAGCTGGCTCGCCGTGAGCCGGTTTACCTCGAGGGCCCTGCGCCCCCGCTGACCCCGACGAAGGGAGCTGAAACCAGTGAAGACCCGACGAACAACCTGCTTTCTCCTTGCAGTCGTCCTTTTTCTTTTCTCCGCCGGGCCCCTTTCCGGCGCCTCCGGCCTTGACAGCAGAATTGCCCAGGAAGAGGCCCGGATGCGGATCCTGGAAAAACAGATCACCGAGCACCGGAAACGGGCGAAGCAGATGGGGGAGAAGGAAAAAGGCGTGCTCACCCAGATCAATTCCCTGGACCAGAAAAAGAAGGTGACCGAACAAAGAATACGGGTTCTCGAACTGAAGCTTGAAAAGGTGAAGAATACCATCTCCAACCTTCGGGCCGAGGTCAGGCTGACCGAGCAGGAGCTCGGGGAGATGATGCATATCCTCGAGAACCGGCTTGTGGACATCTACAAGTACGGCGGGGTGGCGGAGTTCAACCTCCTTCTTTCCTCCACCACGGCTCACGAGGCTATGGAGACTTCCTTCCTGCTGAACCGCATCGCCCTTCAGGACCAGGCCATGATCACTTCCATGCTCGAGAAGAAGGACCGTCTGCTTCAGGCCGCATCCCAGATGGAGCAGCAGCAGAAGGATCTGGCGGTCAACACCTCCCACCTCTCGAAGGAGAGAAAGACCTTCCGGCAGGAGATCAACAAAAGCAACGACTTCCTCGGCAAGGTGCGCCAGGAGCGCTCGCTCCACGAGCAGGCGGTCCGGGAGCTGCAGCAGTCCCAGAAGGAAATCCAGCAGACCGTGACGGCCCTCATGAGGAAAAAGCGGGATGAAGAGTCGCGGAACAAGGGACGCTCAGCACAGTACACCTATCTTCCGTCGGGAGGACAGCTTTCCTGGCCCGTCCAGGGGCAGATAACCAGCACCTTCGGAATGAGGGTTCACCCTGTCTTCAAGACGAAGATGATGCATACGGGGATGGATATCCGGGCTCCCCGGGGGACCCCCGTCAGGGCCGCCGGCCCGGGCGAGGTCCTCTTCGCCGGGTGGCTCAGAGGATACGGCCAGGTCATCATCATCGACCACGGAAACAACCTTTCCTCGGTCTACGCCCACCTCTCCAGCATGTCGGTCCGTGAGGGGGCGGCGGTCAAGAAAGGGCAGACCATAGGGGCAGTGGGCAGCACGGGCACGGCGACTGGTGCGCATCTCCATTTCGAGGTGCGTGTCGGCGGCGATGCCAGGGATCCCATGCGGTATCTGAGAAAATAGAAAGGGAGAGACATTATGGCAGGACAGACATCAGGGCTTCGCAAAAGACTTCGGGACTGGCTCGGAGGCATTGTTCTCGGTGCGGCTGCTGCCGGACTCATCGTATCGGCAACGGCCGCGGATCTCGGTGACTTTGAGCGGATTGCCCCCTTCGAAACCCAGTCCATGTGGCTGATGAAGCAGGCGAGGGCCATCATTGAAACATACCAGGTGGATTCCGGGGAGAAGCCCGCCGAAGAGAGCAAGCTCCTCTACGGCGCCATCAAGGGGATGGTGGAGGCATGGGGAGACCCCTACACCCGCTTCGTGGACCCTGCCCAGCTCAAGGAAGAAGAGATCGAGATGGAGGGAGAGTACGGCGGGCTGGGAATCTATATAGGCCAGCGGGACGGCAAGACCCTCGTCATCAGCCCCATCGAGGATACTCCCGCCGACCGTGTGGGGCTCAAGCCCCAGGATCAGATCGTGAAGATTGAGGACGAGATCATCCTCGGCTGGGATTCCCAGCAGGTTGTGAAGCGTCTCAGGGGAAAGGCCGGGACATCGGTGACAATCTGGGTCCGCCGGGAAGGGGAGGAGGAGCTGCTGAAATTTGAAATTACCAGGGAGAATATCAAGCTCATCTCCGTCCGGTCCGAAATGATGGAAAAAAACCTGGGGTACGTCAAAATCACCCAGTTCAAGCAGAAAACAGCCCAGGAAGTCCGGAGCGCCTTCCTCGCCCTGCTGAAGGAAGGAGCAAAGGGATTCGTGCTGGACCTGCGGAACAACGGCGGGGGACTTCTCAACGGGGCGGTTGAGATCTGCGACATGTTCCTCAACGGAGGCCTTGTGGTTGGCATGAAGGGACGGGTCGACCGTGCCAACGATGAAATCTTCGCCAACCCCGGCACCCTGACAAGCCTGCCCATGGTGGTGCTGATCAACGAGGGGAGCGCCTCCGCTTCCGAGATCGTGGCGGGGGCCCTCTCCGACCGCGGCCGGGCACTTTCTGTGGGAAAGAAAACCTTCGGCAAGGGGTCTGTGCAGACCCTCTTCAACCTCACCGACGGGTCTGGGCTGTATGTGACCATTGCCCGGTACCACACTCCCTCGGGGAAGGTGATTGATCACGTGGGACTGGAGCCGGACGTCGAGGTTGACGGCGAGGTCACGAAGGAAAAGGAAAAAGACGGGCAGCTGAAGCGGGCCCTGGAGGAGCTGAAGGACATTCTTTCGGGAAAAACCTCACCCGGGAAAAAACTGCCGAAAGCCTCCTGATTGATCGAAGGTTGAAAAGGGTGAAACTCAGAATAGACTTTCGTGGCCTGGTGCTTGGACTGGGTATTCTTGCCGCCGGTGCCGGGGCGGTATTCATAGGCGCCGGCGGCGGGAAAACCCTTCCGGAAATTGTACCGGAAGAGACCGTTGCCTCTCTGGTCCTCCCAGTTCAGATCGGCGGGCCCCAGGGACAGGAGGGGGCAGGCGAACACCCCGGAACTCCGGGTGACATTCAGGAGAAGCCCTGGACGGGACCCTGGATGGCAATCGTCATTGACGACTTCGGATTCTCACGGGCCATCACGGATGGCTACGAGGAGCTGACCCTCCCCATGACATGGTCCATCATCCCCTTCCAGGCTCACTCCGACTATGCCGCCCAGCGGGCTGAGGCGGCCGGAATACCCTTCATGATCCACATGCCCATGGGGGCGGCCGGGGATAGAAAATGGGATGAAAAATCCGGTGTCATAGACTCCGGGATGTCCCCCGAAACCGTTACCCTGCTGCTTCGAAGGGCGTTTGCCGCACTGCCCGGGGCCCTCGGTATGAACAACCACAGGGGGTCGCGGGCAACCAGTGACAAAAAACTGATGGAGACGGTCATGACCGAGCTGGCCTCCACGTCTCTCTTTTTTCTCGACAGCAGGACATCATCTGCTTCGGTGGCGTATAATACAGCCCGGGAAAAGGGAGTACCGGCAGCCTTCTGTTCTGTTTTCCTCGACCATGAACCCTCTGAGGAATTCATGGAAAAACAGTTTGAGAGGGGATTGGCCCTTGCGGGACAGAGGGGCTGGGTGGTCATGATAGCCCATACCCGGCAGGGGACGCTTGATTTTCTGAGGAAAAAGAGCGATTCACCTCCCGGTGAGGTGCGGTTCATCACTCTGCCGGAACTGATGCGCCTCCTGAGGGGCGGGAACAGCCTGTCATCCGGGGGATGCTCTCCCCGGGCAGGAGTATACAGCGGGGGCCGCCGCAATGCCGCGGCCCATGAGGAGGCAATATCGTGAAAGGTCGGGTTGAAGTCATCATCGGCGCCCAGTGGGGCGATGAAGGAAAAGGCAGGGTAGTGGACGCTCTTGGATCAAGGGTGGACCTTTTCGCCAGGTACCAGGGGGGGGCGAACGCTGGCCACACGGTGATCGTGGAGGGGCAGAAATATGTCTTCCATCTTTTGCCGTCGGGCATGCTCTATCCATGCAAGATATGCGTCATAGGCAACGGGGTCGTCATCGATCCGGAGCAGCTGCTGAACGAAATGCGGGAGCTCCAGGACCAGGGAAAGGACCGGGCGAGGCTTGTCATCAGCGGCGCGGCCCACGTGGTCATGCCCTATCATAAAAAGCTTGACGTCGCGCAGGAAAACCAGCGGGGCAAGGGAAGAAAAATCGGAACCACGGGGCGGGGCATCGGGCCGGCTTACGTGGACAAGTTCAGCCGTTGCGGGGTCCGGGTGGAAGACCTGCTTGACGCGGATTCCCTGAGGGAGAAGCTGGAGTACAACCTCGACGAGAAAAATCTCTACCTCTCAAAGATCTTCGGTGAGGAGCCCCTCCCCTTCGACGAAGTGTTCGACGTGGCAGTTGAGTGGGGCAAGGCGCTGGCACCCTACGTCGGGGACGCGTCACTCGTCATTGACGAGGCCATACGGGATGGCAGGGGCGTTCTGTTCGAGGGGGCCCAGGGCACCCTTCTTGATGTGGATCATGGCACCTACCCCTATGTCACAAGCTCTTCCCCCGTGGCAGCTGGAGGGTGCGTCGGCCTCGGCGTCGGTCCGGGAGCTGTGGACAGGGTTATAGGCGTGGTGAAGGCCTACTGCACCAGGGTCGGTGAAGGACCCTTCCCCACGGAAGACCTGGGAAAAATGGGCGGCCTCCTCAGGGAGAAGGGCGGAGAATACGGAGCCACTACCGGACGGCCCCGCCGCTGCGGCTGGCTCGACCTGGTCGCCCTGCGGTATGCCGCGAGGGTGAACGGCATGTCCTCCATTGCCCTCACCAAGCTCGATGTGCTCACTGGTTTTGACAGGATCCCCGTCTGCACGGGGTATGAAATTGACGGAAAGGCGGTGGCGCATTTTCCCAGCGGGGTGCACCTGCAGTGGAAAGCGAAGCCGGTCTACGAGCATTTTGATGGCTGGAAAGAAGATCTCTCCGGCTGCACCGGATTTGACGAGCTTCCTCTCCAGGCAAGGAAATACGTGGAATATATCGAGAAGGCCAGCGGCGTTCCCGTCAACCTCATCGGGGTGGGTCCCGGAAGGGACCAGACCATCCTCCGGAATTTCTGAAGAGAGAGGGATTTTTCATTCTTCCCGTGGAAATCGACATCTGCTCCTCCGCCGATCTGGACGCACTCTGCTCGGTGGAGGAGCAGTCTTCATTCTCTCCATGGGCCCGGGAGGTCATTGAGAGAGACCTTGCCGACGACAGCCCGTATCTCTACCTGAGCGCCAGGGCCGGAGAGCGTATTCTCGGTTTTGGAGTTCTTCTCAAGAAGGGAAAAACGGCAGAGCTGGCAAACCTGGCAGTGCTGCCGGAATTCCGGAGACGGGGAGTGGCATCCCAGCTTCTGGTGGGGCTGGCGGAAATAGCGGGAGCCCTCGGGTGCGGGCGTATGAATCTCTTTGTCAGGCAGTCGAATGACGGGGCCGTTGCTCTCTATCGTCTCTTCGGATTCACGATCCTCGGCAGGGACAGACAATATTACGCCGACCGCGAAGACGCCCTGGTCATGGAAGCAGGACTCCCTCTGCGGCTTCCTTCGGAAAACGGAGAAAATGCTCCGGCCGGGAAGTTTACCACGTAGGCTCGAAGATATTCGGCTCCCACTCCCGTACTTTTTTCCTGATCTCCTCCAGAGACTTCCTGACCCGCTCTCTCCTTGCCCGATCCGCCTCGTCCAGGTAATCCTTCAGGTCTCCCGGGTTTCCCTTCCGCGGCTTCACTCCATGTTTCAGTGATTCCAGGTCCGGCTTTCCCGTGCCGGGCTTTTTTTTCGGCGATCCGGAACGGGGGGATGAGGAATCATCTGCGTCTTTCAGAGTTCCGTCCGCCGGAACTTCCTGGTCGCCGGAGACTGTCAGCGGTCCTGAATGAAGGGGAGGCTCTCCGTCGAAAAGAAGAACCGGCTTCCTGTACTCACCTCCGGCGGGAAAGGACTCTCCGCCTGGAAGAGCACGAAAGACCGCCCCGGTCAGAATCGAAACCGCAAGGGCTCCCCATGCGATGAAGCTCTTCTTCATGCTGTCCACCTTCTTCAAGGTGTATTATAAATCAAAAGTACCCTGGTTCCGCGCCTTCTGCAGGGACGGACCTGACCTTACTGCCAAGGAGGAAAATGAAGTGAAAAAAGCTGTCTTCTTTTTCTGCGACGACCCCTTCGACCCCGTGGCGGGAAATGTTCTGGCCGCGGTACGGAATTTCTTTTCTCCCGAAGAGACCTCCCTGCTCGTGGATAGTCTTCCGGTTCTTGCCTGCAGCGACCAGGCAGGTGACCGGTTTTATTTCGTCCGCACCCTGAAGGTGGTGAGCCACGACTATTTCCGCTACCTTCCCGTGATGACGGCCCACTTCGCCGACTGCGATCTCGCCGGAATCATCACATGGCACGAGGGGGAAAACGCCCCGGACGGCATCCTCACCACCCACACCACCGGGGACGTGGACTCGGGGGCCTTCGGTCCCGCCGATCCGGAGTGCATGAGGAATCTCCTCCTCGCCATGGAGCAGGGCAGGGCGGAGGAAGGCATGGCGGACTACAGGGTGGTCACCGAGGCTACCCACTGGTCCGGCATAGTCTACGGCGGAGGAGTGCCCGACAGGATTCTCCGCTATCCCGTTCCCCTGCTGGACATCGAGATCGGAAGCTCCCCCCGCTGCTGGTCCGACGAACGGGCGGCCCGGGTGCTGGCCCGGTCCCTTCTTTCGGTCTTCACGGGAGACGGCAGAGAGGTGCGGAATATCCTCTGCGCGGGGGGCGTCCACTTCGACCCCAACTTCGCCGCAGCCGCCTTTACCTCATGGAACGGCAGCGCCTTCGGCGTCTCCCACATCCTCGCCAACCAGTGGCTCGTGGGGGGGCGCTACGAGGAGGAAACGGGGCCGGACAAGCTGGACCGGTGCGTGGCATCCATCAGGGGGGGCATCAGCGCCATCGCTTTCCACGACAACCTCAAAGGCCCCTACAAGGATCGCTTCCGCGCCCTGGGAGAACGGCTCGGCATTCCCGTAGTCAAGCACCAGGCCCTCCGGTCGCCCCAAAAGATCCAGTGGCGGTGAAGAGGCGGGAGAATCCGGCAGGACCCCTCCGGAATCCGGAGAGATACACCGCCGATTCCTCCGGCGAAAAACAGGCAATGAATCTTTTTTTCTGTGCCGTCCCGAGTTCAGACTGACAGGCCATTGACAGGGAAATTCCTCCAATGCTATTATTTCGTTAAATGCAGAAATGACAAAAGGTAGGCGAGGCAGTATGGAATCAATCCTTTCCATCTCAAAGGCACTTGGTGAAATGAACAGGCTCCGTGCCTTTCTGGCGCTTATGGACACGGAAGAACTCTGCGTCTGCGACGTGGGGGACTTCCTCGGACTTGCGCCCGCCACGGTTTCCCGCCACATGAGCATCCTCCGCCAGGCCGGGCTCATCGAATCGGAAAAACGGGGACGATGGGTCTACTACCGCATGGGGGCAGCCGTCGATCCACGGCTGCTCGAGTGGATACGGCACTCTGTGCGGGATACAGGTTTTCTCGCGCAGGACAGGGCAAAAATCAAAGAAATCGTCAGGCTGCACAGGGAGAACGACCTCTGTGAAGCCAGGGGGAGGAAAACGACCGTATGAAGAACAAGCTGAAGGTACTGTTTCTCTGTACCGGAAACTCGTGCCGCAGCCAGATGGCGGAAGGATGGATCCGGCATCTTCACGGAGACGTTGTAGAGGCATGGTCAGCGGGGATTGAAACCCATGGCCTGAACCCCAATGCCGTAGCGGTGATGAAAGAAGCCGGAGTGGACATCTCCGGTCACAGGTCGAAAAACGTTGCCGAACTGCTTGACGTTCCTTTCGACTTCGTCATCACCGTATGCGGCGACGCCGATGAACGGTGCCCCTTCTTCCCGGGAAACGCACGGATCATCCACCGGGGGTTCGACGACCCTCCGAAGCTCGCCCTGGGGAAGGAAACGGAGGAGGAAAAAATGGACTGCTACCGGCGGGTCCG
>CAZJAR010000016.1:0-32819 GCA_964543785.1 uncultured Synergistaceae bacterium | reverse complement strand
GCGCAGAGGGAGCGCGCTTCCTTCGCACGGAAGAGGCCGGGGGTTCGAATCCCCCCAGCTCCACCAGATTCCGCTGTTGCGGTTTCATACGAAGTCCGCTACAATATCGGGGCGTAGCGCAGTCTGGTTAGCGCACCTGCTTTGGGAGCAGGGGGTCGAAGGTTCGAATCCTTTCGCCCCGACCAAAACGCAAAGGTGCGGGAATAGCTCAGTTGGCTAGAGCGATGGCCTTCCAAGCCGTAGGTCGCGGGTTCGAATCCCGTTTCCCGCTCCATTTTTATAACAGGCGCCTGTAGCTCAGCCGGACAGAGCAACGGCCTTCTAAGCCGTGGGTCGCGGGTTCGAATCCTGCCGGGCGCGCCAGAATAGCATGGTGAGCGTAGTTCAATCGGTTAGAGCACTGGACTGTGGCTCCAGATGTTGGGGGTTCGAGTCCCCTCGCTCACCCCATTTAAAATGAGCGCCCGTAGCTCAGTGGATAGAGTCACAGACTTCGGATCTGTTGGTCGCGGGTTCGAATCCTGCCGGGCGCGCCACTATAGAAATGCACCACCCAATATGGACTGTTAGCTCAGTTGGTAGAGCAGCTGACTCTTAATCAGCGGGTCGTGGGTTCGAGTCCCTCACAGTCCACCAAAAATATGGCACTATTTTTTATAGAGGAAAGGGTCCGGAAAAAATTCCCGGACCCTTTTTGTATTGTGTCAGAGCTGGGATGACCAGAGCCGTCCGGCCGATTCAAGAATCTTTTGACGGAGAGGACGACGGAGCCATTCGTGGAGGCGGAACTGTGAGCTTTCCTCCATGTCTCTTTCATAGGCCTCGATAAAAGCCCCAGCCACATGAACATCGTATATAAAAGCCTGAACTTCGAAGTTGATCTCCAGGCTCCTGGCGTCAAGGTTGGCGGTCCCAACTGAAACGGCTGAACCATCGGCGATGAGAATCTTCGAGTGGATGAATCCTTTTTCGTACTGGAAGACTTTCACTCCAGCCTTGAGGAGTCCTTCGATATTTGAAAGAGAGGCCCAGTAGACGATGGCATGGTCAGTTTTGTGGGGAATCATGACCCGGACATCTACGCCGCTCATAGCAGCTACAGTAAGTGCTGTGGTCAACGGTTCCCCCGGAACGAAGTAGGGGGTGCAAAGCCATACTGATTTCCTGGCATTGGCTATGAGGGAGAAATAGCCGTGAAGGATAGATTTCCAGTTGATATCCGGGCCGCTTGCCGCAATCTGAACCGGGACCCCTCCCTCCACCGAGGCCGCTGTTTGTCCTTGTGCTTCCGGCGGGGTTTTGTCGCAGAAAGCCCAGTCAGCCCTGAAAATATCATCAAGGCAGGAAACGGAAGGTCCGGTCAGTTCGATATGAGTGTCTCTCCAGAAACCGATGGAGGGTTCTCCTGAGATATACATGTCTCCTATGTTCAACCCGCCCATAAAACCGACAGCTCCGTCCACCACGACTATTTTTCTGTGGTTTCGAAAGTTGAGCTCCCTCCGGAGCCTCGGGAATGACACCGGGAGAAAGGAGTGAACCATGACGCCGGCATTCTTGAGGGAGGATACATATCTTGCCCCAAGGTCCCAGCTTCCGACGCTGTCGAAGATGACCTTGACCAGAACTCCTTTTCTGGCCTTTTTGATGAGAATATCCTTGATGATGTTGCCGATTCTGTCATTGGCTATGGAGTAATACTCCATGTGAATGAATATTTCAGCCCGGTTGAGGGCGTCCGTTATTGCAGCAAATGTTTCTTCTCCGTTGAGGAGCATTTTTACAGTATTTCCCGTAGTGAGCAATGCCCGCGCGCTTTTCGAAAGCAGGGTGGCAGTCTTTCTTTCGGGTTCTTCCGACAACCCGCCGCCGGCAGCAGGCGGGGGACCTTCATGCCGGATGCGCCGTTTCTTTCTCTTCAGCTTTCTGAAGTAGCCCCTTCCTCTAATATCCGGTCCGAAGAAGAGATAGAGAATAAAGCCGACAACCGGGAGAAGAATGAGAACAAGTAACCAGGCAATGGTTCTGTCCGGATTTTTCTCCTCGAGGAAGATAACTCCTGCGATGAAAAGCCCGTAAGCCCAGAGGAAGCCTGAAGAATATTCCCGTATCAGACCGGGGAAGCTGCCCAGGAAGTGGCGCAGTGCGTCACCAGGGGAACTCTCCCCGCCGAAGAGGGATTTTCCTGCCGCTGCTAACTCTTCCCACCGTGAAAAGAGGAAGAGTGCCGTGGCGAAACCAAAGAGAAAAAGCAGCAGGAATCCTGTTCCTTTTGATTTTTTCAGAGCAGCGCAACCTTCTTTCGACCGGAGGTGGGTAGAGGAGGCACGGGGCCTCTTCTTTCATGGGAAATAAAACGTCTTCCCAAAAAGGGTCAATAATGTTATTATGCCACGACATGGAACATGGACGCGAGAGTGGTGGAACGGCAGACACGTCAGACTTAGGATCTGATGCCTTAGGGCGTGGGGGTTCGAGTCCCCCCTCTCGCACCATTGCAGATTACGCTCCGAAAAAGGCTATATTTCCTTCCTTCCTTGGAGGGGCCGGCGGCACGAAAGAATTGTCTTTATAACCCAGGCATATTGCATAGAGAGGACTGTATTCACAGGGGATTCCCAAGCTTTGGATTTCTTCGGGGACATCGAAGAGAAACTTGGTGAGTCCTATCCAGCAGCTCCCGACATCAAGGGATTCGGCGGCAAGAAGCATGTTTTGTATGGCAGCAGAGCAGTCGGAAAGAGGGAAGAGAAGATCTTCCCCTGGTTTTTTTCCTGAAACGACGATCACCGTAGGAGCTCTGTGGAAAAGATGGTAATCCTCCTTCGCGGCCAGTTTTCTGACCCATTCGACTGAGGATCCTGACATGAGCCTGATGGTTTTTTCGCTCAACTCGTCAATTTTCTTCCTGTCCTGAATCACAAGGAAATGCCATGGCTGTGCGTTGTGCCCGCTGGGAGCCCAAATTGCCGCTTCGAGAATGAGGTCGAGTTCATCCCGGGCGATCTGTTCCTGGCGAAATCTCCTGATGCTCCTTCTGTTTTTGATCGTTTCCAGTACCTGATTCATAGAGTGGACGTACCCCCTTTTATGGTTTGAACGTTGTCATGACCACAGATTAACAATAGCCCAAAAATCAAAGAATTGCTATAATGGGTGATAATTTTCTACCCTCTTCGGCAGGAGCATCTGCCTGCAGAAAGGAGCAACGTTATGAGGATACGACTTGCACCTTGTGTTTTAGTGCTTTCAGCTCTTTTGTTCTTTTCGCTGGATGTGAAGCACGCTTTTTCGGCTCCCTTTTCCACGAGCAGGGAGTTTAATACAATGCAGCGCTATCGCTCCAAGAAAGACCAGCGCAACAGGCTGAAGGCCATTGAGACTTATTTCATAAGGAAAAATCCCAAAATTTCCCAGAAAAACATATCCTATTATGCCCGACTCATAGAAGACTGTTCTGCCCAGTACAATCTCGATCCTTTCCTTGTGGCTTCAATCATGGTCAAAGAATCCACCGTGAAGGAAAAGGCTGTAAGCAAGGGAAATTACGGTCTCATGCAGATCAACTGGAATGCCAATAAGCCATGGATTATGAAGACTTTCCCGATCCGTTCGAAAGCGGACCTCATCATTCCCTCCAACAATGTACGCATCGGCACCCATATTCTTGCCGCAAACATCAGGAAATGCAAAGGGGACGTTGATAAAGGCCTGGATCGGTACAGGGGAAGGTCTCTCGCTTCGTACAGAAATTCCGTCCATAGCCACTATATCGCAATTTCACAGATATTCAGGCGGCTCCAGCCGACGACGTAAAGATCCTTCATGAAGCCCGCCGAATTATCCGCCGTTGTCCTGGCAGCAGGTTACTCCAGCAGGATGGGCTTCTTCAAACCTCTTTCCGATCTGAACGGACGCTCGGTACTCAACTGGACGATTCGTTCAATGAAGAATGCAGGAATACGGGACATTGTTGTGGTAACCGGGTCCAGGCGGGACGAAACGGCTTCCTGCGCCGCTGAATCCGGAGCCCGGCCGGTTTTCAATCCCAGGTTCTCGGAAGGGATGTTCTCTTCTGTTCAGACTGGAGTCGCATCCCTCTCCTCTTCCTCAAGAGCTTTCTTTCTCCTTCCCGCTGACATCCCCACTGTCCGTACAGCCACCCTGCGGCTGCTTTCCAGGTATGGCTCTTTCCGCAGAATTATCTATCCGCTATTCAGAGGGATCCGGGGTCATCCTCCGCTAATCGGGGCATCATATATACCCCACATTCTTTCCTACTCCGGGGATGGGGGACTCAAACGCTTCCTGGAGACGAGGGAAAGAAGCGCTCTTGATCTTGCTGTTGCCGACGAGGGGATTCTGCTCGACATGGATGTGCAGGAGGATTTTGAAAGAATGCGCCTTCGGGCAGCGAATATGCAATATCCTTCTCCGGCGGAACGGCAGGCACTTTTCACCATAGCCCAAACTCCCGATGCGGTAATCGCCCATTCTGCAATGGTATCTTTCGTGGCACTGCAGCTGGCGCGTGAGCTGTACCCCGGGACAGGAATTGACAGGAGGCTTCTTGAGAGCGCCTGTCTTCTGCACGATATCTGCAGAACTCTGCCCCAGCATGATGCGGCGGGAAAAGCTTTTCTTGAAGTGTGTGGTTTTCCTTCCGTGGCCGCAATCGTTTCATGTCACATGAACCTTCCTCCCCGGGCTGCCCCGGAAGCAAAGCTGCTGTATCTGGCAGACAAAATCATTTGTGGAACATCTCTCTCCAGTCTTGGGGATATGAAAAGGCTCTCCATGGAAAAGCACGGCAATGTTGCGGAAGCCCGTACAAACATACGGAAACGCTTTGCGAGGGCAAGGAGAATTGTCCGCTGGGTGGAGAAGAATTCCGGAAAAACTTTGGGGGATATTCTGAGAGATACGCCTCCTTATCTGGACGGTTCACATTGAATAATGTAAAGTTAAGTTGGAAAAAGGTCTGTCAGACAGGCCCTTTGCTTGAATATACCTTTGAGCGTTTGAATAAAGGGGGAGAAATATGAATATGGTGCAATGGTATTTCCCGGAGACGATCGAAGAAGCGGTTTTGCTTCTCGGAAGGGAAAGAACTGTACCCCACGGAGGCGGAACCAGCCTTGTAAAAAGCGGGATACATTCTTATTCCGGTGTGGTGGATCTGTCAAGGGTACCGCTGAATTACCTGAAGACAGACAGAGGGGTTCTGGAGATCGGAGCGAACCAGACGTTCGCATCAGCGGCTGACAATCTCTCCAACCTTTATCCTGGGTGCATCCTTGCAGCGGCTCTTGGTTCGGCAGCATCCACCCCCCTGAGAAACAGGATCACTGTGGGAGGAAGCGCGTCCCTTTTCCCTCTGTGGTCCGATCTCATTGGTCCCATGGCCGTTCTGGAGGGGAAAATCTGCACCGAGGGAAAGAACGGAGGAACATACGATCTTCCTACGTGGCTTGCCGACAGGTCGCTTCAAAAGGGAACCCTTGTGACATCCCTCCTTTTCCCTGACGTGTCCGACTGGACTTCCCTCTATTACAGGGAAGTCCGCGTGGGTTTTGATTACCCGGCTTTTACGGTTTCTCTCATTGCCCGAAAGAACGAATCCAAAATTGAAAGAATCAGGATCGCCGTCTCTGGCGGACTCGACCGGGTGGTCAGGCTTACGGAACTTGAAGAGTCCTTGAACGGGGCGGATATCTCGACAGTATTGTCTCTTGATATTCGGAGGATGAGCTCCGTGCCCTTCGGAAGAAAACCAGCGGGATCGCCGGAGTATCTTTCGGAAATTGCCGCGGTTCATGTGGAGCGATGCGTGAAGTCAGCCCTTTTCAGGGAGGAGGAAGCTCGATGAAGGGTGCATTTTTCATCAATGGACGGAGAGAGGAGTGGTCCTTCGCTCCCGATGCGGTCCTTTTGGATGTGCTGCGTGAGAACGGCTGCACCGAGGTCCACAGGGGCTGCGGAGAAGGAATCTGCGGTTCGTGCGCTGTGGTTCTCGATGGGGAGCTGGTTAATTCATGCCAGGTTTTTGCGGCCTCTGCACAGGAAAAGGAAATTGTAACTGTTGCCGGAATCGGTTCTATACATGAACCGCATCCTCTGCAGTCCGCTTTTGTTGAAACCGGTGCGGTTCAGTGCGGTTTCTGCACCCCTGCGATGATCCTGGCAGCCTACTGCCTCCTGAAGAAAACTCCCAACCCTACTGATGATGAAATACGGAGGGCTCTTGACGGCAATTCATGCCGCTGTACCGGGTACGTCAAGATCATCGAGGCGGTTCGTCTCGCTGCGAGGAGGATGAGCAGCCATGAATGATTTTTCCGTTGTTGGAAAGCCTGTGCTGAAGATAGACTCCCTTTCACTTGCCTGCGGCTCTGCCCGGTATACCGCGGACTTTGAGGTGAAGAATCCTCTTTATATCGTTTTTTTCTATTCTCCCTACGCTCACGCTGAAATCCTTTCCATCGACGATGGTCCGGCGCGGAGCATAGAGGGAGTTGTGGATGTCTTCCATTCAGGCAACACATCGTCTGAGCTTTTTACTACCGCCGGTCAGGGATATCCCGAGCCTTCTCCCTACGATACCGCCCTCTTCAACAAGAGGGTGAGGTACGTTGGCGATATCGTCGGTGCGGTGCTCGCGGAATCTTCTGCGGCCGCCCGGGAGGCGGCAGGGGCCGTTCATGTGGAGTACAGGCAGCTCGAACCTCTCTTCGACCCTGAAAAGTCAATGAACCCGGATTCCCCCTGCCTTCATGGCGATGGTGCCTATGCTCCTCTTCCGGTGCCTTTCCGTCCGGATGAGAATGTGGCCGGGGAAGTTCTTTTTTCCTTCGGCGACGTGGAAAAAGGATTCGGGGAGGCTGACTTTATTGAGGAAGCCACCTACAGGACTCACTACACGAATCACTGTGCCATGGAGCCCCATGCTGCCACTGCCACCTTCGATGAAAAAGGCCGGCTGATTATTTACTCGTCGACCCAGGTGCCATTCCACGCCAGGAGGACGGTCAGCAGGGTAACCGGTATTCCGGCTCACAAAATACGGGTTGTGAAACCAAGAATCGGCGGAGGCTTCGGCAGCAAGCAGGAGATTATCCTGGAGCCCTATGTTGCCATGGCGGCTTGGAAATACAAGCGGAGCGTGAAGGCCGAGCTTACCCGCCATGAAGTTTTCACCACAGCGAGGACGAGGCACCCGATGAGAGTCCGCATAAAGGCAGGAGTGAAAAAGGACGGTACCATTACCGCCCTTGAAATGAACGATATCATGAACACAGGTGCTTATGGCGCCCATGCGCTGACCGTGCTCTCCAACGCGGGGTCGAAGGTTCTGCCTATGTTCAACAAGATCCCGAATGTTTCATTCACGGGAAGAGCTGTGTATACCACCCTGCCGGTGGGCGGTGCATACCGGGGATACGGCGCAACTCAGGGATATTTTGCCTTTAACCAGCATGTGGACGCAATTTGCAGAAGGCTTGGAGTGGATTTCGTCGATTACGTAAAAAGATGGCATATCAGGGAAGGGGAGACCTCTGAAGTATTCAAGGCAATCGGGGAAGGCACGGAGGGTGTCAGCCAAATAATCAAATCGTGCAAGCTTTCTGAATGCCTGGACCGCGGAGCTGAGGAAATCGCCTGGAGCAGGCTCCGGGGAAAGAGAATAGCCTCCGGCTCGTGGGTCAAGGGTATTGGTGCCGCCGTTTCCATGCAAGGCTCAGGTATCCCGAAGGTGGACATGGGAAGCGCCTCCATGAAGATGAATGATGACGGATCATTCAATCTCTACGTGGGGGCGACAGACATCGGAACAGGGTCGGATACAATCCTCACCCAGATTGCCGCGGAAACGCTGAAGGTTCCCGTTGACATGATCGTTATCCTTTCGTCCGACACAGATCTCACTCCCTTCGATACCGGTGCCTATGCTTCCTCCACGACATACGTTTCAGGACAGGCTGTGCTCCGCTGCGCCGCGAAAATTCGGGATCAGATTCTGTCGGTTGCCGGAATTCTTCTGGGCTGCCCGTCGGAATCACTCACACTGGGTGAAGGCGGGACAGTAGTGAACAGGCAGACGGGAGAGAACACGACATTTTCAAAGATCTGCTGCTTCTCCCTCTACAGCCACGATCAGTTCCAGATCCAGGCGAGCGCCTCCTTTACGGGAGAAGAATCTCCGGCGCCGTTTATGGCTCATTTTGCCGAGGTTGATGTTGACCTGGAAACGGGGAAGGTCCGCCTGGTGAAGTTCGTCTCGGCAGGGGACTGCGGCAGAGCGATCAACCCGGTTCTCACCGAGGGACAGATTGAGGGAGCCACCATGAACGGCATCAGCTACGCTCTGACGGAACAGTATCTCTTTGATCCGCGAGGGAAAATGACGAATAACTCCTTCTGGGACTACAAGATTTTCGGTGCTCTTGATTTGCCGGTTATGAAGACCATCCTGGTTGAATCGGACGAGCCAACGGGGCCCTATGGAGCAAAATCGATTTCCGAGATCGGGATCAATGGTCCTGCTCCGGCTATTGCCAATGCAATATTTGACGCGACGGGCAGGAGAATCCGAGATCTCCCTCTGACTCCTGAGAAAGTGCTGGCTTCGTTGAAGGACGTCAGATGACCGGGTACTTCAATGAGGGCGTAGATTTTGTCATCGGAAGAGGCGTCGTTGCCGACGGGGCGGGGCTGTTTCTCGAGGACGGTGCTCTGCTGGTTTCGAAAGGCAAAATAAAGGAGATTGGTCCCTGGGAGTCTGTCAGACGCGACGATCTGCCCTTTTATGATGTGGAAGGCAGGCTTATTCTTCCTGGATTCGTGAATTTCCACCATCATCTGTACTCCTTCTTCGCCCCGGGTATTTCTCCCGCCGGACCGACGGAAACATTTCCCGATATTCTCGAAAACCTCTGGTGGCGGCTGGACAGGGTGATCGACGAGGAGGTTCTCTATTACTCGGTGCTCATGGGTGCACTGGATTCGCTTTCTTTTGGTGTAACTTCCATTTTTGACCATCACGCATCCATGAATTTTGACAGGGGAAGTCTTGATGTGGCCGCCGAAGCATTTGCCCAGGCCGGTCCCAGGGCGGTGCTCTGTCTGGAAACATCCGACCGGCAGGGAAAACAGGCCATGATGCGCCAGGTGGAGGAAAATATCTCCTTTTGGGAAAAGCACCGCAGTGACCCCTTTCTTGGAGGAATGTTCGGCCTCCACGCGAATCTGACGCTCTCCGAGGAGACCCTCTCATACATATCCGGGGAAAAACCGCAGGAGATGCCTGTTCATGTTCATTGCGGCGAGGCCCGGGAAGATCTTGCTTTCTGCAGGAAGCTTGGGTACGAGGGCCCTGTGGACCGGCTGCATTCCTTCGGCCTTCTGGATGATGACAGTTTCCTGATTCACTGTGTTCATCTCTCCGAAAAAGATTACTTTCTCCTGGGAGAGGTCGCTCCCGTGATTGTTCTGAACCCTGAATCGAACGCAAATAACAGGGTAGGAAAGCCGGACAAAGACAGGCTTCCCGGTCATCTCCTGGGGACCGACGGAATGTCTGGAGATATCGTCGCAGCTCTCAGAAATTACTTTCTCCTTGGAGACGGGGGAGGGGAGCCCTATTCCAGAATGAGGGACATGATGTTCAGCTTGCCGGCAAAAGTGCTTTCCAGGCATTTGCCTGTCCAGACGGGATTTCAACCGGGAGCGGCCGCGGATATTGCGGTTCTCGATTATATACCTCTTTCTCCTGTTTCGGAGGCAAATCTTTTGGGTCATCTTTTGTTCGGGGCGAAAGGAGGGAAAGCCCATCTTACGGCGGTCAACGGAAGAGTTCTCTGGCGGAAAGGAGAATTTCTTCACCATGACATGAATTCCCTCAGGTTCCGTGCCAAAAGGGCTGCGTCAGCGTTATCGCTCCGTTTTCGCAATTCTTGAACTCAGGGAGGTATAAGTATGGCAGATCTTTCTTCTCGGGTGAATGGCGTTTTTTTCCCCAATCCAGTGCTGACGGCTGCGGGGCCAAACGTAGGAACAGCTGCCCGGCTTCGGGACGCTGTCGCGGGAGAAGCAGGAGGGATTGTTACAAAAACGGTTTCCGTGGTTCCCGCAAAAGATCCGAGGCCGACTATCAGGAAAGCCTCCTTCGGCGGACTGCTAAATTGCGAGACCTGGGCTGAAACACCGGTGGAGGATTACCTGGAAGCCTACAGAGAAGTGAAAGAGGCTGGAGTCCCCCTAATTGCTTCCATCGGGTACACTCCTGAAGATGTACGGACTTTGGGAAGACTTCTGGAAAAAGAAGTCCGACCCGATATTATCGAATTTTCCACTCATTACACAGGGAAATCGCTCGATCCTCTTCTGGATGTGGCCAGGGCACTCCGTGAAGCTGTGACCGTTCCGATCTGGATGAAGATTTCACCGAACACTCCGGAAATTGAGGAACTGGCGGTTCGGGCCGCAGAATTTGTTGACGGTTTTGTGGCAATAAACTCTTTTGGGCCTGCCCTTGATTTCGACATTGATACGGCGAAGCCTCCCCTCGGATCTTCTTACGGACAGGGATGGCTTTCGGGACCTCCTATTCGTCCCATTGCTCTCAGAATTGTCTACCAGATAGCGTCGGTTCAGCCCAAGCCTGTAATCGGAGTGGGAGGGATCTCCACGGGAAAGGATGCTCTCCAGTTTCTTATGGCCGGAGCATCCCTGGTGCAGATTTGTTCTGCGGCCATCCAGCATGGACCGGAAACATACGGAAAGGTTGCCCGGGAGATCGGAGAATGGATGGATACAGCCGGATTTGCTGCTATCGGTGATCTTCGTGGACTCTACATGAAAAATGTTATGTCCAGAAACACCCGTGCAGACGGGAGATAGAGGAGGGGTCCGCTTGAAGGGAAAAACAGCACTTGTGGGTTCCCCTGTTCCTCGAGTAGATGGTTTGTCAAAAGCGTGTGGAACGGCTCAATATCTTGACGATCTTATCATTGATGGGTGCTGGTTCGGCGGGACGGTGCGGTCGCAGGTGCCGAGGGGAAGAATACTTTCTCTGCGGAAGGATCCCCGATTTGACTGGGACAGGGTGACAGTGGTAACAGCTGAAGACATTCCTGGGATTAACACTGTTTCCATGATCCGTGACGATTACCCAGCCCTGGCAGATTCAATCATCTCTTTTCCCACGCAGGCGGTTGCCCTGATAGCTGCAGCTGACCCTGAAACACTCAGGGAAGCCATTTCCTCGATTTCGGTTGATGTGGAAGAGCTTCCCCCTGTTCTTACCGTGGAAGACTCGATTGCCTGCACCCAGGTGATCTGGGGTGAAAATAACATAATTGATGAATATTCCGTTATTTCTGGCGATGCGGCCGCAGCATTCGCTTCTGCTGACCTGGTTGTGGAAGGAACCTACTCAACGAAGCACCAGGAACATGTCTACCTGGAAACCCAGGGCATGGCAGCCATCCCCGGAGAGAATGGCTGCATTGAGGTCATCGGATCCATGCAATGCCCCTATTATGTTCATTCTGCCCTCGTCAAGGGATTGGGCTTTGCTCCTGAAAAGGTTCTGGTTCGGCAGACCGTTACGGGAGGAGCTTTCGGAGGAAAAGAGGATTATCCTTCAATCCTTGGACTCCATGCGGCTTTTTTGGCTCTGAAGAGCAAAAAACCGGTGAGAATGATTTATGACAGGAAAGAGGATCTTCTGTGTACCACGAAGCGGCATCCGTCTGTCATCAGGCATCGGACGGGGGTCAAAAAGGACGGAACCCTGGTGGCGGCTGAAATCGACATCGTCCTTGACGGGGGGGCCTTCACCACCATGAGCAAAGTGGTTCTCTCACGCTCCATACTCCATGCCACCGGGTGCTATTTTATTCCCGACGTCTCAGTCAGGGCGAGGGCAGTGGCTACAAACACCCCTCCGAACGGCGCCTACAGGGGATTCGGGGTTCCCCAGAGCAATTTCGCTATCGAACGGCACATGGACAGGATAGCAGCGGTCCTGGGAATTGACCCTGTTGATCTCAGAAAGAAGAACATTTTGAAAAATGGCTTATCTTTTCCCTATGGTCAGCTTCTTGAAGAAGGTGTGTCGGCGGAACTTGTGCTGGAAAAAGTCCTCGAAATGTCCGGGTACAGGGAAAAGCGTCGACTTTTCGATGAAGAAAACAGAAGGAATCCCTCGCACAGGAAGGGAATCGGCCTTTCCCTCGGTCTTCATGGCGGAGGTTTTACCGGGAGCGGCGAGGAGAATATCAACGGAACCGCTTCTGTCAGGATCATCGGGGGCAACAGGGTTGAGATTCTCGTGAGCAGCGTGGAGATGGGCCAGGGAGCATCGACCGTTCTGCCTATGATCGCAGCGGAGACTCTTGGGCTTGAACTCTCCAGTGTGGTTCATCATGTCCCGGATACTTCCGTCGTGCCGAACAGCGGTCCTACGGTAGCTTCCAGGACGACCATGTATGTGGGCAAAACGGTTCAGGACGCATGCCTTGCTCTGGTTAAACAAATGACGGAAAGGGCTTCAGCCCTTGAAGAATTCAGCGGAAAGCACCTTTCTTTCGAGAAGGGCGTCTTCGTTGGGGAGGGAAATACCCGGATACCCTTTTTTGATATGGCGAAAAAACTCGTTATTCCCCCCGATGTTCTTTCATCGTCTGTGAAATATCTGCCCGTGCCCGGTTTCTCGTGGGATGAATCCTCATACACAGGAGATGCGTACAAGGCTTACGCCTGGATTGCCAACGTTGTGGAGGTCGATGTGGACATGGATACTTTCGAAATTTTGCCCAGAAAGGCCTATGTTTCGGCGGATGTGGGGAAGGCGATTTCCCCGATTCTAACCGAAGGCCAGATAGAAGGGGGTTCCCTCCAGGCTTTCGGCTACGCGTACCTCGAGGATGTGGGAATGAAAAACGGCAGCTACGCCACGGCGCACCTCAACCAGTACCTGATCCCGACGACCCTTGATACTCCGGATTTTTCAGTGGACCTTCAGGAAGTGCCCTTCTCATGGGGTCCATACGGAGCGAAGGGAGTGGGCGAACTGCCCATGGATTCCGGGGCACCCGCGCTCGTAGCTGCCGTTGAGCACGCCGCTGGGGTGTCTCCCCGGGGAATACCGGTGACAGGAGAGTATCTGCATGCACTCCTGCAGGGAAATAAACCCGAACGGAAGGCTGGGGGAAAATGAAAATAACGTGTGTTATCAACGGAACGCTCCGGAAGCTTGAGGTTCACCCCCTGGATCGTCTTCTTGACATTCTTCGGAAGAATGAAGGGCTCTCCGGTGCCAAGGAAGGATGTGGGGAGGGAGAGTGCGGTGCATGTGCAGTGCTCCTTGATGGAGAACTGGTTAATTCGTGCATGGTTCCCGCTATGCAGGTTCACGGACGGACTGTCCTCACGGTGGAGGGGCTGGGAACACCGGAAAATCCGGATATTCTCCAGAAAGCTTTTGCTGATGAAGGGGCGGTTCAGTGCGGGTTCTGCATCCCCGGTATGGTGATGGCCTCCAGGGCCCTGCTCACCCGTAATCCTCATCCTGACAGGTCGGCAATCAGAACCGCCCTTGCGGGCAATTTGTGCCGCTGTACCGGGTACGAGAAAATTTTCAGAGCCGTGGAGAAGGCCGCTTCCCTCGGATACGGGGAGGGAAGCAGTCCTTCTGTAGGTATGGTAATCAATGATCCTGCTGTTTTCTCCAGGGAGGAAAAGGAAAATTTTTTCCAGCCTTCATCCCTTGAAGAAGCGATGACAATACGGGCGGCATTCGGTGAAGACATTACCTTTCTGGCAGGGACGACCGACTTTTTCCCTGACCTCAGAAACGGAAAGAGGTCAGTGAAGAAGGTTCTCGACCTCTGTAGGGTGGAAGAACTTAAAGTCATCGGTCGCTGCGGCGACGAATTGTTTGTTGGTGCATGCGCAACGGACAGCATGATTATGGAGAACAGCGACGTTCTCCGCTTTTTCCCCGCTTTCGCCCGGGCGGCGGAATTAAGCGGAGCATGGGCTGTGCAGAACAGGGCCACCCTTGGAGGGAATCTTGCGTCGGCATCCGGAGCCGCTGACCTGCCGGTCCCCCTTCTTGTTCTTGGTGCGTCGGTTCTTCTGCGGAGTCTTCGCGGTGAGCGGCGAGTTCCCATGGAAGATTTTTTTACGGGGTACAGAAAAACACTTATGGAGAAAGACGAAATTCTCACCGGCGTTTTTCTTCCCCTTTCCGGAAAACCTGTGGCACAGGGGTTTTATAAACGGGGATCAAGGGCGGCCCTGACTCTTTCCAGGATATCAGTAGCCTGTTCCGCCGTCCTGGAAGAAGGTGCTCTGAAGGACGTACGCATTTCTGCGGGGAGCATGTCTGCCTACCCGACGCGCCTTCCTGTTACCGAAACCTTTCTCTCCGGCAGGAAACCCTCAAAGGAACTGGCCGATGATGCGGCAGTGAAGGCTTCAATGGAGATAAACCCCCGGACCTCCGGAGAATTCAGGAAGACGGTCACTGGAAACCTCGTCCGGAAGTTTCTCCTTTCTCTCCTGGAGAACTGACGGGAACGAAGCGGGTCCCATGTCTGCCAATGATGGAAAAGTCCGACTTGACAGAAGGAGCAATTCCGTCTATTATCTTCAGGTTGACAGGCGCCGTCAGCAAAAAGTGAACATATCTAGGAGGAACAAATTTGACAACCCAAGGAACAGTTAAGTGGTTCAACGCGACGAAGGGCTACGGATTTCTCACCAGCGACGACGGAAGGGACGTTTTCGTCCATTACAGCGCCATTCAGGGTGACGGATTCAAGACTCTTGACGAAGGTCAGCGGGTTTCTTTTCAGATCACCCAGGGATCCAAGGGAGATCAGGCTGCTGATGTTGTAAAGATCTAGCCTTTTTTAAAAAGCAGAATTATGAGGCAGCGGTTAATTCCGCTGCCTTTTTCTTGTTTTTTGTTCCATTGACGTTATTTTACGGGAAAATCTCCGTTTTTTTGCATTCACTCCTTTTTCCGTGTAAAATACCTTCCGCATATTTTCTCTTTCTCCGGAAAGAAGATGAACATAAATGCAGTATGAGACGAAATCACAACAGTACGAATCAGTACTGAAAGGGGTTGCGACAGTATGAGATCCGAGATGCTTTCCCAGGAAAAAAATGTTCTCTCCATAAAGGTGGAGTTTGAAACAGGCGAATTTGCAAAAAACGTCGACAAGGCCGTCAAGGAACTCGCCTCCAAAGTGAACGTTCCGGGGTTCAGGAAAGGGCACGCTCCCAGGAAAATTCTCGAGATGCGGTTCGGAAAGCAGGCAATCTTTGCCGAAGCTCTGGAGAATATGCTTCCTGAAGCCATAGAGGAAATCGTGAAGGAATATGAGCTGGACCTTATCGACGAGCCTTCGGTGAAGATTGAAAAAATGGAGGAAGGCAATCCCGTGGAGGTGGTGCTCACCTTTGAAGTGACCCCGGAAATTTCCCTTCCCCAGCTTGGCGAAATATCCGTAGAACGGGCAGCCGCTTCTGTTTCAGATGAGACGGTGGAAGGAACAGTTCAGGAGATTCTGAAACAGAACTCCACACTTGTTCCCGTCCAGAGTCGTCCCATTTCGGAACTTGATACTGTCGCCATAGAATACTTTACAATCATCTCCGGAGAAAACGGAGATGAGGAACGGCATGGCCCGGATACCACCACCCTTGATCTCTCTCAGTCCTCGGTAAGGAACGAAATCAAGGAAGCCCTTCTCGGAAAGGAACTTGGCGGCCTGGCTGAAGCGGCTGTAACTGTGGAGGAGGATTACCCGGAGAAGAATCTCGTGGGCAAGACTCTCCGTTACGAGATGACTGTTAAGGAAATAAAGGAGCGGGTTCTGCCGGAACTGGCACCTGATCTTTTCAAGAAGGTCCTCCAGCAGGAATGCGAAACGGAGGAGCAGTTCCGTGAAGAAGTAAAAAAACGAATTCTTGAGAGAATGAAAGCAGAAAATCAGTCAAAGGCCGAGTATGATGCCGTGGAAATCATAACCGGAAAAGCTGAAATCGACGTTCCAGAAACCCTGGTTTCCAGGCAGGTTGAAGCCATGAAAAAGGAAGACGAGGAAAAAATGCAGCGTTCCAGGAAGATCTCCATGGATGAGTACCTCCAGGAGAGCGGGACCGCAAGGGAGCAGTACGAGGAGGAGATCCGAAAGCAGGCGGAGAACATCGTACGACGGTCTCTCGTCCTCGACAGGATTGCAGATGACATGAAGGTCTCCGTGGAAAAGGAAGATTTCGAGACGGAGATGGCAGCTCTTGCCTCAGCCTACAAAATTGACGCAGATCGCCTTGTGAACAGTCTTTTCAAGGATGAGAAACGGCTCATGGAAATGGCGAACAAGATCAAATACAGAAAGACCGTGAAAGCCATAATGGAATCTGTGCAGGTAACTGATTCCGATGAACAGGCCGCGAACGGGCAGCAGAACGGCTGATTTTGAAAGGAGGGCAACCAGCATGATGATTCCGTACGTTGTCGAGCAGACCGGCAGAGGGGAACGAACCTACGACATCTACAGCCGACTCCTCAAAGACAGGATAATATTCCTTGGCGAGGGAATTGATGAACACACGGGAAATATTGTGGTCGCCCAGCTCCTTTTTCTCGAAAGCGAAGATCCAGAGAAGGATATCCATCTCTATATCAACAGCCCGGGAGGATATATCACCGCTGGGCTGGCAATATATGACACCATGCAGTACATTAAATGTCCCGTGTCCACAATCTGTATCGGTCAGGCCGCGAGCATGGCTGCGATTCTCCTTGCTGGGGGAGCTGCCGGAAAACGTCTGGCCCTTCCGAACGCAAGGGTGATGATACACCAGCCCCTGGGAGGAGCCCAGGGCCAGGCCACAGAAGTGGAAATCCACGCACGGGAAATACTGAAGTCGAGAGACCGCCTGAATGATATACTTATGCAGCATACTGGGCAGTCGAAGAAAAAAATCGCGGCCGACACAGAGAGGGACTTCTTCATGTCTCCCGATGAGGCCCAGAAATACGGGATCATAGATAAAGTCATCCATTCGAGGTAGCCTTTGCTCCTCGCAACGAAGCCTTTCCGATAAGACTTCAAGGGAGCCCGAGAGGTGCTCCCTTGTTGCTGTATCTTCGGAAGGCTCCAGGGAGGGAGATTTTCTTGTTCAAATTTGATGATAAAGGAAGCGGAAAAGGAAAGGGCGGCAATTCCAGGTGCTCTTTTTGCGGGAAGGGGCAGGACGAGGTCCAGAAGCTTATTGCCGGCCCCGGCGTCTATATTTGCGATGAATGCGTTCACCTCTGCAATCTCATTCTCAACGAGGAAGCAGAAGAGGCTGGAGGTAAGGCCGATCACTTTATACCCATGTCTGAAGCCCCGAAGCCAAGGGAGATAAAGTCCTTTCTCGATCAGTATGTCATCGGCCAGGAGTGGGCAAAAAAGAGCGTTTCGGTTGCGGTCTACAATCATTTCAAGCGGATCAGCAATAACATGGGAAAGGATGCAGATGTCGAGCTTCAGAAAAGCAACGTTCTGCTTCTAGGCCCCACGGGTTGCGGCAAAACTCTCATCGCCCAGACGCTGGCGAAAAAACTTAATGTTCCCTTTGCCATTGCCGACGCCACCACCCTAACAGAGGCCGGGTATGTGGGTGAGGACGTGGAGAATATCCTTGTGAAACTTCTTCAGGCTGCCGACTACGATGTGAAGGCAGCCCAGCGGGGAATAATATATATTGACGAGATTGACAAGCTGTCAAGGAAATCCGAGTCGGCATCCATCACCCGGGATGTTTCCGGTGAAGGGGTACAGCAGGCATTGCTTAAAATTCTCGAGGGAACCGTTTCGAATGTTCCTCCCAAGGGAGGCCGGAAGCATCCATACCAGGATTTCATTCAGATCGACACCTCCAACATTCTCTTTATCTGCGGGGGGGCCTTCGACGGTGTGGAGGAGATCATCGGACGCAGGGTGAACCGGAAACTCATTGGTTTCGGCGGCGACATAATGGGAAAGCACGACGCCAGGAGATACGAGATCATGAAGCAGATACAGCCGGAGGATCTCATGACCTACGGATTCATTCCCGAACTCGTTGGCCGTCTCCCGGTGCTCGTTCCGCTTGAAGAGCTTGATGCCGACGCGCTGGTCCGCATTCTGTCAGAGCCGAAGAATGCTCTCATACGGCAATACCAGAAGACTTTCTCCATGGAGGGCGTTTCCCTGGAATTCACCGACGAGGCTGTCAGAAGCATAGCCTTGAAAGCGAACGAGAAGAATACAGGGGCCAGGGGACTCCGTTCCATCCTTGAAAACCTTATGATGGAGCTGATGTACGATATTCCCTCCAGGAGCAGGGAAGTTCGGAAGGTCGTCATCACGAAAGATGCCGTGGAGGGGCTGCAGGCCCCCATCCTTGAAGGAAAGAGTTCCAAGGAGGTCGCCTGACTCATGGAGAGCCCCCGCCGCTGCTACGTCCTCCCCATACGGGATATAGTGGTCTTCCCAGGGATCATAGCCCCACTTTTTGTGGGGCGACCGAGATCCCTGAAGGCCATAGAAATGGCTATGCTCCAGGACAGGAATATTCTTGTGGTTGCACAGAAGGATATGCAAGTCGACGACCCCAGGATCGAAGATCTTTTTACTGTAGGCACCCTCTGCTCAATCCTTCAGATGGTGCGTATTCCCGACGGAACGACAAAGGTGCTCATCGAGGGCGTCGAAAGGGTAAAGGTCGAATCCTTCAGCCGGGGGAAGGAGGCTCTCGAGGCCGATGTTGTGCCCCTTCCATGGGACGAGAGCGTTTCCCCGAACCTGGAGGCATTGAAGAGAAGTGTCCTCGAGCAGTTTGAAAAATATGTGACACTTCACCCGAGGATTCCTGCGGAGGTCCTCGTCACGGTGATGAACGTTGACGATCCCAGACAGATTTCGGACCTCGTCAGTTCACACCTGTCCATTAAGGTGGAACGGAAACAGCGTCTGCTGGAAATGGTGGACCCCGAGAAAAGCCTCAAGTTCATACTGAAGCTTCTTCTCGAGGAAATTGATATCCTCCAGCTGGAGCATGACATCCAGGACAAGGTCCGCCAGGAAGTGGAGCGGGGACACAAGGAATATTATCTCAGGGAACAGCTGAAGATCATCCAGGACGAGCTCGGCCAGAACGAGACCCCATCGGAGATCGAGGAACTCCGGGGGAAGATAGAAGAGGCGGAGATGCCTGAGGTGTCAAAGAACAAGGCCCTCCACGAACTTGACAGGCTCTCGAAAATGCCGGTCATGTCCGCTGAAGCAACTGTGGTCAGGACCTACATCGACTGGCTTGTGGCCCTTCCATGGAACAGGTTCTCCCCTGACAACCTCGACATCATCAGGGCGGAAAAGGTTCTGGAAGAAGACCATTATGGCCTGGAAAAGGTCAAGGAACGGATTCTCGAGTTTCTCGCGGTTCGGAAGCTTGCCTCGAACAGGATGAAAGGGCAGGTGCTCTGCTTCGTCGGCCCTCCTGGAGTGGGAAAAACCTCCCTGGGAAAATCCATAGCCCGTGCCCTTGAAAGGAAATTTGTCAGCATGTCCCTCGGCGGCATGAGGGACGAGGCAGAGATACGGGGTCACCGCAGAACCTATGTCGGTGCCATGCCGGGACGGATCATACAGAAAATACGGCAGGCCGGAGTCAGGAATCCCGTGCTGCTCATGGATGAGATTGACAAGATGGGACAGGATTTCAGGGGGGACCCGTCGGCCGCCCTGCTCGAGGTGCTGGATCCCGAACAGAACGGCGCCTTCACTGATCATTTCATGGAAGTTCCGGTGGACCTCAGTGACGTAATCTTCATCACCACCGCCAACGTGACCCATTCTATCCCCCGTCCTTTGCTCGACAGGATGGAAGTCATCAAAATACCGGGATACGTGTGGCAGGAAAAGATCAGGATTGCGAAGAGACACCTGTTTCCCCGAATTCTTACGGAGCACGGTCTGTCGCCGAAACAGGTAAAAGTGACGCCGAAAGGCTTCGAACAGCTGATAATCGAATATACCAGGGAAGCGGGAGTCCGGGGGCTGGAAAGAGAACTCTCCACCATCTGCAGAAAGATTGCCAGAAAACTTGTTGAAAAGGGAGAGGACTTTGAGGAATCCGTAACGGTGGGTCCCCGGGAGCTGAAAGAGTACCTCGGCCCTCCGAAGTTGTATGACCTGCGGCTGCCGAAGAAAAAGGAGACCGGCACCGCTGTCGGACTGGCATGGACCGAGACAGGGGGAGACGTGCTCGTCATCGAGGCCGTCACCATGAAAGGGAAGGGTGACGTTACCCTGACCGGAAACCTGGGCTCGGTGATGCAGGAATCCGCCCAGACGGCCCTCGGTTTTCTTCGGGCGAACGCAGAAGAATTCGGCATCGGCGGTGTGGACTGGAAGACGATCGATGTTCACCTCCATGTCCCCGAGGGAGCCATTCCCAAGGACGGTCCTTCGGCAGGGATCACCATGGCCCTTGCCATGCTCTCCGCTGTACGAAAGAGTTCTGTTTTGCCTGGAATCGCCATGACTGGGGAGATTTCTCTCCAGGGAAAGGTTCTTCCCGTGGGAGGGATTCGGGACAAGATACTGGCGGCGAAGCGCCAGGGGATCAATAATATCCTTCTGCCCGCGGCCAACAGGCCGGATGTGGAAGAGATCCCCGAATGGTCCAGGGATGGCCTTTCATTCAGGTACGTGGAAAAGGTGGCGGAAGTGTTTGACTTCGCCCTCGAGAGAGCGAAAGGGAAATGACGGGACACTGGAAGGTCCGCCTCGAAGCCACTGCATTTCGGGCGGACCAGTTTCCTCTTCAGGACGTTCCCGAAATAGCGGTGGCCGGCAGGTCGAACGTAGGCAAGTCAAGCCTCGTGAACAGGCTTCTCGGAAGCCGTCTGGCCCACGTGGGCGCAACGCCGGGAAAGACGAGAAGCATCAACTTTTTCGCCGTGGAATGTTCCTCCGGTCCCTTCAGGCTGGTGGACCTTCCCGGCTACGGGTACGCGTCCAGGAGCAAGGGGGAGCGGAACCAGTGGTCGGCCCTTATTGACAGCTACGTTTCGAACAGGGCATCTCTGGCGCTGGTGCTTCACCTCGCCGATTTCAGGCACGGGCTGCTCGCCAACGACACGGCTCTCCAGGACTGGCTTTCCCACCTGAAACTCCCCCTGCTTGTAGTTTTCACCAAAGGGGATAAAATTTCAAAGGGCGCCAGAAGAGGCACGCTCCAGAAATATATCCGGAACGGCTTGAAATCGGTGGATGTGCCGATTATCACGTCGGCGGAAAAGGGAGACGGCATTCAGGACCTGAGGTTTTTTCTCGAGCAGTACCTCATCTCAGGAGAACGCCCGTCGCCAGAGGGATCAACGGAAGAGTAAATCTACGCAACGGAGGGAGTTTCGTCATGTCTGATATCCTGGAAAAAATGGCCAAAGCGTACGATCCCAAACCCATCGAGGATAAATGGTATGCCTCGTGGATGGAAAAAGGACTTTTCAAGGCCCGTCCAGGCGGCGATAAATCCAGTGCATTTTCCATCGTCATTCCGCCTCCCAACGTGACAGGCTCCCTTCACATGGGACACGCCTTCAACCACACATTCCAGGATATTCTCTGCAGATACAAGAGAATGAGGGGATACAACGTTCTCTGGCTTCCCGGCACGGACCATGCGGGGATCGCCACTCAAAACGTGGTGGAGCGGAGGATAGCGGTGGAGGGGAAATCCAGGCATGACCTCGGACGGGATGACTTCGTCAGGAGGGTCTGGGAGTGGAAGGAAGAATTCGGCAGCCGCATCATCAACCAGATGAAGAAGCTCGGAAACTCCTGTGACTGGGAACGGGAGCGGTTTACCCTCGACGAGGGGCTCTCCCGGGCTGTCAGGACAGTATTTGTCCGCTTGTATGAAAAGGGACTCATCTATAAGGGCAAATATATCATCAACTGGTGTTCCCGGTGTCATACCGCACTTTCCGACATCGAGGTGGAGCACGAGGAACACGGCGGGAAGTTTTACCATGTCCGGTATCCTTTCGTCGACGGCGACGGCTGGCTGATTGTCGCCACCACTCGTCCGGAAACCATCTGGGGGGACGTGGCAATAGCCGTTCACCCAAGGTCGGAAAAAGCAGCTCTTGCGGGAAGAAAAGTCCGTGTTCCCCTCGGCGGGAGGGAAATCCCCGTGATCGAGGATATCATGGTGGACCCGGAGTTCGGTACCGGCTGCGTCAAGATAACGCCGGCCCACGATCCCAACGACTTCCTTGTCGGTCAGCGGCACAGCCTCGAGCAGGTGCAGGTGATTGATGAACACGGTTTCATGAATGAACTGGCGCCCGGGTACGAAGGGCTTTCCATAGAAGAGGCGAGAAAGAAGGCTGAGGAAGACCTCCGCAACTCGGGACTTCTCGAGAAGACAGAAGAGATGGTCCATTCCGTGGGGCACTGCTACAGGTGTCATACCCTGGTGGAGCCCTATCTTTCCGAGCAGTGGTTCGTGAAGGCCAAGCCGCTTGCCGAGGCCGGCGTCAGGGCCGTGGAGGAAGGCAGGATACACTGGGCTCCCCAGCAGTGGGAAAAGGTGTATTACCAGTGGATGGAGAATATCCGCGACTGGTGCATTTCCCGGCAGCTCTGGTGGGGACACCGGATTCCGGCCTGGACCTGCGAAGACTGCGGCCACATCACGGTGTCTGAGAATGACCCGGCTGCCTGTGAAAAATGCGGTTCGACCAAGATAATGCAGGACGAAGATGTGCTCGATACATGGTTCAGCAGCGCTCTCTGGCCGTTCTCGACCCTCGGATGGCCGGACACGACGGAAGATCTTGATTTTTACTATCCCACATCCCTCATGGTCACGGGATTCGACATCATTTTCTTCTGGGTCGCCCGGATGATCATGATGGGCCTCGAGTTCATGGACGAGGTGCCCTTCAGGGATGTGTACATCCACGCCCTCATCCGTGACGAGAAAGGGCAGAAGATGAGCAAGTCGAGCGGCAACGTCATCGACCCCCTCGACATGATCGAAAAATACGGCGCCGACGCCCTCCGGATGACCCTGGCGGCCCTTACGGTTCAGGGGCGGGACATCCTCCTGAGCACCGGCAAGATTGAGACGTACCGGCTGTTCATGAACAAGATCTGGAACGCGTCCCGGTTTGCCCTCATGAACCTCGAAGACGGGGTGCACCTGTTGGAGGATACGGCCGATTCCCCGCTGGCCCTCCACGATCAGTGGATTCTTGCCAGAACGAAGACCGTCTGCGGCGAAGTGTCCCGTCTGCTTGACAGTTTCGGGACTGGCGAAGCGGCGCGTCTCCTCTACGATTTCGTGTGGGGAGACCTGTGCGACTGGTATCTGGAGCTTTCCAAGCCTGCCCTCAGGGGCGATGAAGGTCCCGAAAGAAAACAGGCCACCCAGACAGTTATTTCCGGAGTTTTCCGGGATGTCCTGCTGCTTCTTCACCCCTTCATTCCTTTTGTGACCGAAGAACTCTGGGAGACCTTCGGCTTCGGCGGGGGGTTCATCGAACAGAACGCCTGGCCCCGGTGGGAAGACAGGCCCGAGTATCCGGGAGCTGCCGAGAAGATGGGGTTTTTCCAGGACACGGTCCGTATCCTGAGAAATCTCAGGGCGGAATCCAGGATCGCACCCCAGGCATTTGCGAACCAGGCCTTTGTGCAGACGGAAGAGAATTCTCTTCTGGCCGAAGTGCTCAGGGAGAACGGAACAATCATGGAAACCCTCACAAAAATACGGAAGATCACCCTTCTTTCACTGAAGGACGAAAAACCGGCCGGTTCTCTTTCGTCCCAGATGGAGAGCGGTGAAGTCAGTCTCGTGGTGGGGGATATACTGGACATCGTTGCGGAAATTGAACGACTGACCCAGGAGATGGATGCAATCCGGAAAAACATCGAGGCCGGAAGAAGAAAGCTGTCCAACGAAGATTTCGTCAGCAGGGCGCCGGCGGAAGTTGTGGAGAAGGAAAAGGACAGGCTCGCGGAAAATGAAGCCCGCCTTTCCAGGATTGAAGAAAACCTGTCAAGCCTGAGACGTTCCTGAAACGCCCATGAACAGGAAGCCCCGGTCCTTCGAAGAACTGGAGAACGTTTTTTCTTCCCTCGCCAGTGCGGGAATCCGCCCGGGGCTCGACCGGATTTCCCGCCTGATGGAGAAGCTGGGAAATCCCGAGAAGGACTTTCCGGCAGTTCATATCGTGGGTACCAACGGAAAAGGTTCCACTGCAGCCATCACCGACTCCATCCTCAGGGAGTCGGGGTACAGGACCGCCCTCTATACCAGCCCCCATCTCGAATCCCCTGATGAACGCCTTCTTATTGACGGGGCTCCCCTTTCTCTCGAAGAATGGACCATGGCAGCGGATGATATTGAAAAGTCGCTGGAGGAGGATGTTATCCTGCGGTCCGATCCTCCCACTTTTTTTGAGCTTGTTACGGCGGCGGCGTTTCTTCTCTGCTCGCGGAACAGGGTGGAGATTGCCGTGGTGGAAGCCGGACTCGGGGGCAGGCTTGACGCGACGAACCTTCTGAGCAGCGTCGTCCTGACCCTTGTGACCTCCATTTCCATGGACCACATGGACTTTCTCGGCGACACGATTGAAAAGATTGCGGGAGAAAAGTTCGCGGTTATGAGGGAAGGAGTACCTGCGTTTTTCTCGGGCAGACCCTCCGGGCTTGTTCCTCTTTTCCGGAAAAAGGCCCGTGACTCAGGCGCCTTTCCCCATGTTGTTCCTGAAGAAATCCGGGTGGAGGATATTTCCGTCACGGAGGAGGGCACAGCCTTTTCACTCCTCTGCGGGGGTGAACGCTATCCGATACGAACACCGCTGCATGGTTCCTTTCAGGTTGAAAACTGTTCCCTGGCCGTTGCGGGTATGCTCGGCATCTCCGGACGCTTCCGCCGCATCTCGGAAGAAGCCCTTCTACGGGGAGCGGAGAAGGCACGCTGGCCCGGAAGGTTTGAAATACTCAGGGCCGACCCTCCTCTGGTCCTTGACGGAGGGCATAACCCTGACGGGATTATGAGGCTTGTCGAGAGCCTCCGGGCGATTTACGGCGGAAAAAAGCCGACGGTCGTTTTCGCCTGCATGAAGGACAAGGATTTTCCCGCAGGTCTTTCCCTGCTGCTGAATGGAGCCGGCAGGCTGATCTGCACGTCAGTTCCCGGAAACCCCAGATCTGCCGATCCTTTCGTGCTTGCTGAATCCGCAACGCGGGTCGGATGGAAAGCGGACTCCGTGGAGGTTTTCCCTGATCCTCTTGATGCCCTCAAGGCTTCAGAGCGCAAAGGACATGGGACGGTCTGCTGCGGAAGCCTCTATTTCATAGGATTTATGAGGGCCATGATCTTTTCACGGAGAAAGGAGCTGTTTTTTTGAGGGCGATGGTGCCTGGGTATAAAATAGAAGAGTCCTCGAATTCATCGATAGTTTTTCTTTCGCCCTGCACCGAAGGAATGCTCTCCATAAGACTTTTCCTCAGGGGTGCTGCAATGGACCTGGCTTCCGGGTTCCCTGACCGTTCCCGGGAGCTTCTCCTTGACGCCTTCCCCAGGAGGGGGCCTCTCGTGGCACCCCAGCAGGTTCACGGAACGGATGTCATTGCAGCTTCCGCCGGTTCAGCCCTTCCGGCCCGGCCGCATGGGGACGGGGTCTTTCTCGATCAGTGCGGACTGGAGGCTTCCCTTCGATTTGCTGATTGTTTTCCCGTAATCATTGCATCAGATGTCCCTGCTCCCTGGATCGCACTTCTTCATTCCGGCTACAAAGGCACCGTGCTGAATATGGCGGGCACGGCCGGCAGTTCACTTTTCCGGAGGGAAGGAGCCGACCCTTCGGGAACCTGGGCCTGGATCGGCCCCGGAATCGGTAAAGAACATTATTTTCGGAAAAGAGATGAATCCTGGACACGACGGGGTATCGAATCTTTCTCTCCTCAACATGTGTTTGAGGAAGGAGATGACGTGTATTTCGACCTTGGGGGAGAAATACGGAGACAGCTCAGAGATGCGGGGATAGCTGATGAGATGATTTGTTCCATCCCTCTGTGCACGTTTCGTGATAATGATGTATGCTATTCCTACAGAAAAGGGGACAGGGAAAGCAGGCTTTTTCTTCTTGCCTGGATGGAATGATTTCCTCCTGCCACTTTTGATGCTCCTCCCGTGAGAATACTGTACGGGGAAAGCATTTTTCTAGCCTCAAAAGGAGTTGATTCGTTCATGGACCTGAAAAGGCTGGGTGTCATCGGGGTTGGGCATCTCGGACAGCACCATGCTAGGGTTTACACTGAACTCCTCGGAACGCAGCTTGTCGGTGTTGTCGATCAAAATGAAAGCAGGGCCGCTGCAATTGGAGACAATCTCGGAGTGCCCTGGTTTACCGACTTGGACGAGTTTATTGTCCGTGCACGGCCTGATGCCGTCAGCGTGGTGGTTCCCACGAGCATGCACTTTGAGATAGCCCAAAAAGCTTTGAGCAACGGTATTCATGTTCTTATTGAAAAGCCGGTTACCACGACAGTTAGCGAGGCCGAAAGTCTTCTGCGAATGGCCGCGGATTCAGATCTCGTCCTTCAGGTCGGTCATATTGAGCGATTCAACAGTGCGGTCCAGTACATTTCCAAAATCGTCCATGAACCTCTTTTTCTTCAGTCGCGGCGGCTTGGCCCTTTCTCTCCCCGCATCAGCGACGTGGGGGTTGTACTGGATCTCATGATCCATGACATAGATATTATTCTCTCCCTTGTCCGGTCTGAAATAACAGCTCTTTCAGCAACAGGCAGGTGCATCCGTTCGGACCACGAAGATATCGCATCAGCCCAGATATCCTTTGAAAACGGGGCAATGGCCCATATCCTGGTAAGCCGTGTTTCCGAAAGACGGCTGAGGCAGCTCGAGATAATGGAACCGGAGCGGTATGTGACCATTGACTATGAGACCCAGGACGTGTCCATCAACCGGTGCGTCAGGCAGAACAACAGCAGCCTCGTGGAAGTCATTGAGCACCCTGTTTTTCCGAAGAGCGAGCCGCTGAAGCTGGAGCTTCAGCATTTTGTGACATGTGTCCGTGAAGGAAAGCAACCCCTGGTCGGAATTACAGATGGCAAGCGTGCCCTTGAGGTTGCTGTATCAGTCCTCAAGCAAATTCACCTGAACGAGGAAAGCGCAGGGGAAAAGGACGAAGCAGAGGTGTCGTGATTTAATCCTTCCCAGTGGCTGCAGTTTCGGGAAAAATGGTATAGTAAATACCCTGGGTGGACAATCCAGGGTATTTTTATGCAGCCACTTTTTTTCTTTTTTATCTCGACATGACGATGCGAAATAAAATTTTTGAAGTGGCTTTCCGATTTTATATGGGGTATCCTAAATTCTATTAAAAGAACTTGAAAGTTGAGTGGAGAATGCCTATAGTCAATATCCAAGCGCTCATAGCCCTGGGAATGTTTCTGTCGTCTCTGTTTATAGCCCGTATCGTGGTACGCATCCGCAATGGTTCTCTGCCAGGCGGGGAAATGTGGGTACTTTACCTCAGGATGCTTTTGGGTTTTCTTCTTGCCGGGGCTGTCACGCTCGCCTTTTATTCCTTCGCGGGCATCGATGTCATTTCAAAGCACTTATGAGGAATTGAAGGAGCCTGAGAGGAGGAGACCAGCCTATGTATCGAAATGCGAAACGGCTCCGCCCCCTTTTTTTTCTTCTGTTTTGCCTTGTCTTTCTCTTCCGGGCGGCAATTTCCGAGCCGGCGGTCCTTCCTCCTGCAAACAGGGAAGAGGCGGAAAAATACTTCGGAAACGCCTACGAAAAGTACTGCGAAAGGGATTACTACGGGGCACTCGATGACCTCGACAAGGCTCTGAAACTGAACACTTTTCTTGTAGATTATTACCTGATGCGCGGACTTGTTTTACATAGGATCGGGAAAGCGGACGAGGCCTTGAAATCACTGAAGTATTTTCTCGAAGTGCGTCCCGGGGATACCGCGGTACCCCGCATATTGACACGCTTTAAGGAAGAGGGTAGTTTCCTGAAAGATTTGCTTTCCGGAAGGCCGGTTTTCGCACGTGCCGCTTCTTCCAGGCGGGATATCAGGACAGCTCTTGCCCTTCCGATGCTTCAGAATCTTGGAATCAAAGGACTCGGCAAAGCTGAATCCTCCCCTTCGGGGGGATTGGCAATAGCAGATACTCTCGGAAACACCCTGTGGATTCGAAGCCCGGGAGAGCGGTCTTTTTTTTCGATTGAGGCTGAATCTCCCGTAACAGCCATTTTTACAGGAGACAGGAGTGGAATTGTCCTTCTGGAGCGCGGCAAAGTTTTGTCTTTTTCCGAGGGAGGTAAAGAACTGACGGAAATTGGCGATCTCCCTTTCTCTCCTTCAGACGGTGTCATGATCGCCGAAAACACTTTTGTTGTCACGAGTGCCGCTCAACGGAAGGCGGGCATTTTTTCTCTGCCGGACATTGCTCATCTGGATGATCTGTCTTTCCCTGAAACGGAACACCCCATTGAGCTTTCTGCGGTTGCTCTCTACGGGGAATGGCTAGCAGTTGCCGACCGGAACAACGGGAAGGTTTACATAGTCTCTCTCTCAGAAAAAAACACGGCATTCTCTTTCGAGGCTGATTCTCCCAGAGATCTGATCTGGTCCCGTCTTGGCGACCTCTTTATCGTTCATGAGAAAGGGGCAGTCAGCAAGATCACCATTTCCTTCGAAGATCTGGAGGTTGTCAGGTCTGACTATGTTCTCCAGGAAGCGCATGGCGCATGGAGCCTCTTTCCTCTTGAAGACAGGGTATTTTGCCTGGATGTTTCCGGTTTTTCTCTTTGGGAGATGTATCTGTTTCCGGAAGAATCCGCACCGGCTTTCCTCTCCCTGGACACCCCTTCGGTCACCAGGGAGGCTGAAAAGGAGAGTTTTCTGCTGAAAGCTTCCATTACGGGCCCCTTTCAGACATACATGTCAAGGAACAGGGCGGTCGTTACTTCCATTTGGAATGAACGTATGCTTACGGCAGAATTCCGTTTCTCTGCACTGCCGTACGCTGACCCCCCGCTTTTCTTTCTTCCCCCGGGAAGGCGGACAAATGGGAAGCATACTGAAGCGGCTTCAGGAAAAGACGTTCTCGAGATTCTCGGCGGGATGTGGAAAGAAAAAAAGAAAGGCCTCGCCGATATTGTGGTAGCTGCTTCCATTCCTTTTTCGTCAGCAGAAATTCTGGAACTGGCCGGTTTTTGTCTTCAGAATGGGCTCCGCCTTTTTATCTTCGGCGATACTTTTTCTCCCATGCCGATTGCGAGGGCTTCCGCCCTAACCGGAGGGGTACCTGTCTATTCCCTGAACGATGACTTGCCCGTTCTTGCCTTCACACCGTACGGCGAGGTCAGGATTCCTCTCCCTTCCGACGAAACGTCGTCCGGCTTCCCCAGCAGGTCGGTTCTATCGGTCTACATGGACCTGGGGTCAGCATCCTCCCGTGATTGGATGCCCCTATGGCCAGATCTTATGTAAAAAAGGTATTTATTGTACAAATACTCGAGGAGGGATGCACGGATGAATACGGAATACAAAGACGCCAGGGCGAAGTTTGAAGCAGGCGTTGCGAAAACGCTTCAAAAGAACAAAGAGAGGAAGGAAGCATTTACCACCGGTGGAGGTCTTCCTTTAGAGAGGCTGTATGGGCCCGACAACGTTGAAAGCCTTGATTATCAGAAGGATATTGGTTTCCCCGGAACCTACCCCTTTACGAGGGGAGTTCAGCCTACGATGTACCGCGGCAGGTTCTGGACCATGCGTCAGTATGCCGGTTTCGCTTCCGCCGAAGAATCCAATGAAAGATACAGGTATCTTCTCTCGCAGGGAACTACTGGTCTTTCAGTTGCCTTTGACCTTCCCACCCAGATCGGCTACGATTCTGACGATCCAATGGCCCAGGGGGAATGCGGAAAAGTCGGTGTGGCAATTGACAGCCTCAAAGACATGGAAATACTCTTCGACAAGATACCGCTGGACAAAGTTTCTACCTCCATGACGATCAATGCTCCTGCAAGCGTTCTTCTGGCCATGTACATCTGCGTGGGCGAAAAACAGGGAGTATCAATGGATGCCCTTTCTGGAACGATTCAGAATGACATTCTCAAAGAGTACATCGCACGTGGAACCTACATCTTCCCTCCAAAACCTTCAATGAGGCTTATTACTGATATTTTCGAGTTCTGCAGCCAGAGCGTGCCCAAATGGAACACAATTTCCATCTCCGGCTATCACATTCGCGAGGCTGGAAGCACTGCTGCCCAGGAGGTAGCTTTCACTCTAGCTGACGGAATCGCCTACGTGGAAGCTGCCCGGTTGAAGGGGCTCGACCCAAATGTTTTTGGAGAGAGACTTTCTTTCTTCTTCAACGCCCACAATGATTTCCTCGAAGAGGTTGCGAAATTCCGAGCCGCGAGGCGCATGTGGGCTCGGATTATGAAGGACCGTTTCGGGGTCACCAACCCGAAGGCCCAGATGCTCCGCTTCCACACCCAGACAGGTGGAAGCACGCTTACAGCGCAGCAGCCGGAAAACAACATCGTCCGGGTGACCATGCAGGCTCTAGCCGCAGTTCTTGGAGGAACGCAGTCTCTCCACACAAACAGCATGGACGAAGCACTTGCTCTTCCGAGCGAAAAGAGTGTCGGCATTGCCCTTAAAACCCAGCAAATTATTGCCTACGAGTCGGGTGTTACCAACACTGTTGATCCTCTTGCCGGATCCTACGTGGTGGAAAGCCTGACAAATGAGATCGAAAAGAAGGCCTTTGAGTATATCGGCCAGATAGATGACATGGGCGGCATGCTTACCGCTATTGAAAAAGGCTATGTCCAGAAGCACATACAGGATGCCGCATACGATTATCAGAGGTCGGTGGAGGCCAAGGAGGCCATTGTTGTCGGAGTAAACAAGTTCCAGGTCAAGGAAGACAACAGGGAAATGAATCTCCTTTCAGTGGATGCCTCCGTAGGAGAACGGCAGATAGCCAAACTCCGCCAGCTGAAGGAATCCAGGGATAATCTCGCCGTACGGAACACCCTCGAAGATATCCGCAAGGCCGCGGTTGATGATTCGCAAAACCTCATGCCCCTCATCATAAACGCTGTCCGTTCTTATGCTACTGAGGGTGAAATCTGCGGCGTTCTCAGGAACGTCTTTGGCGAGTATACCGAAAATATCGTTTTGTAACGGCACGTCCGTTTCGACAGTTTTTATCACACTGGAGGGATTTTCCGTGGACGAGAGAAAAATAAGGGTAGTTGTTGCAAAGCCGGGACTCGACGGTCATGACAGAGGAGCGAAAGTCGTGGCAAGGGCTCTGCGGGATGCAGGAATGGAAGTTGTCTATACCGGCCTGAGGCAGACACCGGAACAGATTGTTGAAACCGTTCTCCAGGAGGACGCAGATGCCGTTGGAATCAGCATCCTATCAGGCGCCCACACGTTTTATTTTTCGAAGATTATAGGCCTGCTCAGGGAAAAGGAAGCTGGAGACGTTATTGTATTTGGCGGCGGAGTCATTCCTGACAAGGACATTCCCGGTCTTCTTGAGGCCGGCGCCGGGGCTGTCTTTGGGCCGGGAACCTCCACCTCCGTCTGTGTAGAATGGCTTGAGAAGGCTGTGGCGGAAAAAAGGGCCAAAGAATAGTATCTGCTGTGGATATTCTTATCAACAAGGCCCTTGCGGGAGATACCCGGGCCATTGCACGGATCATTAGCCTTATCGAGAACGGTGACCCTGTCGCCGATGCAATTATGCGCCGGATTTATCCTCTTACCGGCAAAGCCATGGTCATTGGCATAACGGGCAGTCCGGGAGCGGGAAAGAGTACTCTGACCGATAAACTGATCGAATCCTTCAGGAAGAAAGGAAAAACTGTCGGTATCATTGCTGTCGACCCGTCAAGTCCTTTCTCCGGAGGAGCCATTCTCGCAGACCGCATCAGAATGCAGCGCCATACCGGGGATGCTGGGGTCTATATCAGGAGTATGGGGACCAGGGGTTCGCTCGGCGGCCTGAGCAGGGGAACACGTGAAGCAGTGCTTTTGCTGGATGCCTGCGGCAAGGATGTCATCATCATCGAAACCGTCGGGGTCGGTCAGTCTGAAGTGGACATCATTAAGATAGCCGATACTGTATGTGTTGTTCTCGTCCCCGGAATGGGTGATGATATCCAGATCATGAAGGCAGGCATCATGGAGATTGCCAATGTCTTCGCAATCAACAAGGCAGACAAACCAGGCGTTGACAGGGTCGCGGCTGAAGTGAGGCTCATGCTCGATCTTGTGAAGGAGAAACCATGGACACCTCCGGTCCACCTTACTGTGGCAGAAAACGGTACCGGCGTTGAGGAGTTTGCGGAGAGCATTGCGGAGCACCATGAATTCATAAAAAACAGTGCTGAGGGAGTGCGTTTTAAATTCAGGCGTCTCTCATCGGAGGTTGAAGATATTCTTTTGAAAAACCTTTCGAGAAAAGCCGAGAAAATCTGGAAGAATCATAAAAATGATGAAGTAATGGAAGATCTTGTTGCGAGAAAAATCAATCCCTATTCAGTAGCCGCGGAAGTTCTGAAGCAACTTTTTTCCCCCGTGGAAGAGTGAGGGGCACGAAGGAGGCAAACATATCAGATGTCACACCGGAACATAGACGAGCTGTGCGAAGAGCTGTTGAAGAAGCACGAAG
>CAZJAR010000015.1:0-34868 GCA_964543785.1 uncultured Synergistaceae bacterium | reverse complement strand
TAACCCTGGGATCCCTCGGCCATGACCCCGGCCTTCGTGATGACACCATTCCGTCGTCCCGAACGAGCGGAGCGATAGCGCAGCATCCCCGGAGGGGAGGGAGGGATCTGCCCCTGATTCGGAGAAGGGTCAGGGTAGTTCCGGAATCAGAGGGACAAACAAATACGGAACCATAACCGGCATAACAGGCAGTCCGTATGAAAGAGGCACAGTGTAAACTCTCACTCCCCGGGTATCGACAGAATAAATGTATCCATCTGCCGAAAGAAGGAAGGGCGTTTTCAGATCAGGGTGGGCATGCTCAACAAAAGGTGCGGTGAAACTATTCGGGTAATCGGGTTTGGAAATCAGTGCTGGAGAACTAAAGGGTTGAAGAGGAGCCGCATGAACAGGAATAGAAAAAAAAAGGAAAATGCATGCCGCTGACAGTAAGGGCATTAGAGACCGAATGAACGTGCCGCCTGTGATCATAAAGATTTCTCCATTCCTCGAATATTAATTATTTCCCAGTGGAGTGAGTCTCCCCATCCAGAGATATCCCCAAACGGCAGCCTGATGAGCCAGAAGGGGAGTGTCGCTGTCGTTCCAGCGCATGTTGTTCCCGTGAACCATCCTTGTGAGGGAGTACAGGTGGTCCTTCAGCATCTCGGAGGGTTTTTCCGGAATATCCAACGAAGATGAAGTCATCTGGTACCAGCTTCTTCCGGTCCATGCATAGATGGCTTTAGGGTGGTCACCTTTCCATGCGATGGGGACTCTGGGGTTATCCAGTATGCCCATTCTGTCTACGAGTCGGTTCCATGAACCAATTGCGTTGAAAGATGGATTCACAGCCCAGGAAGGGATATAGGACGGAAGAAGCATCCCCCCGGATGAAGGCAGTGATGGCGGAACGGGATGCTGAAGCTGGCGCTGGGAGACGACGGAGAGGGGAAGAACCGGAACGTGGTTAACTGAGGAAACCGCAGCTGAACCCGGGTACTGGGCAAGTGGAAGAGCTGCCGGATTAACCGAACCTACGATATAAGCGGTCTGGACAAGGCCGTTCCCGCTCAGTGCGCCGTATACCCAGGCTCCGGATGAGGTCTGAACAACTGGATAGCCGTCAAAAGTGACGTACCACCCTTCAGGGAGGTTGTAGGGCCGGTATACATAAAAATTCATTCCCGAGTAGGCCGGCTGGCTTACGAGAACAGGTTCGACAACATAAACGGAAGAAGCTTCGCCGGACGCTTGCGGCAGAGAGACCAGGAGCAAAACAAGAAGAAAAAGGGGCAGTTGTTTCATAACCAAAAGTCCTCCTTTCGAGGAGTGTCCCAAAGGTCTGTCAGAGACACATTCATACCCTTTCATTATATAGGTGAAAGGCCTGAGGCGAAAGAAGATCAGTCAGCTTTCCCCTCCGGGGGAGCGGGAGGAAGGTATGCAGGGACCTGGGGATCCGTTCCATCGAACGGGGGTTGTAGTGTCTTCTCCTCTGACGTTTCTGGGTTTTCTTCTGATTGCCGGGCTATTACGATACGTACGGGGACAAAGGGACGCAACTTGCCGTTACCCTTTACTGAGGAAGCACGTCCAGGAACAGAAGATGCCTCCGGGGCGGGAGGTGACTGCATTTCTTTTTCTGCGGCATCGGGAGGGAGTGGAGGATTATAAACCGGAGTATTGCTTTGCGGAGCCGGGGAATCTTCCGGCGCAAGGATTGCAAAGCCTCCTGTCGCTGCCGGCAGCGCTTCAATCCTCCCCGGTCGTTTGGGATCCCAGAGAGGTTCTCGTCCGTCGTTCGAAGGATAGGGTAGAATCCTTGAGAGGGGGGGATATCCCGGTTCCGCTTCAAGAGCCTTTTTGTACGCCTCCTGCGCCCTTGAGAACAAACCTCTCTCATGATACGCCCTTCCGAGGGCATGCCAGGCTGTCGGGTTGCCGGGTTCTTCAAGCACTGCCCTCTCAAGAAGCGGGGTTGCCCTTGTAAAATACCGCTGTTCTAGAAGAACAAGCCCCTGCTGGAGAGAAAGGTTTATTTTTGGCAGCGGTTCGGTTATTTTCTGAACTTCCTTTTTCACTGAAGGCGCGGTGCTTTTGAGAGGCTGAGATTTTTTCGACGGCTTGGGTTGCGGTTTCGTTTTCGAAGCCGTTCCTTCGGGCTCGGTGACGATTACTCCGTTTCCCCAGGCAGGCAGAATATCATGAAACACGGGAATCACCAAGAGGAGAAGAAGAACCCATGTGCTCATGCAGACTTTTTTTTTCATTTCAGGGGCGCCGCCTTTTTCGTCCCGAAACTCGAAGCTCTCACCAGGTCGTTGAGCTGTACGGGATCTTTGGATTTTTCGTTGATCAGTACTACAACCGATTCTGAATCCATCAGTTTCGTGACTTTCACGTTTCCCACCACCCTGGGAACGACGACCACCGGATTTTCCGGGTCAACGGTAATGTAGGAATCTCCCCGGACAACCTGGAGTATATCTCCCACTGCAAGGGAGTCTTCCCTGCCGAGGGTAATGATGTACTCTCTCCTCCTGGGAGTGGAATTGGCAGTAGGGGCAACGATCCGGCCGGTGAGGGAGAACCCTTCCTCGCTAACGCCTGCTATTCCTCCAGCCGCATCGGTTATTGCATTTTTGAAGGCCTGCCAGTGTGATGTGGAAGAAAACTGTTTCCATGTCGGCCGGCTCATTTTCTGTCCCTTGTCTGGAGGAGTCAGCCTGAGAAGGTCGAGTCCATCCTTGTGTATGCGGTTGAAAAGGTTGGTCTGGAGTATTTCCAGTATCGGATATTCCCTGGCATTCAGAAAAAACAGCCTGTCGTCTCCGGGATTGAAGGTGTAACGCTGGTCCTTTCCTGAGGCAATCCTTGAATCCTGCATTTGGCCGCTTCCCCCGCCATACACTCTGACTCGAAGGGAAACGTCTCCTTTTTCAAAGGAGCCGAGAACTTCCCGTTCCTTTGCAAGGACAGAGAAAAGTTCCATTTGGACAGCATGGTCTTCCGGGCGGCGTTCACCTGCGAACCATCTTTCAGCCGCCGCTTCGTCGAGAATCCGGACATCGGTAAAAGGATCCCTTCTGAGGAGCGAGGCCAGGTATTCTGTCATCTTTTGTTCCAGAACATTTACAGGATAAAATTTGCTGTCCCAAATCTCAAATTCAGTGAAATTGAGAGTAGGCAGCAGAATCATTGTTTTTTTCCCTGATGCGTAGAGAGTTCCAGGAAGAGAAAAGAAAAGAAGAATCAAAATGGCCATGATGCCTTTTTTTAGGGTCGAATTCATGATTTCAGCCTCCAGGAAGGACTTCGGAATATCTCCCGTTAATGTATCGGCGGACGATAGGAGAGAGTCAAGGGTTTTAGAAACAGCCTACTTTTTTTAACGCTCTGTGAAAAGAGCAAATAAATGCTATAATGAATCCGTTTACAAACAAGAACACCATTTCATATCAAAGGAGGAAAGATACTGTATGAAAAAGCTGGATGTGTTTAAATGTGACCTGTGCGGCAATGTTGTTGAACTTCTTCATGTGGGAGGAGGCGACCTCGTTTGTTGTGGACAGCCCATGAAGCTCCTTGAAGAAAAATCGGCGGATTCGGCAACTGAAAAGCATGTACCGGTTGTTGAAGGCAATAAAGTTAAAGTGGGAAGCGTTCCTCACCCCATGACAAACGAGCACTATATCGAGTTTATCGAGATCATGGACGGCGAGAGGATCTGCAGAAAGTTCCTGAACCCGGGAGAAGCCGCCGAGGCAGTTTTTGATGCATTTGCACCCAAGAAAAGCAGGGAATACTGCAATATTCACGGTTTATGGAAGGTGGAACTCTAGGGATGATAAGCAAAAAGATTGAAGACGCTTTTAATGACCAGATAAACGCGGAGCTGTACTCCGCCTATATTTATCTCTCCATGTCCGCATACCTCAATTCCGTTGACTTGAATGGAATGGCACATTGGATGAAGTTGCAGGCACAGGAAGAAGTTGAACATGCTATGAAGTTTGCTTCGTACATCGTCGAGCGCGGCGGACGGGTAAACTACAAGGCTATCGACTGTCCTCAGGAGGAGTGGCCTTCTGCACTTGAAGTCTTCAAAGGCGCCTATGAGCACGAGAGATATGTCACGCGCAGGATTAACGACCTCATGGACCTCTCGGTAACGGAAAAAGATTACGCCAGCCAGGTCTTTCTCCAGTGGTTCGTCAGCGAACAGGTTGAAGAAGAAGCCAACGCGGACGAAATTGTGAAGAAACTGGAAATGATCGGCGAAGGCAGACACGGCATCTATATGCTGGACAGGGAACTTGGGAAGAGAGAGGCAGATTAGAGTTCTCCCGGACTCCCCGGCAGCGTGAAACTGGTGTATCATTGAGCAGGGACTCAGGTTCCTGCTCATTTTGTTCCGTCAAGGGGGATAACCATGGACGCGCAGATTGATCCGAGAGCCCTGTTCACACTGAATTACGGGGTATACATCCTCAGTACCGGGTACGGAGAAAAAAAGAACGGGCAGATCATCAATGCCCTTATGCAGCTGACAGCAGATCCAATTTGTATGGCAGCATGCCTTCACAGGGACAACTACACTACCGAACTTGTTGAGAAAAGCGGCCGTTTTTCTATTTCTGTGCTTGAAGATGCTGTCCCGCTGAAATTTATAGGTATTTTCGGATTCCGGTGCGGCAGAGAATTCGACAAGTTCAGCGAATGCAATTTTGAAATCGGAGAAAACGGTCTTCCTCTGGTGACGGAGTACACTCTCGCTGGTATTGAGCTGAAAGTGCTTTCTGTACAGGAAGTTTTCACTCACAAGCTTTTTGTTGGTCGTGTGGAAAAAGCCCAGCTCCTGAAAGAAGGTATCCCCCTCACCTATGCGAATTATCACAGGGTGAAGAAGGGGAAATCACCGGCGAACGCCCCGTCGGCTGTTTTTAACCAGGTAAAGTGAGTTCCCGGTTCCCGGGAGTGAGATGGAGAATGTGAACAACCCGAAAGATGATTTCCCATGTGAAGCGGCCCGTCGCCTGGACGGTTTCCTTCCTCTTTTCGAGGATGCATACCACAGGTTCAGCCGCAGGGAATTCGTTTCTCCCGACCCCCTGGAGAAGCTCTACCTATATGACGCTGTGGAAGAACGGGAAATTGTGGGTCTTGCCGTTTCCTCAATCGCCTACGGAAGAGTTGCCCAGATAAACAGGAATGCGGACCGTCTGCTTTCTGTCATGGGTCCGTCTCCCAGGTCGTTCCTTCTTGAAACACCTTCTGAATCCTTTCCTCGTCTTATGGAAGGGTTCCGGCACCGGTTTACCTCCGGGGAAGAAATGGGGGCCTTCCTGGCAGGGATAGGCAGGATTCTCAGAGAGTTTGGCAGTCTTGAAGCCTATTTCGGAGACTGCCTTCTTCGTGGGGATGGACTAATAGAAGCAATCTCCCGTTTTTCTGATGGAATTAGAACCAGCGGTGGCCTGGGAAAAAGTTTTCTTTTTCCTTCGCCAAGAGACGGGAGTGCGTGCAAACGTTTTTTCCTTTTTCTGAAGTGGATGGTCCGGTCTGATGACGTCGATCCCGGAGGCTGGAAAGTTCTTGTTCCAGGAAACCTGGTGCTTCCAATGGATGTTCACATGTTCAGAATGTGCTCGTTTTTGGGGCTTACAAAAAGAAAAAGCCCGGATCTGAAAACAGCACTTGAGGTTACCGGACTTTTTAGGCATTTTCTTCCGGAGGATCCGGTGAAGTATGATTTTGTTCTTACCCGTTTTGGTATCCGCAGAGATATGGACGCAGAAGCGTTCGTCAGGACATGCCTGGAAGGTGATGAACTGTGGAGGAAAAACGAACAGACAGGGTAATTAAGAAAATGGTTTCTGTGCTGTGGGTTCTTCTGCTTTCCCTTTGTATTTCGGTAAGCTTCGAAGGTTCTCAGGCCCACGGGGGACTCCGTGAGGCACTCCAGAAGGCAGCTTCTTTTCCTGACGACCCCGTAGCCCAGGCGGAACTCGCCAGAGCCTACAACCTGAACGGCGAACCGGGGAAGGCAGCTTCTTCGGCCCGGCAGGCCGTCGCGTTATGTCCTGGTTTCCCGCCTGCGATCCTCGAACTTGCCCATGCTTCACGGTTAACTGAAGCCCACGGTGTAGCCGTCAGATTGTACGAAACCTACCTCTCTACCGCTCCCAGGTCTCTTGAAGCTCTCGTCGGGAACAGCGAAAGTCTGGCACGGATGGAACGGTGGGATGAGTCTTTCTCCTCCGCAATTGCTGCAATAAGGGAAGCGCCGAAAAATGCAGATGGGTACGGGGCACTGGGAAGGGCCTACAGGATCGCCGGCAGGTTCGAAGAGGGAGTGGAAGTACTCAGGCAGGGACTGGCCTTCAGTAGGGACTCTGCTCGCATGCTCTACGACCTCGGTTTTTGCTATGCTGAGATGGGAAACCGCACCTCCGCTTTGGAACAATACGAGAAACTGCTTGAACTTGACCGGAAAGCCGCATCTCTGCTTTTCCGGATGATCTATCCCTGAGGGAACGCACCGGGTGTAATTTCGTCGCAGAAATTTTCGTGGAGAAGACATTCCAGACGATCCGTACCCGTTGCCGGGAGAGTGATCATTAGTTTGGCTATTATTGCCTCCCGTGTCATATCCTTGCCGGAAATCGCTCCCAGCTCAAGAGTTTTTCTACCCACTTCGTAAACATTCAAATCTACACCCCCATAGACGCATTGGGTAGTGATGATCACAGGTATATTTTTGTCTCTGCATCTGGCTATGGGCGGCAGGAGATTCTCGCCAAGGTACGGGACACCACCCAGACCAAGAGCTTCGAGAACGATGGCCTTCGGAGAAGCATCAGACAGGTGTTCAAGATAGCGGGCACGAAAGCCTGGGAACAGTGTAACGAGAAAAATGGAGTTTTCTACGGTGAGGGAAGAAACATCAACGGGATAGTTTTTAGAAAGAAGGGGTTTTTTCCCCAGAACAGGCGATCCTCCCTTAATGCATCCGAGTTCGGGGTAATTGATGCTGGAGAAAGCAGTTGAGTCGTGACTCAGGATTTTTTGGGAGCGGGGCCCATGGATCAGATGGCCGTGGAATGATACTGATATGCCTTTTCGCTTCTCTCCGGCAAGGGCTTCAAGGAAAGCGAAGCCTTCAAGGATATTGCTCTCAGCGTCTGAACAGGGCTCTCCCATTGGTAACATTGAACCTGTTATCACTACTGGTTTTGAAAAGCCGGGTAGGAAGAAGGAAAGTGCTGATGCGGAGTAAGCCATTGTATCCGTTCCATGAAGAATGAGAAAACCGTCGTACATTTCTTCTTCGGCACGGAGACAGCCTGCCATCATTTTCCAGTCATCGGGGGACATGTTGGAACTGTCCTTGGAAAAAAGATCGAGAATTGTTACTCGCCCGAAGCGTTCCAGACCCCGAACAGCGGAAATCAATTCCTCTCCCGGGAGAGAAGGAGCAAGACCGTGAGTCCCCGGCCTGGATGCAATAGTACCTCCTGTTGAAATCACCAGAAACTCACCCATAAAAATCAACTCCTTCACATGGTAAGAAATGCGGCGTCAAGTAATGGGAAAAAAACAGCCGCCGTGTATGCGGAAAACATCTCTTCCAGTGTAACAAATTCAAACCCTTTTTTTCTGAGCCGGCTTACAATTTCGGGGAGAGCTTCGATGGTAGCTCCTACTCCTGAATGGAAAAGAAGTATGGAACCCGGAACGGCACGCCGGATAACTCTGTTGATTATGTAGGATGGCGAGACCCCCGTATAATCGCGGCTGTTTATATCCCAGAGAACCACTTTCAAACCTCTTTTTTTGATTCTTTCCACTGTCTTCCTGTCAAACTTTCCTCCTGGGGGGCGAAAAAAACGGACAGGTGTGCACGTCAGTTTCTCAAGCACGACGGAGCACTTCAGGATCTCCTCTTCAAGTTCAGGCCCGGTAAGTGCAAGGCAGCTCCTGTGACTGTAGGAATGATTCGCGACAGTATGTCCCCGCGAGCTGATCTCCCTTACCAGATCGGGATTCTTTTCAGCCATGGTTCCTACAAGAAAAAAGCTTGCTTTTACACCGAGAGCATCAAGTAAATCAAGGAGAGGGGGGGTGAGTTGCCGGTTCGGGCCGTCATCAAAGGTGATCGCGATGGTTTTGACAAGACCGCTTCCTGAAGAAAACACTGTTGCTCCTTCAAGCACAGGTGGAAAGGCAAGGAGGATAAAGTCAAATAAAAGAAGAACCATTGTATTTCGAAACAACAGCAATTCAATCAGCTCCTCACTTTTCTGAGGATCAGTATGCCCAAAATAAAAGTATAGGAAAGAACTGCGATTGCTATTCTGCTGGAACCCGTTGCCTGGGTTATAGCCCCAAATACTGCGGGACCGAGGATGCCGGAGAATTTGCTGGAAATATCATAGAAACCGAAGAATTCGGCAGTTCTCCCGGAAGGAATCATTGAAGCGAAAAAACTCCGGCTTATTGCCTGGGTTCCTCCCTGGACCATTCCGACTGCAATGGCAAGAGCCCAGAAATGCCATGCTTCCCGGACAAAAACAGCAGCGAATGTAATGCAGAGATAGAAAAAAAGCCCTGCAAGAATCGATTGTCTGCTTCCTATTTTTGAGGCGAGAACGCCAAACGCGAGCGAGAAGGGGATCCCCACGAACTGGGTGACCAATAGGGACCCGACCAAGTGAGACATGGGGATACCAAGAGTGGCTCCGTAGATAGCAGCCATACGGATGATGGTACCTATACCGTCATTGTACAGCCAGAAAGCAAGGAGGAACACAAAGAGATTTTGGTGATGCCTGATTTCACGAAAGGTCGTTCTGAGCCTCTCCAGTCCTTTCAGGAAAAGAGCTGTTCCTGAAAGATCCTTTCCCTCAGGTGTGGGAGGAGGTTCGTCGACAAATAAAAGGACCGGGATTGAGAAAAGACCCCACCATAGTGACACTGAAAGGAATGAAAGTCTTGCCCCTGTGGTGCCGGGAAGAATGCGGATGAAGAGGAGATTTACAGCGAGGAGAATGCCTCCCCCGAGATAGCCGAGAGCATATCCCTGGGAGGAAACTGTGTCAATCCTGTTCGCCGGGACGAGGGAAGGAAGAAGAGCGTCATAGAATATCATGGAGGCGGAAAAGCCGATGGTCCCTCCCATCATGAGCAACAGTGCCAGCACCCAGTTTCCCGGGCCTACAAAGGCCATACATCCCGATGAGAGGACACCAAGCATTGTAAAAAGGAAGAGCATTCTTTTTTTTGATCCCTTGATGTCAGCTGCAGCACCAAGTATCGGGGCGAAAAAAGCGCTCAAAAAGAGAGAAATTGCGGAAGCGTACGCCCAATAGGCGGTGGATATGTTCGGGGACAGGCTGACAGCGGCAACTTCTTTGAAATATACGGGGTAGACTGCAGCCATAATAGTAGTAGCAAAGGCTGAGTTTCCAACGTCGTAGGAGCACCAGGAAAGAATTTTACGGTCGAAGTTGCGAAAAAAAAACATAAGGGCTCCTTTTGCCCGGGAAAACACCGGGTATTGAAATATACCTGGATATCATACCATTAGAAGGTGGAGATTCTCCATCTGTGCCGAACGAGTTGGCAGAAAGGACATTTGTGAATGCTATAATCGGAATCGACGAAAAAAACGGAGGAAAGACTATGAATCTTCAGCGGCCTGAATGGGATATTTACTTCATGATGATAGCAGGTGTTGCGGCTTCAAGAAGCACCTGCCTTCGGAGAAATGTGGGAGCAGTGATCGTAAGGGATAACCATATCATAAGTACGGGATACAACGGAGCTCCGAAGGGGCTCCCTCATTGCGGAGAGGTTGGTTGTCTCAGGACGAAACTCGGAATACCCTCCGGAGAAAGGCATGAAATCTGCCGGGGATCTCATGCTGAAATGAACGCCATAGCCCAGGCAGCCTCAGTGGGAACGAGCACTGCCGGAGCTGACATTTACTGTACCCATGAACCTTGTTCTTTTTGCACAAAAGCGATTATCAATGCCGGAATCAGGAGAGTGGTTTATGTGCATCCCTATCCTGATGAGCTTGCCAGGACCATGAGAAGTGATGCCTCAGTAACTGTGGATAAACTGCCTGAAAGCATTTTTTCCATGGTTTCTCCCCTGCTCGAGGGTCTTTTCAAGCCGGTATCCCAATAAACTCCGAGGAGGAAAACTGATATGGAAATATCACGAAATGGGGCACTCGAACTACTGAGACAATACAACAAAGACGAAGGTCATATCAGGCATGCCTTTGCCGTGGAAGCAGCCATGGGGTTTTTTGCGTCCAGGATGGGTGGAGATATTGAGAAATGGAAATTGGCCGGTCTGCTTCACGACATTGACTGGGAAACCACTCAGGAAAATCCTGAACGTCATACCCATGAAGGAGCTCGATGGCTTGCGGATGCAGGCTACCCTGAGGAAATTTCCCGGGCGGTCCTTGCCCACGGCTGGAGCATCTGTTCCGACGTAAAGCCTGAAAGCGACATGGAAAAAGTGCTCTTTACAGTGGATGAGCTGACAGGACTTGTGATCACAGCTGCACTCGTCCGACCGAGCAAATCGGTCATGGACCTTGAAGTGAAATCCGTTAAGAAGAAATGGAAAGATAAGGCCTTTGCCAGGGGAGTTGACCGGGACCTCATCGTGAAGGGAGCTGAAATGATACCCATGCCGCTTGATACAGTTATCGAGTGGGTCATTATGGCTCTGCGTGATGTTGAAGAAGAAATCGGTCTCGGAAGCGGATCCTAATTCCCTCCATCATTTTGTATAACCGGGCGGACCTTAGGCCTCTTTGCCGATGCCTCCGCCGGCTGAGACTGTTATGATCACCCACCGGAGTTCCGTTTTTGCCCCTGAGGGTAAAAAACGGGGAAGGAGATGGAAATGATGTCCATACGTGTTGTTCTTGCCGATGATCATCCTCTGACAAGGGCAGGCATTTCTGCATACCTGGCCCAGGAAAGTTCCGTCGAACTGGTCGGTGAAGCCGCAGACGGACAAGAGGCATGGAAGCTTATCGATGAACTGCGGCCTGACGTTGCCCTTCTGGATATCCGCATGCCGGGAGAGGACGGAGTGGCTGTGGCCAGAAGGGTAAAGGAGTCAGGGCTTCCGGTTTCGGTAGTCATGCTCACATCCTATGATGCCCAGCAATATGTTTTGGCATCGCTTCGTGCAGGAGCGAGAGGCTTTATTCTCAAAACGGCAACCCCTGAGGAAATTTCACGAGCCATATCAACTGTGGCCAAAGGAGGATTTTATCTTGATTCCGAGGTCGCTTCAGCAGTAGGTGACAGGGAATTTTCTCCTGAGGCACTCTCGGCAAGAGAAAGAGAAGTCCTTATTCTTGCTTCGAAAGGCCTGTCAAGCAAGGAAGTGGCTGCCCAGCTGTTTATAAGTGAGAGGACGGTTCAGACCCATCTTGCTTCAATATATGACAAGCTTGGAGCAAAGAACAAGACAGAAGCCCTGCTGCTTGCTCTGAAATATGGCGTTGTGACCCTTGAGGAATTGCTTGAATGAGGCGGCACCTCCTCCTGATAATCACCTTCGCGATTCTGCTGCCCGCTTTCGCGGTACTTCTTGTGTCGGGTTTCGGCCTGATGCAGCACGAATGGGCCATGGAATCCGTTGCCCGTTCTTATGTGCAGGATCTGGCGGAAAACGTGGCGTCAAGATTATCCGGAGCTGAAACCAGGAGATGGGGGAGTGAACTCACATCTGTTGAAATACGGAGGTTCAGGGTCTTTACATGGGGACCGTCCCTTCCCGGGTGGGTAGCTGTGGTCGGCACAGACGGAAGGCTTCTCTTTTCCTCACCCGGAGCGGACAACCTTGCTGCAATCTGGAAGCCGAGCATCCCGATAGGGCGTGCCGTGGAGATCAAAGACAGAGACGGCAATCTGTATACTATAGCGGTAAATCCTGTGAGCGGAGGCGACCGTTATGTTATCGCGGCCGTAGCATGGGATCAGCTGCTTGGTCCTCTTGTGCGGGTCGGCCGGCTCTGGCCTATTCTCATTCTTCTCATGGCGGTCGGCATCCTTCTTGCTCTTTGGGCTCTTTGGAAATGGCTCATAGTCCCTCTCAGGGATCTTGTCGGGGAAATCGAAATCCTCAGGTGGGGAAAAGATCTGCCGGCTCTTCCCGACCCCGTTGCGGTCAGTGAAATAGGGAGTCTGAGAACGGTACTCTACAAGCTTGCAAGAACCGCTGTGGAAAGGACCCTCTTGAGAAACAGATACGTCAATGACATCGTCCGGGTTCAGGAAGGTGAAAAATCCCGTATCGCCCGGGAGCTCCATGACGGTCCGATACAGAATATAACCGCCATGATCCAGCAGATTCGCCTGTCCCGTATGGCCAGGGACGAAAAAGGAATGCACCAGCATCTTGTTCTTGCTGAAGAAACAGCACAGGTGGTTGTAAGAGAGTTGCGGGAAATGTGCGATGAACTTTCTCCTCCATGGATTGATCTCGGTCTTGAACAGGCTATGACGGAACTGGCAAACCGCCTGGCTCGCCATTTCAATATTTCCATCGCCATGGAAGTTGATGACTCTGTTGAAATCGGTCGGGAACGGCTCCTTTCGCTTTTCAGAATTTTCCAGGAGGGAGTTTCGAATGCGGTCCGGCATGGAAAGGCCTCCGAGATGAGGGCTGAAATATTCCGGGAAGATGGCAATGTTGTCTTCGAGTTTCATGATAACGGAACGGGGTTTGAGCCGGACATGAATTACGAAACGCTCCGGGTTGAAGGACATAGAGGGTTAGCCAACATGCTTGAGCGAATGATGCTCGTTGGAGGTAAACTTGAAGTGGAATCCGAACCGGGTAAAGGGGCGCTAGTTCGATGCATCATACCTGATTTGCCCGAAGCTGCGGCGGTATGATTGGAATATAGAGCGCACCTTTTGCAAAAGAAGGAGGAATATTCGATGATACTGAAGATTATCGGTGCCGCCGGAGAAGTTACCGGATCAAGTTACCTTATTGAGTGCGGAGCAAGCAGAGTGCTCGTTGACTGTGGCATTTTCCAGGGCAAGGACGATGACAGAAAAAACAGCGAACCCTTCCCCTTTGCTGCGGGAAGCCTTGACGCCGTACTTCTGACCCATGCTCACATGGATCATTCGGGCAGGATTCCCCTCCTCGTAAAAGAGGGTTTTAAAGGGAAAGTGTTCGCCACTCTGCCTACCCTGGAACTCGTTAAAGTTCTCTGGTACGATTCAGCCAACCTCATGAAGGAAGAAGCGGCCTGGAAGACAAAAAAGAACTCCAGAAAGGGGCTTGATCCTGTCGAACCTCTTTATAGTGCCGAACACGTGGATCAGACCATACACCACCTCTCAGCCTCAAGTTATGATGACAAAATTACAGTAGCCCCGGGGGTTTCCGTTCGGTTCCGCGATGCAGGGCATATTCTCGGAAGCGCCATCATCGAGGTGTGGCTTTCTGAAGACGGAAAAGATGTCAAGATAGTTTTCAGCGGAGATCTAGGACCCCAGAAAACTGTAATGGAAAGGAACCCAGCTATCATTACCGATGCCGACTATGTTGTCATGGAATCGACCTACGGCGACAGGCTTCACAAAAGCAATGAGGAAAGCCGTGAAGAATTCAGGGACGTATTTGCCAAGACACTGAAAAACAAGGGAAAGATTTTTATACCCAGTTTTGTGGTGGACAGAGCCCAGAGAGTCCTTTACGAACTTTCTCTCCTCAAGGACGAGAAAATACTGGGCAACACGGTTCCTATCTTCTTCGACTCACCCATGGGGGTCAAGGCGACTGAAATCTACAAGAAGCACATGAATCTTCTTTCATCGGAAATCCAGCAGTATCTGAGCGAGGGAAAAGATCCATTTTCTCCTGGAAAGCTGAAATACGTTACCAGCGTCGAAGACTCCAGAGCCATAAATGAGGTGCAGCATGCAGTGGTCGTAGCTGGAAGCGGAATGGTCAACGGCGGCCGAATCGTACACCATCTCAAGCACGGAATCTGGAACCCCAGGAACCACATAGTTTTCGTAGGTTACCAGGCAAGGGGAACCCTTGGACGGAGAATTGTTGAAGGAGAGAAGGATATTCGCATCGCCGGAGAAGATGTGACAGTAAAGGCTGAAATTCATACGATAAATGGTTTCTCGGCTCATGGAGACCGGGATGATCTGCTCGCCTGGGCGACAAATTTCACCACATCCCCACTTTATCTCATTACTCATGGAGAACCCGAATCTTCTCTCGCCTTTTCCCAGACTCTTGAAAAAACAGGAATGAAAGCAGTTGTTCCCTCTGCAGGGCAGGAAATCCAGCTCGAACCCAACGGAGCCGGAAAAATGGAGCGTCTTCCTGAAATGCCTGTTCTGCTCAGAGGCGAGGAAGTTCCTTCCGTACTCACTGAAATATTGACTCTCGCATCAGGCCTGAGAGAAACCACTTCAGCCGGTGGAGAAGAGGACATTCTTCCTCTGCTGCAGTCGACGAAAATTCTTCTCGAAACAGCCAGGGGAAAAATGTCTGCGAAAAAAGTTTAACGTTGAACCAACGTAACACTATTCTGTTCCTGAAATTTCCGGATTCCTCAAGGAGTTGAGGACGTAATGCGCAAGGCGGGAACCATTCTGGGGGCATTTGCCCTTATGTCAATGGTGATAGCGCTCATGGGAAGCGTTCCGGAAGGGAAAAGGCTGCCGGCTGCGATTCCTTTGCCGAACGAAGGCATTCCCTTTATTTTTATTGAAGGACAGGGCAATCTATTTGCATCCATTGCGTCTTCTCCTCTTCCGGATGACGCAGGGAAGGTCGGCCCCCTTCTCAGGGGACTCCGAAGCCTGATCCCTCTTCTGGGAAAGACTGAAGAGGCAGCAGTGCTTTTTTCACTTGAACGGGGGGTCCTTTTATTTGATGGCCTTCTTCGATACGAAAAAACAGTTTCGGAGAGTATAACAAGAGGAGAGTTTCCGGAAAGTTGGGACATCCCTATGATCCCCGAATTGTCAGGGAATGTTCCGGGACTTTTTATCCTGAAGGGACCATCACCCCTTTTCCCACTGTATTTTTGCGGAAGAGGAGATTTCATACTGTTTGGCTCGTCACCTGAAAAAATCGGAGCCATGGCCGGGGCTCTTGAAAAGGGAAACGGAGGAATGGCTGTTGCATGGGAAGTTGAAAAAAGGTGGCCGAACCATTTCCTTTTTTTCGACGGAGGACTGGCATCCCATCTGGCCTCACGGAATGGTATTCCTGTTGAGCCCGTTGGCATATCAGTTTCAGGAGCATGGAAAGAAAATGAAACCGGCGGACGTCTGAAATGGAAGGCCAGTGGAATTGAATCTTTTTTCCCCGTGAGATTTATGCCAAAAATCCTGCCCGCAAAATGGGATGACCAATTTCTCGCCCTTGAACCATTTATTGCTTCCTTTGGCATAAACGTTCCAGATATACCCCCAGCCGTTCTCCAACATAGCGGAGCATCTTCCTGGGATTTCCCAGGTACAATCGGACTCGGGGAAAATGAAATGAGAGCCCTCTCAGCGGGTCCTGTGATGGGATCCCTCTGCAGCAGCGGAAAGTTTCTTGTCTTTACCCTTCCCGGTATTCTGTTCCAGTTTCCTGGGAGAGGTGCGGCAGGAGAAGCTTTTGCCCGTTCCTTCTGGGATCAGGAATGGAGTTCACTCGTGCCGGCTGTTGAGAAGATTGAGGGCTTCCATGAAGGCGGCACTGCCGCAATTCCTTTTTCTTTATTCTGTGCCGCCAATGCAGACATGCTCAGTCTTGGGATTATAGACAGAGATCGTCTCAAACCCGAAAAGAAACTGGGAATTACCCATTTTGTGCCCTTGCTCAAAGAAATACACAGTGCGTTCTTTTGGGCCTTCATTGATGGACCGGCTCTTGGAGAAGCTATCCGTAGCCTTGCAAGAACGGGTGACATCGTTGCAAAAATAGGGCGGACTACAGGAATCAATGTGAAGTCAGTGCTCAGATCATCGGAAGCTCTGGGAAAAATGGGTGTTCTCACCCTGGTCATGCCTTCTTTGAACGAAGGCGTTCTGGAATGGAAAAACCCCCAGCGTCACTGAGGGGCAAATGACGGACACCCGCACGGTGGCTGCTCTTGTAAAAGGCGGGATACAATCAGGAGGGAGTTCTATGTTTTCTGACGCGCTACAGGTCCTCAGGGAAAGAGGACACATTGAATGGTGCAGCAACGACGAGGAGCTTGGTAACCTTTTCCGGCGCGAGATGGTTACAGCCTACGTTGGATTCGATCCTACAGCAGACAGCCTTCATGTGGGACATCTCATCCCGATAATGGCTCTTGCCTGGATACAGAGATGCGGGCACAGACCCATACCTCTCGCTGGTATGGGAACGGGTCTCATCGGGGACCCCTCCGGGAAAAGCAAGGAAAGAAACCTTCTCACTATTGAAAAAGTAAAGGAGAATCTCGAAGGAGTAAAAAAACAGCTTGCATCCTTTCTTGATTTCGACTGCGGGGCAAACTCCGCGCTCCTGATCAACAATTACGACTGGCTAGGGAAGCTTACTTTTCTGGAAGTGCTCCGGGACGTGGGAAAACATTTCTCTGTAAACTCCATGATTTCAAGAGAATACGTCAGGAGCCGTCTCGAAGACCCGGAAAAGAGCATTTCCTACACAGAATTTTCCTATGTTCTGCTCCAGGCCTACGACTTCCTCCACCTTTTCTCGAACTTCGGGTGCAGACTCCAGATGGGCGGTAACGACCAGCAGGGCAACATCATTTCCGGCGTGGATCTTATCAGAAAGAAATCAGGAGGAGAAGCCTTTGGTGCAACCCAGCCCCTCCTTCTCACCTCTTCCGGAACAAAATTCGGAAAAACGGAAGAAGGTGCTGTGTGGCTTGACCCCGCCAGGACGTCACCTTACAAGTTCTACCAGTTCTGGATGAATGTGGAAGACCAGTCTGTTGAAAAGCTGCTGAAGCTCTTTACCTTTCTGCCTCTCAATGAGATTGCGGGAATTATGTCTCTGCACGCTAAAGCCCCCGAACGCCGCGAAGCCCAGAGACGCCTTGCCTGCGAGGTAACCGCCATTGTTCATGGTGAAGCGAATGCGCAAACGGTTAGGAAAGCCAGTTCGATCCTCTTCGGGGATTCCTTTGAACCCAGGGAACTTTCCGACGAAATGCTCCGAACCCTCTCGGACGAAGTCCCCACTGGCGAGGCTTCCAAAGAGTTCCCCCTTCCCCTGGTGGATCTTCTCCTGTCAGCCGGGGCATGTCCTTCGAAAAGCGAGGCCCGACGCCTGATCAAGGGAGGCGGACTCTACGTGAACGGTGAACGGGTGTCAGACGAGAACCGTTCCGTGAAATTCGAGGATGTGCTGGGCAACAGGTATCTCTTCGTCCGACTGGGGAAAAAACGCTTTTTCATGGTTCTTTTCAGGTAAGCCGTGACGGCAGGAGGGAATGATAATGGCGAAGATCGAATGCTACTGGTTTATCGGAGAATCCCTCCTTCCCTGGGAAGCTTCAGTTGCTGGAACGCTTGCCAGGGCGCTGATCCGCGGGGGAATGGATCTTCATGCCTATTCCGGGTCGGGAACAGAGATCCTGAACATCCCCGGGCTTCTCTCATGGCGTTCCATGCATACTTTCGAACGTGCAGCTGCGGCAGCAGCCAAAGGAAGGCTGTGGCATCTTTGGGGAACACCTCCTTCCTGGTGGAGCCTTGTCCGGCTAAGGGCCAGAACCGTTCACACACGTTTTTCTCAGATAAATGAATGGAAAGGTCATCCTACTGTGCTCTCCGCAACCGAGTGCTCCGGAGGAGAAACATATATCCCCCCCGCTTTCGAGGTCAAGGTAAACTGGGGAGTTGATGCCCCGGGAGAAACTTCCCCGGGTGATGAATCGGTTCTGTGCCTTCTTGCCGGAGAGACTTCCGCGGAAAGTGATTATTCTTCCCTTCTCGAAAGCATAGGGGTTGATTTCCGTCTTCTCGGCAGTGCAGGAGAAGAAACGATGCGGCATCTCTCCTCAGGGCGGGCAATGCTCCTCGTCGAAAAACCTGTTTCTTCTCTTGCCCTTTTATCGGCGAACGGAGCTCTCATGGGTGTGCCGACGGCTTCTCCCCATTCACCGGTCATGGACGAGCTTCTCGGGAAGGATGGATATGTTCATTTTGATCTTTCCGCTGATGCCGATGAAAAGCGCAGAATATTCACCCTGCTCGCCGGTGAGGGAGGGAGAGCGGCGTCGGCAGCAGCACGGCGTCACGTCTCAGAGCAGTTCACTCCGGAAAAAGGTGCGAAAAAACTGGAGAACCTGTATCTGTCCCTCTCCGGGAGCAGCCAATGAAAGGTCGTGCCGCTGTTCTCGACGGCATCAGAAAATGGATCAGGCCGGGCTGGCGGACCAGGGCGGTAGCGTCCTTTTTTTTCGGCGGGCTCATGCTCATCCGGCCGAGGCGCAATGTGGCCCTGGACAATCTTCGCCAGGCCTTTCCTGAATCCGATGAAGCATGGAGAAAAGAAACAGTACGAAAATGTTACGCCCACATCGCCTGGATGGTTGCAGAATATCTTTCCCTCGTCTCAGACCCGGCCCAGGTGAATTCATGGGTCGTAGAAACTGAAGGTAAAGAGATCCTCGACGATTTGAGGGATTCCGGCAGAGGAGCGATCATACTGACGGGCCACGTGGGAAACTGGGAACTGCTGGCGGGGTGGCTCGCCCAGTCGGGGTATCCGCTTACAGCGGTGGTGCGCAACCCGGACGATCCGAATCTATCCGAACTCATTGAAAACTACCGTGCAAAGCTTGGCGTGGGAACCATTGAGAAGCATTTCATCATGAAAGACGCCGTCCGCTTTGCAAAAAAAGGAGGATTTCTCGGGCTGCTCCCAGACCAGGCATGGCATTCTGCCGGAGTGCACGGGCCCTTTTTCGGACGGATGTGCTATACGGCAGGCGGCCCGGCCGCCATAGCCCATCTGGCGGGTGTTCCCGTAGTACCTGTAGTTTCCTACAGGCTTGCTCCTTTCCGCCACAGGGTAATTATCTCCCCGCCAATTCCCATGGCAGAAGATGTGGACAGGAACGGAGCCATACAGGAAAACACGCACCGTATGAACAGAGCAATCGAGAAAATGATCCGCCCCTTTCCGGAACAGTGGCTCTGGCTTCACAGGCGATGGAAGTAAACTCCCCTGACCGTCGAAAGGAATGAATCCTGCGAAAGTAGTCCTGTTCCGTATTTTTCCCTTGATACTCCGATCTTTTGATGCTACCCTAATACAAAAATATAGGAAGAGGAGGGGATGGTCATGATTTTCGAGTTCATGTCGAGAGGGAACATTGCTCGGCTTCCTGACAGCATGGCTGTTGAAGGCCTGCCTGACGGGCCGTTTCCGAGGGTTCTCCTTCTTCTCCCCTACAACAGGTACCTCCTAGGTTCTGCAACTATGAAGCATTATGAACGCTGGACACTGGGAAAACTGGGTTCAGACGTATTTTTTGAGGTATTTCTATACGATGGGAAACCCAAGACCCTTCTTCTCGGCGAAGTGGAGAAGGTGACCATTTCCGCCGAAGTTGTTTCACAGTTGAAAGCAAGTCTTTCCGGGCAAATGCTTCCTCCTGGGGAACATATGCCTTCCGGTCTTATTCTCAGGGGGCTCATCGGAGAGGAACACCTTTTGGGAGACGGAGAATTTCTTCAGAACGAAGAAGCTTTTTTCGATGTTCTTGAAAAAGACGCTACTGCAAAAATGGCATATTGGGCCATTCGTCTCGCGCTTTTCAGGAACGATTACGAAGCTGTATCCAGGGTTAAAACCTGGATGAAAAGTGCAGCGGATGTTTTCGAAGGAGTTACGCAGCCGCCACGGATATGGTTTTCCCTGACCGACCTCCCCGGAAAAAGGGATATCGAAGAAATGGAAGGCCTTGCCTTCTCTCTCGACGACCTCCAGAGGATGAACTCCCAGTCTTCACGGCCGGTGGTACTGTACAGCAAGTCAGGGTATCTTATCCTTTCCGATTTTGGCGGAGAAGGGCCTGATTCAGCCTTCCGGATATGGATGTTTCTTCCCATTGCCCTCTGGAATGAAATGCGCGAGCGGAGGAAGCTCTCAATCCGGGAAATTGTCATGGCCTCCTGGGGATACCTCGATGGATTGTCGGCGGAAAAAGAGCGGTCCCGGTATGCACAGAGGACCACTGCCCAGGGAACAAGAATAGTATAGATCGCAAAAGGAGAGAGGCCTTCAGGCCTCTCTCCTTTTTGTAGGTTACCTTTTTTATGACCGTAATTTCAGCTGACTTTCCATTTTTTTTCCACGTATTGAAGGGAAAAACTTGTAACGCTCGTCAGCACAAGGTAAATTATTCCCACCACGATGAATGTCTCGAAAGAAGCGTAGGTAACACTCCTTACCTGCTGTCCTACCATGGTCAGTTCCGTAATGGCGAGAGTCGACAGCAGGGAAGACTCCTTTATCAGAGTGACGAACTCGTTCCCTATGGCGGGGAGCATGTTCCTGATGGCCTGCGGAAGAATTATAAAACGCATGGTCTTAAGGTACGAAAGGCCGAGAACCTTTGATGCTTCCCACTGTCCCTTCGGCACTGCCTCGATTCCTCCCCGTACGATCTCACCAACGTATCCGGAAGAGTTGATTGAAAGACCGATTATTCCGGCGGTAAAAGCATTGAGATTAAGTCCTAGTGAGGGCAGACCGAAATATATCAGAAAAAGCTGGATGAGAAGCGGCGTTCCCCGTATTATGTAAATGTAAGTCGCCGCAATTGATCGGATGGGTGTTACGGGAACCACACGAAGGGCTCCTACGAAAATCCCCAGGAGAGCTCCGAATATGACTGACAGTAGAGAAGCCTGAATTGTCACTTTGGCACCGGTGAGAAGCATATGGAGATACGGTGCAATGGCAGAAAAATCAAGAGTCATGGCAGTTTTCCCCCTTATTGTTTCCATCGGTGAGCTCTTTCCCGAAGTGAACGAGCATTCTCTGGAGGAAAATCTGGGTCCTCGGCAACTCAGGACATGAAAAAATCTTTTTCGGGTGCCCCTGTTCAACTATATTTCCGTCGGCCATGAAAAGAACCCTATCCGAAACTTCCTTAGCGAACATCATTTCGTGGGTAATAATCATCATCGTCATCCCCGAGTCCGCAAGTCCGGCGATGACGTCAAGCACTTCACCGACGAGTTCGGGGTCGAGGGCACTTGTTGGTTCGTCGAAAATCATTATCTTTGGGTTCATTGCCAGAGCTCTGGCAATGGCGACCCTTTGGCATTGCCCTCCAGACAGTTCGTTCGGTCGGGCGTTCATCTTTTCCTCGAGTCCAACTCTCTTCAGAAGCGCCATTGCGTTTTTTGCCGCTTCCTCCCTGGAAAGACCAAGAATGCTCACGGGGCTCAGCGTGAGATTTTCCAGAACCGAAAGATGGGGAAAGAGGTTGAACTGCTGAAATATCATGCCAACCAGGCGGGCTATGTCGCGGTTAGAATGGTTTGAACCGTCAGTGCGTTTTCCGTAAAGGTAAATTTCTCCAGAATTGATTTTTTCCAGTCTGCAGATGCACCGCGCAAGCGTGCTTTTACCGGATCCGCTGGGACCAATAACCGAGACAACTTCCCCTTCCTGTACGGAAAGAGAAACGTCACGAAGAACTGACAAAGAACCAAAGGATTTATGAAGACCAAGTACTTCTATTGCGGGCAGAGAAGCGGACAAATCTGAAGGGATAGTTTCGCTGCTGTTATTTGACACCCCCGTCACCTCCTGTTTAACTGAGACATTATAACGCAACTGGAGGCAACTTCAAAGAAAACAGCCGCTCAGCGACGGCGGCTGTTTTTACTGATCGTACCGTGACTTGTACGCGTCGTGGTTAAGATCGGACATCTGGTTGTTGAAAGTTTCCGAAGTTTCTTCCTGTGAAGCGCTTTTACTGTTTTTGAGGTCGAGAACCTTTTTTTCCATGATGCGTCTCCTTTGCTGTTTCCTGAATTATTTATTAGAAATGGTTCGTACCAAATGCATTGAAATTATAGCACATGGTCCGAACAGTACAAGGGGGGATTGTCTATATTTTGCTTTTGCCTCAAAATCAGGGAAAGGAAGTGAAGGAGGGACTGCTGGTGGAAACAGTAAAACTGGGTGCGTCAACTGAGTACATTGCCGGAAGGGTAAACGTGGGGCTTTTCCTGCACGAGGGGAAGGGATGGCTGGTTGACAGCGGTCTTGACGACGAGGCGGGAAGAAAAATCGCCCGCATGCTGGAAGAGAGAAAAATACCCCTGAGGACCATTGTGACAACCCATTCAAATGCAGACCATTGCGGAGGAAACGCCTTTCTGAAAAAGAGAACAGGCTGTTTTGCAGCGGCAACAAAGCTCGAATCCATGGTAATTGAGTCTCCCTTCATCGAACCGTTGCTTCTCTGGTCTGCCTTCCCCTTTGCTGAACTTGGAAACAAGTTTCTCCAGGCAAAACCTTCGAAAGTGGACATTGTGATCGAAAACAAGGGTGCTTTCGATGAATCAGAACTCGAAGCCGTCCCTCTGCCGGGACATTTCCTCGATATGATCGGCATACGCACACCGGATGACGTTTTCTTCATTGCTGATTCTGTTTTCTCACCTGAACTTATAGAAAAATATGCTGTCATGTTTGTTCTCGACGTCGGGGCTGCACTGCAGACCATCGATGAACTCTGTAAAGCCGAAGCTGCATGGTTTGTTCCCAGTCATGCGCCGGCAACAGAAAACATACGTTCTCTCGCAGATGTTAACCGGAAAGGATTGCTCCGTGTGAGCGAAGCAGTCCTTGACAGCTGCAGAGAACCAGCAAGCAGAGAGGACATATTGCGAAGTATTTCTGCCAGGTTCTCCCTTTCCATGTCAATAAGCGAATATGTCCTCAACAGTGCCGCCGTAGGCGCCCACCTTTCATGGCTAAGAAAGCAGGGAAAAATTGCACCGGTGGTGGAAAAAGGGAATCTGTTCTGGAGGAGAACTCCCTGACAGAAGATCAGATACTGAGCAGCCTGATCCAGAAAGGGAGGGTTATCGCAGACAAAACTGTAGTCACGGCAATGACTTCCCCGGCGTACCTGTCGTCCATTCCCATTCCCTGGGCCACAACGAGGGAGTTAACAGCCACAGGCATAGCACAAACGAAAACAACAACCTGCATCATGATGCGGTCAACCGGCCATGCTAGGAAAAAAGCCCATACGACAGCCGGCTGAACAAAAAGTTTAATGAGTGCATCCCGCCATGTTTTTCTGAACATAGAGGGAAGAGAACGAAAGGACAACCCCGCTCCCACGGCGAGAAGAGCCATTCCCGTTCCGACATCTCCCAGGACTTTGAGCGTTACGTCAATCGGGCGGGGAAACTCGTTGACCCCTGAAAGGGAGAAAGAAATACCAATAAAACAGGCGATTACCATGGGGTTGGTTGCGAGTTTTTTGGCCGAGGCAAGAAGGGACCGTGGCGATATTCCCCCGGAAAGAACAATTTGAGAGGCCGCAATGGAAATCATGTGGTAGCCTACCAGGCTCATGGCAAAGTAAAGGGAGAGATTCTCAAGCCCCTCTGCACCAAAGGCGATGGAAACAGCTGGAATACCCATGAAAACCTGGTTTGAACGCATGGAAACAAGGGCTGAGATGGCGAGGCGATTTCTTTCTTCTCCTGCGGCCTTTCCTGCAGCCCAGGCGAGGAGCGGCATGATAAGATACCCAGCATGTACGGCCGGAAGAAGATTCAGGCTTCCGGCGACGGTTAGGTCAGCTCTGGCGGTGAGACGAACAAGAAGAGCAGGTATGGAAAGCCAGTAAAGAATCTTGTTGTTTTCCTTAAAGGTGTTTTTGGGGATAATACCCAACTCGGTGAAACCCCAGCCGATGAGGATAACTGCTGCGATGGGTGAAATAATTGAAAGTTCGTTCATTCAAAAAGCTCCTTTTGGGCCTGCGGCCGTTGTAACATAATGGGAAAAGTAATGCCGGTCAATTATAATACAGTCCCTGTCTCCGGGTCACCTCATATATGCACACAAAGGAGGATCGCTTATGCAGGTTGCACATTCGATTTTTCGTGAATACGATATCCGTGGTATTGCTGATTCTGATCTTTCTGACCCCGTAGTCGAATCCATTGGAAAGGCTTTTGGAACATGGCTTCGCCGTCGGGGAGTAGGGAAAGTGTCCATAGGCGGTGATGTCAGACTCTCAACTTCAAGGATAGAGCAGGCGGCTGTCCGGGGACTTGTCTGGTCCGGAATCAATGTGGTCAGACTTGGTACAGTTACCACCCCCATGCTGTACTGGAGTGTCCCTGGGCTCTCCCTTGAAGGTGGAGTCATGGTTACAGGCAGCCATAACCCCAAAGACATGAACGGCCTCAAACTAGCTCTCGGGACCTCTACGCTGTACGGTGACGATATCCGGGAGATTCTCCGGATGATCCTGGAGGACGACCTCGAAAAAGGCTCTTCTGAAGGAAGCGTTGAAACAGCAGATATATCCGCGAAATATATCGAAATGCTCCATTCGAAGATATCTCTCGGACCCAGAAAACTAAAGATAGTGGCTGACAGCGGAAACGGTACCGCAGGTTTTCTGGTCCGGTCATTTCTTGAAGGTCTTGGTTGCACAGTGATCCCGCTCTTTGAAAAACCAGACGGAACCTTTCCAAACCACCATCCTGATCCGCAGAAGCGCGAGAATCTGGAAATACTTATGGAAACAGTAGTCAGAGAAAAAGCGGATCTTGGCATTGCCTTCGATGGTGATGCTGACAGGCTCGGAGTGGTAGATGAACGTGGAGAAATGATCTGGGGCGACATCCTCATGACGCTTTTTTGGGGAGAAATACTTCCCAAAAATCCGGGAGCACAGGCAATAGTCGAAGTAAAGTGTTCACAGTCGCTGGTTGATGAAATCCTCAGGCTTGGTGGGAAACCGCTGTTCTGGAAATCTGGTCATTCACTTATCAAGGCGAAGATGAAAGAAATTGGAGCAGTCTTCGCAGGTGAACTTTCCGGGCATTTCTTTTTCGCTGACGAATACTATGGTTTTGATGATTCGTTTTACGCAGCAGGACGTCTTCTCCGCATACTTTCCAATAGTGGAGAGAGTCTATCCCGTATGATCTCCCACGTTCCAGTCTACCTGAGCACTGCTGAAATAAGGGTAGAATGCCCGGACGGAGTAAAATTTGCTGTAGTCGAAACGATTCGGGACAAGGCATTGAGAGAGCATGATGCCATTACTGTAGATGGTGTCAGGATAATATACCCTGATGGGTGGGGATTGATCCGGGCCTCGAATACACAGCCGGTAATCGTCACGCGGTGTGAAGGCCGCACGGCTGATGCGCTGGAAGTGATTGCGGCCGATGTGAAAAAAAGGCTTATCATGGAGGGATTAGGGAATTTCGAGTGGACATTCTGAAAATTACGGGGAACGGGAGATCGTCAGATCTCCCGTATCCCCTCAAGGGCGATTCCGTTCTGCAGGGTGCGGTAGACCCTTTGGACATGAGCGGTCATGAGATGTGTTACCCTGTCCAGGTCTCTCACTACTATGGCATCGTACACGTCCTCGTGCTCCCGCAGAAAGATTTCCTTGTCGTCAAGAAGAGCATATATTCTCTCGTGGGTGGCCATGATAAGATTAAATGTCATCTTAACGATATTGACGAAGATGAAATTATGGGTAGACTCAGCAAGAACAAGATGGAAGTCATAATCGCACTGAGCGCGATGCTCCAGTGATTCAACGTCTTTCCCTGTTTTTGTGAGGATTCGTCTGATCCTCGTCAGATCCGATGGCGAGGCGTGCTTGGCTGCCTCAACGGCAATGGCGGGCTCAAGGATGAGACGTGCCTCAACAAGCTCAAGAATGGCCTCATCCTGAAGGGGAACCCGTCCGGTACCGCCGCCCTCACCCCGAGACCTGCGGACGAAACGTCCCTTTCCGGGGATGCTTTCTATAAATCCCATCATTTCCAGTATTCGGAAGCCTTCTCTGAGGGAACTTCTGCTGACATTCAGCTCCTCGATCAGCTGACGCTCAGGAGGAAGAGGAGAGCCTTGAGGCAGTATCCCCTCAGCAATCATTTTTTTCACTGTTTCAACGACCTGATCGTAGATTTTGGTTTTCCCTTTTCCGTTCTCCATAGGGTTCTCCTCGCGGTTTTATGGCATAGTGGAATATGATAAGATACAGCATAGTCCACTTTATTCATCAAGGCAACATCCTTTTTCCAACCGAGAGGAGGAAGTTTTTTGGCGTTTACCGTCAATGTCAAAAACGGGCCCGTTTTTTCCAGCGACGTTCCCGTTACAGGAAAAGCCGTTCTTTCTGAAAGCCACCCTGAAGGGAAAGATTCTGTAGTTGCCTGGAGAGTCAATAACTATCTCCGGTCCCTTGACTGGGTCATTGAGGACTCCGCAGAAGTGGAGTTTATAGATACCTCGTCTTTTGAAGGCATTGAAGTATATCGCCGTTCTCTTAGTTTTCTTCTTGTACTTGCCTCCAGAAAAGCACTGAACCGGGATATTGTCCTCAGGCATTCCATAAGCGAAGGGTACTATTGGGAGGATCCTGAAGGCACTCTCTCTGTGGAAGATCTCCTCGCAATCAAGACTATGATGTCAGAGCTTGTAGCCAAGGATCTCCCTTTTATCAGGAAAGTTGTTTCACTTGACAAAGCACGGAAAATCTTCGAACGGCAGGGAAGCGGGGAAGTTGCCCGTCTCTTCAAGTGGGCTGGCGTTGACCCCATTGAACTGTACCGTTGTGCGGAACTTTACGGCTACTACTACGCTCCGCTTGCCCCTTCCACTGGCTACCTGAAGCTTTTCGACCTCAAGCCCCTTGGACCGGGCATGGTGCTGCAATTCCCGACGATCAACTATCCCTGCGCTCTTCCTCCTTTCCGTGCGTCAAAGAACCTTTCCTCCGTTTTTCTCGACTATGCCCGTTGGCTGGAAATACTCGACTTGCGGACGATGGACAGCCTCCACAAGAAAGTTGCCGAAGGAAAAGCTCTCGAAGTCATTCTCATCTCCGAAGCTTTTCATGCAAAAAAACTCGCGAGAATTGCCGAAGAAATTTCCTCCAGGCCGAAAGTGAAGGTTGTTGCAATTGCCGGCCCCTCGGGTTCAGGAAAGACGACACTTTCTGAAAGACTGAAGATACAGCTCCAGGTGTGCGGAAAAAATCCCGTAACACTGGCTATGGATAATTATTTCGTGGACCGTGAAAATACTCCCAGGGACGAGGAAGGAAACTACGATTTCGAAGTACTTGAAGCTCTTGAGCTTGAGCTTCTTGAAAAACATCTGACCCTTCTGCTTTCCGGGGAAGAAGTTGTTCTGCCACAGTTTGACTTCATAGAAGGGAAGAAATTCCCGGGGAAAAAAGTACGGCTTCAGCCCAGGGATATCCTTATAATGGAGGGAATCCATGGGCTCAATGACCGGATAACCGATGTCATCCCGAAAGAGGAGAGATATGGAATATTTGTTTCTCCCCTTACAGGCGTCTATCTGGATGACCACAACAGAACAAGTACGACAGACAACCGCCTTTTAAGGAGACTTGTCCGTGACTCAAGGACACGTGGACATTCCGCGGAGGCAACGCTTACAATCTGGCCGAAAGTAATCAGGGGAGCCATGAAATTCGTTTTCCCCTACCAGAAAAGGGCAGACATAATGTTCAATTCTTCGCTTCCGTACGAACTTTCAACTCTCAGAGCCTATGCTGACCCCATTCTTCATACGGTCCCTGAAGGATCTGCCGTGTACGGTGATGCGCAGCGTCTCCTCTCCATGATGAAATTCATCCCCATGATTCCGTCGGAAAATATCCCCAATAATTCCATTATCAGGGAGTTTATCGGCGGAACATGCTTCGACGTTTAGCAGGGCCGCGAAATGACGAAGGCGACCATGGAGGATGTTGCCCGCCTGGCGGGTGTGAACAAGGCCACGGTCAGCAGGGCACTTCGGGGAGATTCCCGCATTTCACAGGCAACGAGAGAAAGGGTTTGGAGAATTGCAAAGCAGTTAGGCTACAGGCTCGACCTTTCGGCCAGCAGCCTCTCGGGGGGGAAAACCGGGATCGCCGCCCTCGTCCTTGGAGAAATGGAACCCTGGTTGACGGGAGCTTTTTTTGACGGACTCAACAGAGTGCTCTCAAGGATCGGTCTGGATATTCTTATCAAACTGCCGGGTTTCCATCCGGACGAAATCTTTTCTAACCTTACTGCCCGGCATGTTGATTGTATCCTCTGGGCAGGAGAGCAAGACACATTACTTCCTCCGCGGAGCATGTTTCCGTCTGCCCCTTTTGTAACCGCCGGATTTTCTTCGCCCGGGACTCCTGCGGTTCTCCTCTCGCCTGAACTTACCGTCGAGCGGCTTTCAGCCCTAACAGACGGTACGCATATGCTGAGATATTCCGGAGGAAAAGGCCGGCTGCATTTTCCTTTTCTCTCAGATCTTATTTTGCCCCGGAAAAATGGCGAAAAAAACGTTTTTACTGTTTTTGACGGCATGGATCATTTCGAAGTTGCACAGGAAAAGGGCATTTTTTGTACCCCTCCGGGATCGCTTCCTCCGAAAGACCTGTATTCTCTTGAATGGCCAGCTTTTGAATTTGGGGTAACTGCAGCCCGCGTCCTTGCGAATCTTCTCCAGGGACAGTCGAATGTTCCTGAAACGACGTTGCTCGTTCCTGCCTTGAAATCGCCTGAAGGAGAGCAGCTTCCCTTTGTAAAATGAACTGGAGTTAAATTAATTTTTCTTCTTCAACCCATGTTGACAGAAGAGGGAGTGAGTGTTATAAATATCCCGTAAGAGAAACAAATGTTCAAATACGGGAGGTTGTTGTGATGATGTGGATGAAAGATACCGACGGGAACTGGTACTGCGATGGACCTCTTTTCACATGCGCACAGGCGGACTCTGGGTTTGTTTGGGATAAAAATGAAGACGGGGCGTGGTTTCTCTCCAAAGCACTATCGTCTTCGCAGGTTTCTTCCTTTCCCCGCAGCGGTGTGTTCTCTCTTGCAGGCTGAAACTCTGTCTTCCTAGAATGTTTCTTCTCCCCATCCATAGGGATAGAACCCTGGAAGTTCAACCGGAAGTTTCCCTTTGGGCTGTGATTTTCCGTTAAGTATTTTTCCCAAAGCGGTCATGGTTGAAGGGACATCGCTATAAAGAGCAAAAAAACCTCTCACGTCGGGAAGCGAAAGCAATGAATAAGGTGTTCGGGCTGAAAGAATAAAAAGTTTCTCCTGTCCGATGTTTTCAAGCATATCAAGCCAGCAATTATTTTTCCAGCTGTCGTATTCTGCAGCAAAAACAATGTCTTTACCACGCATCTTTTCTTTTATCAGGCAGATATCGTTTTTTTCAGGTTTTTCCGGAACGATGCAGAGCGTAAAAAAGGGGCAGTCCTCTGCAAGCTTTCTGCCGGAAGCAATATGATTTTCAGGCCAAATCAGGGGAATTTCTTCGTTTTTTCTGATTCTTTCCGATGCTTTATCCCACGAACGAACAAGCGTTATGCTATTTTCCGCAACCTTCGCTGAAATCATTTCTCCTTCAGTATCAGAAGTCTTTTCATTGCTCGCTCCATCCTGCCTGCCAAAGAGACTGAATCCTTTTTTTAGCTCCAGAATTCTTCCCACTGCTTCGTCAAGCCTTTGCTGTGAAATCCTTCCGCTTCTGCACGCTTCGAGGAGGGTTTCGTACACAGCGAAATGCTCCTTCTCTTCGTATCCCTTGTCGGCTCCAAAAAGGAGAATATCAGCTCCGGCGTTGAATGCCTCCACAGCAGATTCAGCAATGGTCCTGTTCTTTTTTAGTGCCCCCATCCCGAGAGAATCGGTGATAATTACCCCGGGAAAACCCATTTCTTTTCTAAGCATCCCGAGAATGGTGGGGGAAAGCGTAGCCGGCAGTGTGCCGTCAAGAGCCGGAACAAGAACGTGTGCTGTCATGACTGTCTCAACTCCCGCCATTATAAGGGCCCTGAAAGGGGGAATCTCATTTTTTTCAAGTTCCTCCCTCGTGGAGGAAATAAGAGGCAGGCCTGTGTGAGAGTCTGTCCCGGTGTTCCCGTGACCTGGAAAATGTTTCGCAGAAGGAATAATCCCTTCCCTTGAAAAGGATGCAGCCATTGCTGATGCGAGCCGGGAGACAAGATCTGGCGAAGAGCCGAAGGAGCGGACGCCGATGACCGGGTTGAGGGGGTTGTTGTTCACGTCGGCAACAGGAGCGAAATTCATATTTATCCCCAAGGAAGCAAGCTCCCGTGCAATAACTCCGGCAGCTTCCGCAGCGAGATTCTCGTCGTTGGCTGCGCCCAGTGCCATGTTACCGGGAAAGAGGGTGACGCCCTCCGTAATCCGCATTATCAATCCGCCTTCCTGGTCAATCCCGATGAAGAGAGGCCAGGTTTTTGAAGCGGAAGCAAGTGACTGCATACTTTCACAAAGCTCACTCACTTGTTCGGTAGAAACTATGTTCCCACGGCTCGAATAGAGGATGACGCCTCCTATCTGCAATTCTGATATCAATTTTCTTAATTGTGGAGAAATCTCCGGTCCTTCGAAAAAACACATCATAATCTGTCCGGCCTTTTCCTCCAGAGAAAGCGTTTTTACCGCTTCCTCGGCCCGCAGTCCCATGCAACCCAGTTGAAGAAATACAAAGGCAAGAAACAGAAATACCGTGATACGAAATGGCTTCATTCAGAAGAACCTCCCAGGGTTGAATGGATTTTCTCTAAGAACTGCTCCTGATTCATGGGGTAATTCCCGCTGTAATACACAAATCCATAGTCAATTTCTACGGTGAAGGGAAAGGTCTTCTTGAGTTCTACGAGAGAGTCGGGCAATTCCTTGATTTTAAGGCTGACATCCTTCGCTCCCTGCTGTGGCGTTTCGGGAAGAAGTATCAATATTTTCCGTTCTCCGAGATAAAAAGCCATGTCGCTGTCCCTTATGGCCGTGCTGACAAATGCCGAGAAAGCCGCCATGAATGCATTTTCCTTGTCCTCCTGGTAATTTAGGCCGGGAATGTAGGTATATTCAACGGAAAGCAGGACTCCACAGAGCCACCTTCTGTATCGAAAGGCCCTGCTGAGTTCCTCTGAAATCCTGATCATCGCATATTCAGCAGAATAGAGCCCTGTTGCCTCGTCAAGCAGCCTGACTGATCCTTTTCCGGAACCATTTTTTTGCTTTTGTCTTCGTAATTCAACAAAGGCAAAAAAGAACAGGCCGTCAAGAGGTGCCTGGAATACTGCGAATTCTTTTCCCCCAATGGATGCTGAATCTTCACCGGGAATAAAAAAATCGGTAACAGGAATCCCTGATAACGCCCTTTCCGGAACAATAGAGGCAAATGCACTATTTCCCTCAATTATTATTCCCTGTGCATCTGTGGTCAGTGCAGGCACCGGGATATTCGCTACCGTTGAATCTGCATCAGACATTGCATATCCAGGGGAAGGAAGATCCATTTCTTCCGTCCTCATGTGTTCCCGCCATCTGAAAAAAAAGTTGAGGAGAATGAAGGAACCTGAAACTGCCGCAAGGACTCCCATCCAGGAGATAATATGAACGGTTCCCGACTCAAGGGAAATGGCTGTGGCAATCAACCCCTGACTCAGCAGCTGAAGAGGACTCAGAAGATGAAAGAGCCGCTTCAATATGGCTGAAGCGTAAGCAGCACACAGAATAAAATAAACAATCATAAGGAGCGCCCAGAAGGGCGCTCCTATTTTCATCGTCGCTGTCTGTCCTCCAAGAAGGAAAAGGGCAGTTGCGACGGGAAGCGATACAAACGGCGGAAGGGTTATCCATGCACTCATCTTTGGCGCTGCATCTCCTTCCCTGCAGTGTCTTCTTTATCTGAAAACAACTGTTTCGTCCGCAGGATACCCCACCCGGTAGAGAACCTCAACCTTTTTCTTTTCTCCTGGAGCAAGAAGAAGCTTCCAGGATAGAACATTCTCTTTGTCCTGCTCCGTCGGTTTCGGCTCGATCTTCATAGTCTCAACAGAAATTTTCTCCTGGGCGGAAAGAGGAATTCTGTCTTTTAGGAGAACAGTAATTTTCTTGTCCAGCCCATTGGTTATTTCGATTGAATAACCATCTTCCATCCGTCCTTTGCCCGTCCAGGTGTTTCCTTCCTTCGAGACCATTTTTTCCCTCACGGCCTTGACAAGGGGAATTTTACCGAAGGCAAGATTTATGTCTGTTCCGGTTCCATGCTCGTGAAGAGTTGTCTTGGCAGAAAGTTGCCCGTCAACTGAAAGTTCGGCGGGGCCCGGAAGAATGGAAACGGAAATATTTGTGGCTTCAGCTGTGATCCATGCCTCTTCGGATAGAACAGGAACGGACACGACGGAAACCTCGCTTTTCAGCTCGAATTCTCCGAGAAGAAATTCCGCCGGACGGTTGTCTCCTGAAATCGTCCCATTCGCCGCGGCAGTCATGTCGGTCATTGTCTGGACTATTTCTGGAGGAGCAGCCACAGGTGCAGGGGACCCAAGTTTGAATTCAGCCCTCGGAGAAAGAGCCATATCTTCCAGGAAAGCGGTACTCCGGAAAGATTTTGCTGCAAAATCCGCCACGAGAGGGTCAAGTTCAGGTGGATTTACAGCAGTGGAGGGGACTGTGGTATGAAAGAAAAGATCGCCTTCGAGCGTCATGCCAGTGTGTTGACGGGTTCTTGCCAGCAGGGTGGAAGATATGATGCCGGATGATGTATCGAGGTTCATCCTGTAGAATGGATTCCATCCTGCCTGCTGGGTCCAGGCTTCCACAAGCAGTTCTTTACCTCCTTCGACTCTAGCGGCAACGACTACTGCCGTATCTGGGTCATCAGGCATGCGGGCTGAAAAATCGGCTTTCATAACATCGAGTATTTTTTGAAGCTCCTCCATCTCTGACACAATGGAGACGAGGTCCGTTTCCATTTTTTCACGGGCAGTTCTTGCCGCTTCAATGTATTCAGCAACGTCGGCTCCTTTCAGATCTTTGGGAAGAGGACCCGACAGGAGGTCGAAGGACTGTTTTATCGCGGCTGTTTTGCCGGTCAGTACGGCCAGAGCTTTTTCCTTCTCCTTGATGGAGGAGTCGAGGTCTCTCAGGTTTGATGGAATCCACCCCGGTCTTGGCACTTTCTCGGCCTCGAAGGAAATAACCTTCTGCCCCTCTGCCGGAAGAGGTCTGACAGTTGACGGGATAAAGCCGCCAGGCAGTTCAGCCTGCAGAGAAGGAGCAATGGGCAGCGAAAAAACAACACGCGCCCCCCTTGGGTACAAATCTACCCTCGAAACACTTGGCAGATCATATTCAGAAGCGGCCCAAACAGGACATCCAAACATGAGCAATGTAGTTACTGCTATGATGGTGCATGTTATCTTCATTTTCACTTCCTCCTTTCATCCCCCCGCTGGGGGAAACAGCTCCCAGGGAAATAATAACAGAAAAAGCATGGGAGAACCGAATCTGTCCGCCGATTCTTGCTTTTTGGTTTTTCTTCGGAAACGGTTATAATGCTTCCTGGGAAAAAACGGAAGCAAAGGAGGGGAAAGCGTGCTCAAATGTGGTATCATCGGCCTTCCGCTGAGCGGAAAGAGCACTGTTTTTAACGTCGTAACCCGTGCGGGTGCAGAGGTTAAACCGTACGCGAGCGGTAAAACGGACCCGAACCGGGCAATGGTCAATGTACCCGATGAAAGGTTTGACAATCTGGTCCGCATTTTCGAGCCAAAGAAAGAAACTCCCGCAACGGTCGAGTTTGTCGATCTTGCCGGCCTCTCGAGAAATGCGAGCAAGGGAGAAGGACTCGGCAATTCCTTTCTTTCTTTTGTAGCTGAGTCTGATGCGCTGGTTCACGTTGTGCGTGTTTTTGGAAACCCCGATGTTCCCCACCCTGAAAATACCATCGATCCTGTTAGGGACTGGTCCATTGTTGAAATGGAACTCATTTTTCGTGACCTTGGCGTCATCGAAAACCGGCTCTCAAGGCTCCAGGTGAAGAAAAAGAACATTCCAGCCGAACAGGCCGAACAAGGACTGCTTGAAAAATGCCAGGCCTGTCTGCTGGATGAGCGCCCTTTGCGCGATCTAGATCTTTCAGCCGAAGAAATGCGTTCTCTAAGCGGTTTTGCCTTTGTGACGCTGAAGCCCGAACTGATTGTTGCAAACCTTGATGAAAGCCAGACGGAGGAAGGAATTCCCCTTGTTGAAGGCCTTCGCTCTCTGGCTTCCGAAAAAGGACTGAGTTTTATCAAGGTTTTCGGAAAGATGGAGATGGAACTCGCTGACCTCACATCGGACGAGCAGGCTGAATTCATGAAAGACCTCGGCATTGAGGAGTCAGGAAGAAACCGTCTTATATCGGAAGCTTACAGTCTTCTTGGGCTCATCTCCTTTTTTACATCAGGCAAGGACGAAGTGAAAGCATGGACTCTGAGAAAAGGTGAAACAGCTGTTGATGCTGCCGGGGCAATTCACTCTGATCTTGCGAGAGGGTTTATTCGGGCACAGGTTGTTTCCTACAGCGACTTTGCATCTCATGACGCCTCCCTGGCAAAGTGCAGGGAAAAAGGAGTCCTCCGTCTCGAAGGAAAGGAATACAGGGTTGCTGACGGAGATATGATAGAAATACGCTTCAATATCTAGTATGGTAAAATCATAGTTCAAATTTCCAGTATAGAGGAGGCGCTTTTTTTATGGCCATGCCGATGCAGGTAAGTCTCGACGAAATTCTCTCCATGCTCC
>CAZJAR010000014.1:0-35778 GCA_964543785.1 uncultured Synergistaceae bacterium | reverse complement strand
CATGAAGGACTTCAAGGCGAGCCTCACGAATTTTTTCGGCGGCAGGTCGGGCGCCTATGAAAAAGAGCTCACAGAGGCCCGGGAAGCCGCCCTGAAGGAAATGGAACAACGGGCGGCCGAGCTGGGAGCGAACGCCATCGTGGGCATGCTGGTCCACTACGAAGTGCTCGGCAGCAACGGAAGCAACATGCTCATGGTCTCCACCTGCGGGACGGCGGTCCGGACGGACTGACCGGGGGGAGCATTTCCGCTTCTGCCCAGCGGGCAGATTCTTCCTGGAGGTCGTCCCTCCACAGCGGCATGGCGGAACATCGGGGACCTCCCCCGCCCTTCACGAGCTCATCCGCTTCCACTGGCACCACTTCGATGCCTGCCTTTTCCAGGGCCCGGGTGGTTCCCGTATTCCTGTCCCAGATGCACACCCTGCCGGGTTCCAGCGAAAAAGTATTTCCGCCGGAACCCGCTCTTTGTTCGGCGAAGGCCACCCCTTCGCTCTCGCTGCCTCCCACTTTGACGATCCTGAGGGAGGACACCTTCAGCACTTTCCGGATGGCAGCGAAAAGAGAGTTCTCCCTTGCGATCCTGAACCGCTCGCCCCGACCCCTGGTTATGTGCAGCACCGTAATTTTTTTTCTATGTAAGGGAAAAAGGGAAAGGCATCGTGGTCGATCATGTTCAGAAACATGTCAACGTGGACCGTGAGGCCGATTGAATCCTGGGAACCGAGCCTTTGCGGTGTTCCTCCGCCTCTTTTCCGGGGCTGGACACAGCATCCCAGGCGAAGATACCGATATTGATCGGAGTACACCTCTCGATGCCTTTTCCGGGAGGCTGCATTATCACCGTCCTGAGCTTTCCGATCTCCGAGTTCACACGAATCCTGACTTCCGGCATGATTCCGCCCCCCCTTTCCCGCCCCTACTGAATCACACCGCCGCTACTCCCTCTGCCGGTACAGCAGTTTGAGCACCACGTCGAGAAGAAGTTCCGCTCCCGCAAGCAGATCGTCTTTCGAAGTGAGTTCTTCAGGATTGTGGCTGATGCCGCCGATGCTCGGAACGAAGATCATGGCCGCCCTGGAGACCCTGGCCATCATCTGTGCGTCGTGTCCCGCTCCTGAAACCAGTCTCATGGAGGGAAGGCCTTTCGAAACTGCGGCGTCTTCGACGGTTTGTACCAGTTCTCTGTCAAATAGAACGGGTTCGAAGCGCACAAGGTGTTCAGACGAAATCCGAACTCCTTCCCCGATGGATGTTTTTTCCAGGAAAGCGGTGAGCTTTTCCTCGGCCGCTGTCAGTTTCGCGCCGTCCGGATCCCGCAGATCCACCGTAAAGACTGCCTTTGAGGGGATGACGTTTACTGCGCCGGGGTCGAAAGCAATGGTTCCGACAGTTGCAAGAGTGGTCTCCGCAACAAGAGAAAGCTCCCTCAGGAACACCGACACCAGAGCGGCTGCATGCCCCGCGTCATGGCGCAGTTTTGTTGGGGTAGTCCCTGCATGGTTGGCCTTGCCTTCAATGGTGACCCGCCACCAGGATATTCCCTGGACTCCCTCCACAACCCCTATCCGTTTCTTTTCCGCATCAAGCCTCGGCCCCTGCTCCACGTGAAGCTCAAGATAGTCGGAGGGAAGCAGGAACCCGGGCTCTTCTCCCCCGGAATAGCCAATGGCCGCGAGGGCATCGCCCACGGGGCATCCCTGTCCGTCTGCTATCTCCAGTGCTTCCCCGAGGGACAGGCCTCCCACGGCGACCAGGGAGCCCAGCATATCCGGCTGAAAGCGGACGCCCTCTTCGTTCGTAAACGCCGCGGCCACAAGCGGGCGGGGCGGAACCACGCCAGCCTCCCGAAAGGCCCGGAGAACCGCCAGGCCGGACAGGACGCCGTAGCAGCCGTCATAAGGTCCGGCATGGATCACAGTGTCAATATGGGACCCTATCATCAGGGCATTCGCGAGCCCTCCGTCCGCACCCGGGAGAATGCCGAAAAGGTTGCCGATCCTGTCCACCCTGATATCGAGCCCTGCCTCTTCCATCCATCGGACCACCAAATCCCTGCCCGCTTTTTCGCTTTCCGAGAGGGCGAGCCGCGTTCTGCCGCCGCCCGAATCCAGCCCCACTGCCGCCAGACTTTCAATCTGCCCCAGAAGCACATCGCCCCGCAGAACCGGACGGAAATCGGAATTTCCTCCTGAACTCATTGCCGAACCTCCTCAAAGATCTTTTTCTCACGCCAATCTAACCTCGCCCGGTTGATGAGAGCGGCCTGAGGCCGAGAAAGATATCCTGGCCGGGGCTGCCGTACGGTCCGCGGGCAACGGGAACATGCACGGGTTCAAATCCCGCGTTTCTTATCATTACCAGCCACGCCGCCCTGGGAAAGAGTCCCATACTATGGCGGTCGTGCATAACTTCAACTGCCCCGTCCCGGTCTCTCATAACATAGGCCATGTCGGCGACATATTTCTCTTCCAACGGGTCGGGAAGCCACCGCCACTCAAGATACCGCAGAGCGCGTCCGTCCTTTTCACTTCCGCCGGTCTCCGTTCCGGGCTCAAAAGTCTCTGTCACGAAGTCGGGCTGGAAGAGGGCCGCCCCTCCCGGAGCAGTATGGATGAATGCCGTGGTGATGGCTCCGGCGAGGTCGCTCCGGTTTCGCATGTAGTTCACGGCATCATGGAGGAGTACACAGTCGAACGTCCGCCCAAGACGGAAGGACCGAATGTCCTCCTGCACATGACTGCATTCCGGGTTAATGCGGCGGCTGAGAGAAAGCATCGCGGGCTCAATATCGACGAGGGTGCACGTGTATGAGGCTTTCAGATAGAAGGCAGTATGGCCCGCACCGCTTCCAAGATCAAGCAGGGTTCCTGGTATGCGGCGGCAGTGAGCCTCGAAGAGACTGCGGTACAGGGATGCCTCTTCTTCATAGTCCTCCGGGGACGTCAGAAGAGGGTACCATTCCGCCAGGTCGCGATAAAGGCTGAGGATCTGGCCGGGGGATTTCTCTTCCTTTTGCGGCATGGCCGGCCTCCTTTTCCCTGTCAGTGCCGTCACCGGGAATTCCCCGACAATGGCGGGCTCCTTCAGTCAATCCGCTGCGCCACAAAAAAAACGTAGGCGTAATACTCAGAGTACTTCCTGTGCATTTCAGGCTCACTGGCGAGGCGGCGGAGAACGGCAAGGGCTTCTTCATCTCTCCCGTATTTCTGCTTCATCTCGCTGAGACGTTCCTCCATGGGGGTATAGAAATCCTCCAGCCAGGCTTCATCCGGCAGGAGAAAATTCCCTTTCAGTGAAAAACCGGACACGTCGATAATCTCCAGAATGTCCTCTGCACTGCCCATGGCCGGGTAATCGAGATCAAAGCTCTCTTTTATTTCCCGGGGAGGATTTTCCTTGCGCCATACAGCATCGGTAAACGCAGCGTATCCTCCGGGGCGAAGCAGTTTCCGACAGATTTCCAGAGCCTTTTGAATGCCGATGTTATACAGAGCGCCCTCGGACCAGACAAGGTCAAAACTCCCCGGCGGCAGACCTGCGTCTGCCATATCGCCGAGGAGAGGAACAATCCTTCCGGAGAACCCGTGCTTCGCCACCTCTGCTCTCAGTTTTTCGATGAAAGGTTCATGATTATCAACGGCTACGACAGTACCACCGGTCATTTCGGCAAGATAGAAAGACTGTTCTCCCACCCCGCAGCCCAAATCCAGCACTGTTGGTGAAGGCCGAAGACCGTCGCACAGAGAGAGGGCCTTTGCGGCACAGGCCCGGTTCCCGGGTCCCTGCCGCGGGAGAGATTCGTAGAGTTCAAAAAAGATCTGCCAAAACCGCTGCACCGGCTCACTCAAATCCTGACCTCCTTTCAATTCATGCTGTTGGACAATGGGAAAAGCATCCTGTTTCCAGGAAAATTCTTTTCTGAAAAATAATGCCAGAGCTTCAATCCTGTTCTTATTTTCATGCCACCGTCCGGTACCGTCAATACAGGAAATTCCCATCCTCATAAAAAAAGCTCCTCCCGTGACGGGAGGAGCTTTCGGATTTTCTCCGGACAGGGGAACAGTTTAGTTGCTCTGTTCGCCGTATGCTTCCTGGTGCCAATCATCATGTGATTTGCGGAAGAGCACCGGATCAAAAATTCTGCCGTTCTTTTGCTCTACGGCAAGAAAATCTCCCTCCGGAAGAAGCCAGTAAGGCTTTCCTGACATAAACACAAGTTTCTTGAACATTTTTTACCTCTTTCTGTTTCAGTATTCCGAAAAAAACGACGCCTCAAAGGGGATGTCTCGGTTCCAGCCGCTTCAGGTTATGTGGACGCCGCAAAACAGCCAGGCCATTCCGGATACATTCTCCAGAATGGCCTGGAAACTATCTGGCTCCTCGGCGAGGACTCGAACCTCGAACCTAGTGGTTAACAGCCACCCGCTCTGCCGATTGAGCTACCGAGGAATAATTCTCAATTCAATTGAGTGGAGGCGGCACCCAGATTCGAACTGGGGATAAAGGATTTGCAGTCCTCTGCCTTACCACTTGGCTATGCCGCCGAATAACAATGGAGCGGAAGACGGGATTTGAACCCGCGACCCCAACCTTGGCAAGGTTGTGCTCTACCCCTGAGCTACTTCCGCATCCTTTTTCAAAAGTGCGAAGATGGTGGCGGGACCCAGAATCGAACTGGGGACACGCGGATTTTCAGTCCGCTGCTCTACCATCTGAGCTATCCCGCCTCATTTGGAGTTAAATGGCGGGGCCGACGAGACTCGAACTCGCGACCTTCGGCGTGACAGGCCGACGCTCTAACCGACTGAGCTACGACCCCGCATCTCCAATGAAGCCCTGGTGGGCGAAACAGGGTTCGAACCTGTGACCCCCTGCGTGTAAGGCAGGTGTTCTACCGCTGAACTATCCGCCCCTGGGTGTTCCTGCAACGCGAGGGATAGTATATAAGGAATTCTGCTAACGGTCAACTCTCTCTAGCAAAGAAAGAATATTCCGTTCATTTCCAGCGGATACTTTCTTTTCGTCTAGAACGTGCTCAAAAAAGTAACGAGGAAGATCCAGCAGTATTTCCTGCAGGACAATACCCGGGCATAGAGGAAAAATTTAAAACTCCGCATGGGCAGCCAGCCCGTCAGCCTTTCCTTCAGGGGAATTTCGCCCCGCTTCTCTCGACATTTCTTCAATAATTTTCAATATATGGAGCAGGTACAGGAGAACAGCTCCGTTTGCGGCAAGGATCAATCCTGTCGCCATGGCAGGAATCAGCCCCGGAAGAAGCATAGACAAACCGAACATTACGGAAAGGAGATTCAAAACAGCCTGGGAGATGTGCAGCCGCCCCAGGGCGGTCGGCACGGGACTTCTTCCTTTTTTTAGGAGGCCCGAGGCCATACCCCGGAATCCGATGAACCCCCCGAGGATGTTCAGCACGCCGATGAGAAGAGTCAGAAAGGGAACGAGAATTCCAGGGACAATGCAGGATACGATGCCCAGCGCCGCGAAAAGGATACCGCAGATTACAACAAGCCGTGTGCGGCGGAAAGCGCCGATGGGGGTATTGCCGGTGGAGAGCATCTTGAGGGACATAATCACCATGAGGAGGCCAAGCTGGGCGCTTGCGGCGAAGGGAAACATCCCGAGGCTTACCGGAACAAGAAGGACGCCGAGCAGGATCATGAAGATCCCCGTGACAAGGATGACAGAATGGTCTGAGGAAAGAACTCCCGCTTCACCTTCTTTCTCCTTCGGCGCGGGATATTTCATGTACATTCTTTTCATTACCAACGCGAGGAAAAGGATAGCCCCGCCGAAGACCAGGACGGTGACCGCGGTTTCAGCCCCTGAAAACAGCCCCTGGTTCAGGATGAGAACCCCAATAACCATGGAGAGAAGGTAGACGGCGGCACACCCCGTCCACAAGAGATGGAACAGTCCTCCCAGACGGGCCCAGACACGAAATCTGTCAGGGGCGATGAATAGGTGGACCAGAAGAGCTGCACCGCCGGGAGTGAAACAGAGAAAGAGCAGCATCGCGGGAAAGCGGCTGAAGATGCCGGGAATAAAGCAGGTCACAATGCCGGCGGATGCTGCGGCGAGACCGATGCAGAAAAGAGGTTTCGAAGGTTTCATATCCCCGAAGGGGGTTTTCCCCAGGAGAATGATCTGGAGAGCAAACAGAAAGAGCACAAGCCCGTAAACCCCGTTTTCGTAGTAGGGTACAACTCCTCTCGTGACAGGGAAAAGCAGGATGCCGGTCATGACCATCATCAGTCCTGCAATGAGAAGAATCACCACGTCCAGCGTAAGTTCCGTTTCTTCCAGGAAATAATTCCTGTTCATTGAACGGGCTCCTTTCTTTCGCCCTGAAACCGCCGTTCCGGAAGGGAGGTGTTTAGGACGACTGAGGAAATTTTCTATATTTTACGCTCCATTCCGTTTTTTTTCACCTCTTCGGCGGGAAAATTTCTGCCTGCCGCTCAGGCCGGGGAGAGAAATGATACAATGACCGAAAGAAGGCCTGTTCCGGCAGGGCACTTTTTGTCGATGCCTTTCCGAAAAGTGCTGCCGATGTAAAAAAGGAGATATTCATGAATCTCGATACCATAGCCGACTTTTCCTTTGTTCGGCCTCTTGTTCCCCTGCTGGGTCTGCTGCTTTTTCTTGCAGCCGCCCTTCCTTTTCTGCGCCGTCCCGGAAAGAAACGATTCTTTTTTGCCGCCCTCGGTCTTTTCTTTTGTGGGACGGCGGCCGTTTTTCTTCTTCTCGGACAGCCCATTGCCGCCGTGTCCATGTTTTTTGTTCCCGCTCTTCTCTACGGAATATTCCGGAAAGCGGGGCGCGGGAAAAAATGAAGGGCGTTCTGGTCTTCGCCTTTTTTCTCTATTTTCCTTATTGCTGGTGCGCCCTGTCCGGAAGTCCCAGGGAAACCTTCGGACTTATATGGAAAGCTGGCCGGCATGTCTTTCTGGACGTTGCGGCGGTTTCTTTTATGACCCTGCTGCCACTGACCGCCGCTTCCCTTTTCTTTTTCGGTGACCGTCTTGCCCACCCTGCCCTTCGGTCTGTTCCCGCCGCTGTACTCTCCGGGCTTGCGGCAGCCGTTGCGGAAGAGACTTTTTTCAGGGGATGGGTTCAGACCATGCTAGGATTCCGTTTTTCCCGGGGATGGAGGATTGTCCTGGCCTCTGCCTTCTTCGGGCTAGCCCATCTGGCTTCCCCCTACGCTCCCTTCGCAGTGCTGGCTTTCTTTCCGGGGCTGGTCATGGGGTACCTCCGGGACCGCCACGGGTCCGTGCTTCCAGCAATTCTCTACCACTGGATCGGCAATATTTGGTCCATCTGGCTATACCCTCGTTTTTGAGGAATTCAAAGAAAGGAGTTGTTCCCATGAAATCCCTTCGTTCCAAGATCCTTCAGGCTGTTGTGTCCGTCATTGCGGCCTTTTTCTTCTCAACTCACGCCAACGCAGGACCTCTCTACAGAATCGTTGTCCCCCTCGTCCTGGGAGTGGATGCACAAGCGGAACTCCCCGACGGGCGTATTTCCCCTCTGGGAAAAGTGACCGGCCTGCCCACAGCAACCCGCTGGCCGGGGTATACCGCATCAAAATGGGCCGCACCGGGGACTGTGGCAGCCTCAGCGGTGAATGCCGTTCATCTCACTCTTTCGGTGGAGCAGAATGCCGGAAGGACCATGAGCATTCTGCCGCTCCACACGGTGGCTCCCGCAGCGGGTGAAAAAGCCTTCATCACTCTCGACGTTCCTGCAGGCACCGGATTCTTCGGTGGCTGGGCCCCTCCTGTGGGGACAAGGGTCCAGGTGCAGAAGACAGACGGGCGGCTTGTTCCCCTCGAAGTCAACGGTCTTCCCTCACCAGGTGACGCACTGGTTTTTGACGTGGAGGAAGCAGAACGGCCCTACATCATCGATGTTGAAAACCGCCCTGGGGGACGTGTCCTTGGCTGGTACACTTCCGGACCGAGGGTCCTTGCACGGGTGATCCGCCCTGTACGAGGCGTCGGAAGATTTGGAGGAACGGAGTTTCAGAACAGGGGAAGGATACGGGCGAACCATTCTGGAGTCATCGACGTGAGCACCGCTGGCAGAGGCGTGACCGGAGGATTCCAGATGCTTCCCTTCACACACTCGAAGTCAAAGGAGATGGGAGGGGCCTGGCAGTTAACCCAGTGGCTCATCATCGCCTCCGAAACGGACCGGCCGTTGCCCGGAACGGCACCTCTTTTCCTTGGAAACCTCGTTCCGGGAAGCCAGCTCTCCGATGTTCTCTGGGACATCTGGTCCACCTACGGCAGAAAGCCCCTGGTACTCTGCCGGCTTGACGGCGGTCCCTGGGAAAAACTCCCCGAAAAGTCGGGAAAACAGGATTTCGCACTGGAACAGGTGACCCACCTTCGCATCTATTGTCCCTTCACCGGGGAACCCCAGAAGCGTTGAGCGTTCAGGAAAACGGTTTTGCAAAGGGCCCGGGAAGCAGTTTCCCGGGCCCTTTGATTTTTATTCTACAGTAACGCTTTTCGCGAGGTTTCTCGGCTGGTCGATGTGGCAACCGAGAAACCTGGCAAAGAAATAGGAGAATAGCTGCAGGGGAACCACTGTGAGGAACGGGGTGAACTCGTCAAGTGTCTCCGCGACAAAGAATACATGGTCCACGATCTCGTCAAGAGAATCATCCCCTTCAGTGGCAATGGCTATGACTGGTGATTTTCTCGCCTTTGCCTCGAGGATGTTGGAGAAGGTTTTTTCGTGGAGTGCATCCTTCGGTGAAACAACAACCACGGGAACCCTTGGGTCTAGAAGAGCTATGGGACCGTGCTTCATCTCCCCCGCCGCATATGCCTCGGCATGGACGTAGGAGATTTCCTTGAGCTTCAGCGCACCTTCCAGGGCCACCGGGAATGAGATGCCCCTTCCGAGGAAGAGGAAATCCCTGGCCTCGTTGTAGAGCATGGCCATTTCCTGAAGTTTTTCCTGCTTTTGCAGCACTGACTCCAGCTTATAGGGAAGGGCTGTAAGCTCCTCACTGTATTTTTTTTCCTGCTCTTTCGAGAGTTTGCCCTGCAGCTTTGCCAGATGAATTGCAAGGAGGTAGAGCACAGCCATCTGACCCATGAAGGTCTTGGTCGCCGCAACCCCGATTTCAGGTCCTGCCTTGAGCTGCAGGATATCGTGGACTTCCCTGGCGATAGTGGAACCCACAACATTGGTGACGGCAAGGCAGCGGGCTCCCTTTTCCCTGGCGATCCGTTCCGCTGCGAGAGTATCCGCCGTTTCCCCTGACTGGGAGACAAAAACGGCAAGGGTGTCGGGGCCGAGGGGGATGTTGCGATAACGATATTCGGATGCCACGTCCACCCTTATGTCGAAATCGGTGATGGTCTCAAGGAAACGCTCCGCCACCAGGGCAGCGTAATACGATGTTCCGCAGGCCACGATATGGAGGCGTTTCCAGGCCGCCACATCCTCCTTCTTCCAGGGGAGCTCTGCGGAGAGATCAACCTTTCCATCGACGAGCCTTTTTGCCATGGAGTTCCGGAGCACTGCGCCCTGCTCGTTGATTTCCTTGAGCATGAAATGAGGATAGCCGCCCTTGTCAACCATGGTGACGTCCCAGTCAATGTGAGTAGGGGTCTTCTCCAGCGTTTCCCCGGAAGCGTTCCAGAAAAGGATTCCTTCCGCGGAAAGCTCGGCGATATCCCCGTCGTCGAGATACACCACATCCTGGGTGTACGGAAGGATGGCAGGGACGTCGGACGCACAGAGAGTTTCCCCCGCCCCGGAGGCCCCGACAACGAGGGGGGATCCTTTTCTGAGGCAGTAAATTTTACCCGGGGCTTCCCTGGCCATGATCACGAGGGCAAAGGAGCCGTTGAGCCGGTTATAAAGGTCTACGAGGGCCTCCACCATGCATCCCCGGGCCTTGAAAAACCTCGAGAGCAGTTCGGCCACCACCTCAGTGTCTGTTTCCGACTTATAATCACCGCAGGCTCCGTCAGCAAGTTCCCTTCGGATCTCTCTGTAGTTTTCCACGATGCCGTTATGAACGAGCACAAGGCTGGAGGAAAGGTCCGAGTGGGGATGGGCGTTTTTTTCAGTGACTCCCCCATGGGTGGCCCACCTGGTATGCCCGATTCCCTGGTTTCCTGAAACAGGGTGATCCTCCAGGATTTTCTCAAGGTCAGCTACCTTGCCCACGCCCTTGACGACATGAAGATCATGGGCATCCATAAGAGCCACCCCGGCGGAATCGTACCCCCTGTATTCCAGACTCCGCATTCCATTTATCAGAACGTCCTTGACGTTCCTTCCACCGATATACCCAACAATTCCACACATATTCCCAAACACCGCCTTCACGCGCAAAAAAAAGAAACTGCCTTCCTTTTTGTGACGGGAATTACTTCCCGCTTTTGCAGGAGAGCTTTGCGGGCTGGTTTCCGCAGCCCCGGAGGCATCCGCCGAATGTTCGATACTCCTCCGTCCTCGTCCACCGGAAATTACCGGTGCAGGCGCTTTCCATTTGGCGCCGGCTACTTTTGCACCTTCATTTCAGATACGGCTTTGAGCACCACCTCCCTGAGTTCCGGATGATCCATGGCAAGCTGTATGTTTGCTGAAAGCCATCCCGGCTGGGTTCCGCAGTCGAATCTTCTTCCATGAAAAACCACACCCCAGACCGGTTCCCTGGTGAGGAGGGTTCGTATGCCGTCTGTAAGCTGAATTTCTCCTCCGGCACCTGCCTGCTGACCGCAAAGAATGGGGAAGATTGAAGGTGAGAGAACATACCGTCCCATAATGGCAAGGTTGCTTGGAGCATTTCCGGGAGCCGGCTTCTCCACCATATCCCGTATGGCGAAAATACCTGGAGCGGCCTCTTCCGCCTGGACCACTCCGTACCTGGATGTTTCTTCCGGAGGGACTTCCTCCAGTGCGATGACGCTTCCCCCCCGCTCTTCGTGAACCGCAATGAGCTGGGCAAGAACGGACGGACGGGCTATCATGACATCATCCGGGAGGATAACACCGAAATACTCGTTCCGGCATACCGGTTCGCCGCAAAGAACAGCATGACCGAGACCAAGGGGACGATGCTGCCGGAGATAAATAAAATCAGCCAGTTCAGAAAGTGAAATTACCTCATCGTAGAGGCTTCTCTTGTTCCGCGCCTTGAGCATCTCCTCAAGCTCAAAGGAGCGGTCGAAGTAGTCTTCTATTGCTTTTTTCGATCTTCCGGTGATCATGACCATCTCCCTGCATCCTGCGGCCAAGGCTTCTTCCACGCCATAGGCAATGATGGGCCGGTCCACAAGGGGGAGCATCTCCTTGGCAATCTCCTTGGTGGCGGGCAGAAAACGTGTTCCAAGTCCGGCAACAGGGAAAAGACATTTTTTTATGGTGGAGGGCATCGGGTCCATCACCTTTCTTTGGGAAAGATCATCTGCATTTATCTCGAATGGCGTTCACGAGGAGATCGGATACCTCTTCCATGAGCTTCCTGTCCCTGGCTTCCACCAGAACACGCATAAGAGGTTCCGTTCCGGATGGACGGATAAGTATTCTCCCGGCTCCTCCGAGAAGAGGTTCCACATCTGAAGAAAGTTCCCGGATAAACTCGCCGTTCAGTTTTTTTTCTCTCGAAATCTCTACGTTTCGTAATATCTGGGGATAGGGGCAAAACCTGTCGGCGAGTGTGTCCAAGTCCTCTCCAAGGGCCAGGCAGGCCTTGAGAAAGTAGAGCCCCGTGCAGATGCCGTCTCCCGTATTGACAACCGAGGAGATTATTACATGTCCGGACTGTTCGCCCCCCAAACGGGAACCTGAGGCGTTCATGGTCTCCATGACATACCTGTCTCCCACCTGGCACCTGTACACCTGGATATTTTCCTTCCGAAGGTGTTCTTCAAGCGCCATGTTGCTCATAACGGTGGCCACAACACCTGCGCCGAGACAGCCGGCCGATGCCAGCCACCGGCCCAGGATCCACAGCATGATGTCGCCGTCGAGAGTTCTGCCCTTGCCGTCGGACAGGAGAACCCTGTCTGCGTCTCCGTCATAGGAGATACCGAAAGGAAGCTGTTTTTCACGGACCACTGAACAGATATGGGCCATTTTCATCACGCCGACACCCTCGTTGATGTTCAGGCCGTCGGGCTCATTCCCTATTACTGTCCAGGATCCTCCGAGTTTCAAGAAAAGAGAGGGTGCCACAAAGGAAGCTGCCCCGTGGGCGCAATCTACTGCTCCTTCCGCCGGGAAGGGGAAATCCCGCCCCCAGAGAGAGGCCAACCAGTCCCCGTACTCCCCTGCAATTTCAGGAGTCTGCCGCACCACCCCCACCGATGCCCCGGTGGGCCGCCAGTCATCCGTCAGGTTGTCTCCCATGTATTCCTCGATAGCAGCTTCCATCTCATCGGAAAGCTTGTACCCTTCCCCGTCGAGGAACTTGATTCCGTTGTACTCCGCAGGATTGTGGGATGCGCTGATCACGGCTCCGCCGTGCATGCCCGTTTTTTTGACCGCATAGCTGACTCCCGGTGTGGGAATGACTCCAAGAAGAAAAACTTCAGCGCCGGCGGAGGTCATGCCTGCAGCCAAGGCCGCTTCCAGCATCTGTCCCGATCTTCTCGTGTCCCTGCCGACAGCTATCCGGGGACGGGGGACCCCCCTTTCAGTGAGGAATAAAATGTAGGAACGCCCGAGGCGCAGGGCCATTTCCGGAGTCATGTCTCCTCTATTGGCGACATCCCGGACTCCGTCAGTTCCGAAAAGGCAGCGCACTCTTTCGGGGTTGCTCATCATGTTGCCTCACCATCCCAGCGGTTAGAAATAATCACTGTACGTCTGCTATAACCGTAATGTTCGAAGGTTCCACCCTGACAACCTTCAGCTTCCCTTCCGTCCGGTTTCGGACCTGCACAGGGACTGTAAGGCGCCTGGAAACGACGTTGGTCACGTTGACAAAGGGCTGGATGAGGAGTTCTTTTTCATCCAGAGAATTCACTTCCGAAGGGACTCCCTCCACTGTTATGTTCACCGAAGGAGGTTCTACCTTCCACTTTGGGTAGACGCTCCTTCCCTCAACTTCCACCGCAACCCTGGAAACGAGCCGAGTCACGGTGAAAGGGGTAAGAAGAACGTTCACCCTCACAGAGGGCGCCCCGACAATTTTCACCAGCGGATCATCCGGCGAGCGGAGCGGAATGACCATGTTCTGCTCTTTTGCTATATCCGTGATGTCGATGGTTTCTGTATCCACTTTTGTCACCCGTTCAAGCTTCGCAAGGGGCCCCTCCACGGCAACCAGGGCAGGCTCTACAACAACGGCCTTTAGTCGGAAGTCCTCCAGAGGTTTGCCGATGATCCGGGCGTTCACCGGAACGTTCTTTTTCGGCACACCTTCAGCAAGCACCGCTCTGAATTTGACCCGCTTGGGCTCAAAAGAGACTTCATCTTCGAATTCTTCGGACTTGACTATTTCCACAGGCAAGGAAAGCTCCCCCCCCGCCTTGAGATCATCGAGAGTCGGGGAGATACGGGCTGAACCTATTTTCGCGAGGTCTTTCTCGCTACCCTTCACGCTTACATCCTTGGGAACGATCTCCACCATGTCCAGGAAAAGACCCGGCGGCAGTCCCTTCTCCACCGCCACCTCCACGGGGATAAGCCGGTCAATGTAACGAAGGAGTTCAATATCAACATGGGTGGGAACGACGTCAACGAGTTTCACGTCCTTGGGTGCAATTGCCCTCACGGCCAGCCTGTATTTTCCCACTCCGAGGCCCCTGGCATCGACTTCGCAGACTACGGCCTCAGGGGAGAGAGAAGAGAGAACTCCGGGAGTGCCGGACAGGACAATCTCAACCTCCTTTACCGCTCCCTTCATGGTGGTCTGGGGCGGCACATTGAGATACTCGAGGGGCACGGACAGGCTTCTCGTCGTCTCGGTCGTCCTGCTTCCGGAAGCGTAAAACCAGAAAGCGAAGGCAATGACCACAGCCATTACCCGAAGGAACATGGGAGAGGATATTATATCATCTGTTTTTGGGGTTTCGGCCATTGTGAACCGGTTCCTCCTAAGAATAAAGGATCAGGACCATAGGGTCCGGATATCGTCCTGAAGCCTGTCAAGAAGAGACTTGTTCTCCTCGTCTTCGCCTTCAAAATAATGGAGCAGCAGCTTCTGAACCTGGGCCTCCTTAAGGTTCTTGGAAAGGTGACCGTTAATGGCCAGGGAAACTTCCCCTCTCTCTTGGGAAACCACCAGGGCAATCGCATCGGAAACTTCCGTGACGCCCAAGGCTGCCCTGTGCCTCGTGCCAATCCATCGTGAAAGGTCCGAATTCTCCGTGAGAGGCAGATAACAGCTCGCAGCGACTATATTGTCCCTGTCCATGATGACGGCCCCGTCGTGGAGTGGGTTTTTATCCCAAAAAATGGAAATCAGCAGTTCCTGTGTAATATCGGCGTTCAACTTGATGGCAGTTCGCCAGAAATCCTTCAGTCCCGTGTTTCTTTCAAGGACAACAAGCGCGCCGATGTTCTGTCCCTTGAGATAGCTGATGGCACGTGCCACCTCATGGCTCAGAAGTTCAGCCTTTTTTCCCGACTTTTTCCTCTGCCAGAGACTCCCGCCTCTCCCCAACTCCTCAAGCATTTTTCTCAGCTCCGGCTGAAACACTATGGGAATTGCAATGACGAGAACTCCCAGCACCTTTCCGAGAAACCAGGACAGGGTCCTCAGGTCGAAAATCCGGGCAGCCGCCGCGAGGGCTCCTATGATAAAAAGCCCTTTCACGAGCTGCATTGCCCTGGTGCCGACTATCAGCAGGAGCAGCCTGTGAACGATGACGGAAATGATAATAATATCGATGGCATCCTGCCACCGGAAAAAATCAAGCATGGGTTCACTCCGGGTTATGGGATAAAACAGTGTCTATACTATACCACTTTGAAGGAAACATAGGGGGAAGTCGCCAAGGCAAGCATGGCTCCGTAATCAGGAAAAAACTTGAGTTTGTCCCCCTGGACGATGTTGACGGGGGAGTCCTCCACATCCAGGATCATGTGGTCGCTGGACGCTCCGAGAATGAGAATTCCATCCAACTCAGGGACCAGGCCTTCTATCCGCACATCCTGCCTTCCCACAGCTGCGATGGCTCGCATTCGAATCCCCCTGTCCTCAAAGACCGGGTTTCCGCCAAAGGCATCAGCCCCTACAGGCCCCAAAGGAACGGAAGGCTTTCTCCGAATCTCCACAATTTCCGCTTCGAGCCACATGGACCGTGTGAGCAGCCAGGGAATGGACCTCATGGACGTGACATCCTCACCGAGCAGAATTCCTTCACCGATCCGCAGGGAGTTTATTCCGGGGGGTATTTCTCCCTGTTCCACGAGAACAAGTGAAGAAGTGGACCCTCCGGAAAAAACGTCCAAATGATAGCCGATCTCTTTCTCAAGCTCTTTGCCGATGGTGAGCAGCTGACGGAGTTTTTCCGCTGTCGGCAGGGTGCCTCCGTAGCATCCGAAGTTGACGCCCACTCCTCTGCAGCGAACATTTGGGGAACGATTCAGCGCTGCAGCGATCTGATCCGTATCGTCAAGCCAGACTCCTTCCCGGAGGTCTCCGAGGTCCACCATGACGATCACTTCGTGCCGCAGTCCCGAAGAGGCGCAGGCTTTTTCCAGCCCGGCAATAGTTTCAGGTGTGCTTACAAGCGAACAGTCAGCGTAGGAAACAACCATGGCTAGCTCGCTGAGCATGGGGATTCGGAGAAGCAGAAGAGGAAGACCGGTATTCATTGCTTTCAGGGCTGCCAGGTTGCTTACGCGGCTGTCAGCAAGCTCGGCACAGCCGCCGGAAACCATGGCCCGGACAACCTCCTCCCTGGCACACATTCCCTTGGTCACTCCGGAAACGGAGATGCCGGCTTCAGCACATTTCCGCACAACCCTCCGGGTATTCTCCTCTATAGCTTGTAGATCAACAACAAGACGGGGCCAAAGCACAGTCATATTATCCTCCTCTCAGCTTTCTCAGAAGGGCGATGTCCCCTCCATATCCTGAGCCGGTCTGAGGAGTTTCAAGGATACAGGGAACCTCTTCCCACAGTGGATCGCAGAGAATCAGAGAAAAAGGCATGTACCCCAGTTCACCTTCGCCTATGTGAGCGTGGCGATCGAGCCTCCTCCCCAATGTGTGGGCACTGTCGTTGAAATGCCAGCACCGCACTCTGTCCAGTCCCACCGAGGAATCGATCTGGCCGAGCAGCCGCCTGTAGGCAGGTTCGGTCCGAAAGTCGAGCCCTGCGGCGAACATATGGCACGTATCAAGACAAATACCCATGCGGGGATTCCAGTCCAGCTTTTCGAAAATCAGGCGGAACTCCCTGAAATCCGCCCCGAGAAGATTCCCCTGGCCCGACATGGTTTCCAGCAGGATGTTCACTCTCTTGTGGGATGTTCTGCCAAGAACAGCGCCCAGCCTCTTTGCAACGAGAGCGAGTGAATCATCCAGCGGATTCCCCCGTGAGGAGCCGGGATGGAGAACCAGGTCTTCTATGCCGAGGATGTCGCATCGTTCGATTTCGTCCTCCAGAGCAGCCGTACTTTTTTCCCCTGTGGCGTCCGTGGCTGCAAGGTTGATAAGGTAGGAGGCATGGACCACCACGTCACGTATGGAACTGCCGGCCCAGGCGCGCAGAAATCTGTCGGCCCTGCCCTCGGAGATGGGGCCGCTCCTCCACTGAAGCTGGTTTTTCGTAAATATCTGCATGGATTCGCAGGAAAGCTCTTCTCCACGGGCAAAAGCCTGCTCGAGTCCTCCAGCGATAGAAACATGGGCGCCTATCCTGGCCATCAGGCCATCCCGCCTTTCAGCCTCCCCAGGATCCGGCGGAGTATGCGGGCAGTAACACCCCAGATGACCCAGCCATTCTCAAGGAGGTATTCGGGGTATTCATGCTCTGTCCCCCGGATGGTAACGCTCTTCGTCTCAGGAACAGCCGGGAAACTGCCAATGGAAGCGAAGCACGCCCCCTCTGTTTCACCGGAAGACAGGTCAAGGTTCTGCGGATCAAACCCGCTGACCAGGCCGGCAACAGGAAGTACTGCAACGCCGGAGACAACGGCATATTCAGGAGCAAGAACTCCGAGAGTTTCCACACAATCCGTCGGAATACCCGTTTCTTCCGCCGTTTCCCTGAGAGCAGTAAAGACCGGGCCAAAGTCCCCCGGTTCCCTCATGCCGCCGGGAAAACAAATTTCTCCCGCATGGTGCCGCAGCGTGGCAGAACGCCGCAGAAAAAGAAGCTCCGGCCCCTCCGGTCCAGGGAAAAAGGGTACGAGGACAGCACTTTTCCCCTTCCCCCTGGTGACAACTTGCTCCCACGGAAGAATAAGCCTCGGAGAGAAAACCTGAACGAGACGATTTTTCCATTCCGGGAGGCCATTCCAGGAACCCCTCATACCGTGAGCTTTACCCGGCCGTGATAGATCATTCCCCTGTATCCATCCACGGTGACAATCATGCCATCCGAGAGGAGCGTCAGAGCCTTCTCTGCATCCACTACGCAGGGAATGCCGAGCTCCAGGGAGACTATGGCGGCGTGAGATGTCAATCCCCCTTCCTCAGCCACAATCGCTGAGGCGAGCTTCATGGCCGGAACGTACTCCCTGTCAGTAGAACCTACGACGAGGACTGACCCTTTCTTCATTTTTTCATTGGCCTCGGCTGCGCTCCTGGCAATGCACACTGCCCCGCGGGCCTCGTGCTTCAAAAGGGAGATGCCCTTGAGGAGAATTTTGCCCGCTATGTGCACCTGGAGCATGTTTGTGGTGCCTACCGCTCCAAGCGGAACTCCGGCTGTCACTACCACCAGGTCTCCTTCCCTGATGAGGCCTGCGGAAATGCAGGATGCGATGGCTGAATCAACCGCGGTATTCTGGTCGAACATTTCTTCTTTCATGAGAGGAGTAACTCCCCAGTAAAGTGTAAGCTCCCGCCATGTCCTGACTGAAGGAGTGGCACCAAGTATGGGGCACGGTGGCCTGTGCTTGCTTACCATCTGCGCAGTGCTCCCGCTCTGGGTCATGGATATTATTGCTGAAGCCTTCATCTGCCGGGCAACCAGGACGGACGCGCTGCTCACAGCATCGGGGACACCCAGAGTTTTAGACACGCTGTGAAGCGGCCTCTCCCAGAGTTCTATCTCGCTCTCCGCCCTGGCCACAATGCGCTTCATGGTCTCCACAGACCTGAGAGGATAGGCTCCTTTGGCCGTCTCGCCCGAGAGCATAACAGCATCCGCCCCGTCGAGAACTGCGTTTGCCACATCGCTTGCCTCTGCCCTTGTCGGCCGTGGGTTTCGAATCATGGAATCCAGCATCTGTGTTGCCACGATGACTGCCTTGCCCTTTACACGGCAGATGTCAATGATGCGCTTTTGCTGGAGGGGCACTTCCTCTGTGGGAATCTCCACGCCGAGATCCCCCCTGGCGATCATCACGCCATCCACGACGTCGGTGATCTCGTCGATGTTCTGAACGGCCTGCCGGGTTTCGATCTTGGCGATGACCTTCATGGAACCGCCGAACTCTTCCATGATCCTGCGGACCTCCATGATGTCCCGCCGGTTTTTCACGAAGGAGACTGCAATGTACTCCATCTCGTGTTCGAGTCCCCAGCGGATGTCCTCTATGTCCTTCTGTGAAAGAGCCGGGAGGGAAATCTCAGCTCCGGGTATATTGACTCCCTTCGTGTCTCCCAGGAGACCTCCGACAATAATCCGACATACCACGTTCTCCCCGGAAATTTCCTCAACCTTCAGATGAAGCGTCCCGTCGTCGATGTAAATCTCCTGTCCCGGCACCACTTCTTCGGGAAGGGCTTCATAGTTCACTGTCACCATAGAAGCGCTGCCCATGATGTTTTTTGTTGTAAAAGTCAGGGTACTCCCCTGTTCAAGGCTTACCGTTCCGCCTTCCACTTTGCCGGTCCGAATTTCCGGCCCCTTCGTGTCAAGGAGGCATGCTATGGGTATCTTCAGATCTCTTTCCACGCGCCGTACGAGGTTCAGCATCTCAAGGTGCCCTTCGTAGGCTCCGTGGCTGAAATTGAACCTGGCAACATTCATGCCTGTCTTCGCCATGCTCACAAGAGTTTCATAATTTGAACAGGCAGGGCCTATAGTGCAGACAATTTTTACTTTTGTCATTTTTTCAAGAACCCCTTTCTCTCCCTGTGCCTCAGCAAGACATCCTCACGCACCAGCATAATTCTACCCTATCTGGAACATTTCCCCCGGAAGAACCTCTCCGAGCGCCTCGGCAAGAGGAGCTCCCGAGTCGACCTTGATGTCCTGAAGAAGCATAGTCACTGAATCAGCCTCTCCTTTGATCTCGAAGAGAACCGGTGATTTTCCAGGGTAGGTCTTCAGGGCGCGAAAAAGGTCCTTCACGGAAATTCCCTTCATGGAGTCACCGAAGACCGACACACGGACGTAGGGAGGAGTTCCCCTCTCACCCGTTTCTTCAACGGGATAAACCGTCCTGGCGATAACGCTCGTCTCGCCACGCTCCTCCGGAAAACCGGAAACGAAACACACCTGTCCGGCAGAAATCCGTCCCCGAAGGGGAGCCCATGTTCTAGGAAAACAAACCGCCTCCACCCGGGATTCTCCGTCCTCTATTTCGATTATCCCCATGGGATCACCGTTTTTTGTCGTCCGTTCCTTTACGGAAAGGACCATCCCGCCAACGAGGGGGGGCGTCTTTTTGCCCTTCCACTTCTTTAGGTCGGAAATGGTGCAGTTGCTGAAGGAACGTACCTTTGCCTCGTGCTGCTCGAAGGGGTGGCCTGAGATATACAGCCCCGTGGCTTCCTTTTCCAGCTCCAGCCGTTCGTGGATGGGAAAATCTTCCACTTCCGGAAGATCCGGCCCCGCTTCGTCCGTTTCCTCCGGCAGCAGTTCGAAGAGGGAGCACTGGTTTCCGTCGGCGCATTTCTTTGAAGCCGCGGAGACAAGATCCGGCAATCCTTCCAGAAGCTGTCTGCGGTTTTCATTGACGCTGTCGAATGCCCCCGCCCTGATCAGGTTTTCCACCACAGATTTATTCACAACACGAAGGTCCACCCTGCAGAGAAAGTCCCAGAGCGACGCGAAGGAACCTCCCTCATTCCGGGCAGCGAGAATAGCCTCCACTGCCGTATGTCCGGACTTGGAGACGGCGCCGAGACCAAAGCGGATCACGTCGCCGACGGCGGTGAAACTTGCCATTGAGGTGTTCACATCGGGAGGAAGCACCTTTATGCCCGAATTCCGCACTTCCCGTACATAAGCCGCAAGGTCTTCTTTCTTTGACCCGATCTGGCTTGAAAGGTAGGCGGCCATGAATTCCGGCCTGTAGTTTGCCTTCAGCCACGCCGTCTGGTAGGTTATCAGGGCATAGGCAGCGCTGTGGGACTTGTTGAAACCGTATCCGGCGAACTCCTGGATAATGTTGAAGATGTTCTCCGCCGTTTTTTCGTCGATTCCCCGTTCTTTTGCTCCCTGGACGAACTTCGCCCGCTGCTGCTCCATTACGTCCGCCTTTTTTTTGCCCATGGCCCTCCGGAGCAAGTCAGCCTCCCCAAGGGAGTAGCCCGCCAGGATGGCGGCGCACTGCATAACCTGCTCCTGGTAAAGCACAACCCCGTAGGTTTCCTTCAGGACATTTTCAAGAAGGGGATGGAGGTATTCCACCTTCGCCCTCCCGTGCTTGCACTGGATGTACTGGTCCACCATTCCGCTGCCGAGAGGCCCGGGACGGTACATGGCGAGAACGGCGATGAGATCCTCGAAACAGTCCACACGGAGCTTCTTGAGAAGCTGGCGCATCCCCGACGATTCAAGCTGGAACACGCCGAGGGTGTCCGCCTTCTGGAGCATTTCGTAGGAGGGCTGATCGTCCAGGGGGATGTGCTCCATGTCGGGAACGGGCTTCCCGCTGAGCGCAATGTTCTGCAGAGCTTCCTCTATTACGGAAAGGGTCCTGAGACCGAGAAAGTCCATCTTGACGAGTCCCAGTTTTTCAATGGGCTCCATGGGATACTGGGTAACAATCTGCCCGTCGCCTATCCTCCTCACAGGGACGAGGTCCGTTACCGGCATGGGGGTGATGACCACACCGGCGGCGTGCTGAGAACAGTGTCTGGCGAGGCCTTCGATGTTGGAGGCAATGTCGAGGACCCGTGCAACCATGGGGTTGTTCTTTTTCAAATCAGCGAGTTCGGGAACCTGTTCCACAGCCTCGCCGATGGAATGAACCCCCATGGGAGGGATGAGCCTGGTGATGGCGTTTACGTCACGTACCGCCATCCCCAGGACCCTTCCAACGTCCGTCACGGCGGCACGGCTTTTCATCCTGCCGAAGGTGACGATCTGGGAAACCCTGTCATGCCCGTAATGCTCCGAAATGTAGTGGAGCAGTTCATCCCGCCCCTTGTCCGACACGTCGGTGTCGATATCGGGCATGCTGATTCTCTCAGGGTTCAGGAAGCGTTCAAAGAGGAGGTTGTAGCGTATGGGATCCAGTTCGGTAATTCTCAGGCTCCACGCCACGAGGGATCCAGCTGCGGACCCTCTTCCCGGACCGATGGGAATTCCTTTTTTTTTCGCGGCGCCGATGATGCCGGCCACGATGAGAAAATAGCCCGCAAAACCCATGGAGTTGATGACGCCAAGCTCGTAGTCGAGTCGTTTTGCGTACTCTTCCGGGAGATTTTCTTTCATGCGTTCCGCAAGGCCCTTACGGGCTTCTTTTTCGAGGTTGCTTTCCAGGGTCTCTCCTTCAGGAAGCTGGAGGTTCGGGAGCTTGTAATCCCTCTCCCCGAGGGGAAGGCGGACATTGCACCGTTCGGCGATGGCCACCGTGTTGTCCAGCGCATCAGGAAGCTCCGCTCCGAAGAGCATGTCCATTTCCTCCGGAGAACGGAAGTAGAAATCATTGCTCGAGAAGGACATCCTGTTTTCATCCTCGAGGCTGCTCTTCGTCTGGACGCAGAGGAGTATTTCGTGCCAGTCGTAGTCCTCTTTTGACAAGTAGTGAGCGTCGTTGGTCGCAATGAGGGGAAACCCATGCTCCCTGGCCATCCGGACGATTGTCTTGTTCACCACAGCCTGCTCGGGAATGGCGTTGTACATGACCTCGAGAAAGAAATTATCCTTTCCCATTATGTCCCGGTACAGCACGGCCCTGTCGAGGGCTTCCTTCTCCCTTCCCTCGAGAATGAGGGAAGGGATCTCTCCTGCAAGGCATGCAGAGGATGCGATAAGGCCGGATTTGTATCTGGCAAGAAGTGAATGGTCTATTCTCGGTTTTCCGTAAAACCCGTCGGTGTTCGCGATTGACGTGAGCTTCACCAGGTTGTGGTACCCCTCGTCATTCTCCGCCAGGAGGATGAGATGGTGGTTCCTGTTTCGCTTGTCCCTTGAGGTATGCCCTTCGGGGTCGACGTAGACTTCGCACCCTATGATGGGCTTGATGCTGGCGGAAACGCATTTATCGTAAAACTCCACCGCACCGTACATTGCTCCGTGGTCGGTCATGGCAACAGCAGGCATGCCGTATTCAACAGCCCTGGCAGCAAGCTGGTCGCACCGTATGGCACCGTCGAGAAGACTGTATTCAGTATGAACGTGAAGATGAACAAATTGTCGGGCCATTGAGGACGCTCCTTGTGAAAAAAATCAAAATGCCTGAAAGGGTACGTTTTCAGCGAAAAAGTTCACTCTCCTGGAGGAACAGATTCGTCGGGGACATCTCCTTCCCGGTCCTCTCTTTTTACGAGGATCACTTCTCCCCCGCCCCATTTCAGTACTTCGTTCACCAGACCTTCAAAAGGAATTCCAGTTTCCTCGGTTTCGTCCGCCGCAGAGGAAGGTGCGACGGTTCTATCTGGTGAGGGTGATGATTCTTCCTCTGCCCGTGGTATTTTGAAAAGCGGGATGGTAGGACCGGGAGTCTCCCATTCCGTATCCGCTCCATCGTATCCTCCTCCTCCCGCGCATTTTTTCTGCCGGTCTCCATACTTCAGAAGAACTGCCACATCCTCGCCGAAGTGGTCTGCAGCCCTCGATGCCAGGGAATAGGCGTTGCGTTCAATGGAGAGGATTTCAAAACAATAGAGTGATTCCTCCGGAAAAACGATGGTGATCATCCGGTCTTCCAGGGAGACCAGAGTTCCAGCCAAGGCGCAGTAGAGCAGCAGATCCCGGCCAAAGAGCATTTTTTCGAACCCCGTCCAGTTTTCCTGAAGAAGGGGAACAGGGTCCGAAGAAGGTCCGGATGCCTCTCCTTCGGTTGTCTTCGATACCTCCGGTTCCTTTCTCCTGAAACGTTCTGCCGATACAGGTCTGGAAGAAGATTCCGCGGGGGATTCTTTGGACACCGTCGTCGCCGGTTCCCTTGCCTCCCGGACATGAGTGACGGCACCCTCCGCCCTGTCCCCGGAGGCCCCGTGTTCTTCCTCATGAGAGGGGGCGCCAAGAAATTCGAGAATCCTGGCGGAAAGCAGTCCAGAGAGGACATCCGATCTGAGCCCTGCTCTTACCTGGGGAATCAGCCTGGAACAGAATAGCATCATCCCGGAGAGATCCTCTGTACTCCACATCGGGGCTTCTTCCTCAAGGAACCGGGCTTCACTGTCAGAAACCGACAGGGAGGCAAGGACATCCTTCCCCCATTTCCGGCAAACCCACAGGTTCCGGAAGAGAATGAACAGGCCTTCAACAACACGCTGTGGGGAAGCCCCTTTCAGGAACATTTCCTCCAGCATGAGAAATGGCCGCACTGAATCTCCCCGGGCTGAGGATGTCCATCGCTCCAGGTCGGACATGGTGCCTCCTCCAAGCAGCCTGTCTACTGCTTCGGCAGACAGGCTGCCTCCGCCGAGGGAAAGGGCCTGCTCCATCAAAGAGAGGGCATCCCTGAGTGCTCCGTCTGACTGACGGGCAATCTCCCTGACGGCATCCTCTTCCCAGGACACATTCTCCCTTTTCGCTACGTCCACGAGCCGGGCCCTGATATCCTCAGGGGAGATCCGCCTGAAAGGGATATGCTGACAGCGCGAACGGATTGTCACGGGAACCTTCGAAGGCTCAGTTGTGGCCAGAATGAACGCCACGAAGGAAGGAGGTTCCTCCAGAGTCTTCAGCAGGGCATTGAATGCGGAAATAGAGAGCATGTGCACTTCATCGATGATATATACCTTCCACTTGGAGGAAAAGGGCGAAAGAGAGACATGGCTTTTCAGCTCCCTGATTTCCTCCACCCCGTTGTTCGAAGCTCCATCGATTTCAACAACATCAAGGCTCTCTCCAGCGGTTATGGAAACGCAGCTTGTGCACTCGCCGCAGGGCTCATGTCCATCTTTAAGGTTCGTGCAGTTCAGAGCCTTTGCGAGAAGCCTCGCAAGCGAGGTCTTCCCGCACCCCCTTGGGCCGGAAAAAAGATAGGCGTGCCCGACCTGGTTTCTCCGGAGTGCTGTTTTCAGGACGTCCACGGCCATATTCTGCCCCGCGACCTCGTTAAAAGTCCGCGGTCTGTACCGTCTGTAAAGCGAAATCGTCATGGGGCGTCCTCCTCTGTCAGGGAATAAATCAGTCAGGTACCGCCTCGCGGAAACACTGCAGACCGGTAAAAGACACCGGGCTGCTGCAGAAACCCATGCTATTCTACATCAAAATCAGCGGAGATATTTGGCGCCCTGGTGTTTGTTTCTGGCTTCGCCGAGAGACTGAACCAGTGCTTCCCTGAAGATATGGAGGGGCTGTGTGCCTTTGGGAAGAGGTTCCCTTGCCACAAGAGAAGGGCCGACGCGAAGAGCATTTCTCCCGTCGATGACAATGACCTGAATTTCAAAGGGGGCTGTTTCCATCTGGAGCACTTCGTCGATTTTTCTGCTGGCTTCGGCAGCAATTGAGCGGCTTTCCTCTCCATCCGGGAGTGACCATACAGGGACCCCGTCGAGAAGCAGCACTGTTTGCCCCTCAGCCGCTTGAACAGAAGGGCGCAGAAGGTTGAGAGCCGTCTTTCTCCGGATGGGGGTATTCGTCTCCCGTGCTGTCTGGAGAATGTACATCACCCGTTCGGAGAGCTCTGGGTGTGTCATGTAAATTCCGGGGTCCACGTAGGGATGCTTCATCTGATCATAGATCATGGCTTCGAGTGACGTCACCATGGCCGCAGGAGGAAACCCCGCCTCAACGAGGATGCGGAATCCTTCCTTGTCGGCTTCCCGTTCAAGATCCCTGCTGTATGAGTTTGTCACAGCCACCTGTGCGAGGCTTGTGAGGATCATCGGTCCGGCACTTCCCTGGGAGGCGATCAGCAGGGCGAGGGCAGCCAGGTTGATCTTCGAGGAACGTGCCGTCTGGATCATGACATGCCGCCTGTCCGCGTGGATGAGTTCGTGAGCAAGGATGGCCGCAATCTCTGCATCGGTGCGGAGGAAATCAAGCATCCCGGTTGTGAAGTACACTATGCCGCCGGGAAGGCTGAATGCGTTGATCATTTTTTCCCGGACAATCCTGACTTCATAGGGAAGGGGGCGGGAAAGGTGTGGAAGAAAACGGCCAAGAATCATGGAGAGCCTGGCGCTCAGGGCGGGGTCAGCTACGCGCTCCCATTGCTTTTCAACATCGGCGGCAACCTTCTCTCCCAGGGCTATTTCCTTCTTCATGCTGTCTGCGGATGCAAAAACGGGGAGTGGACCAAGAATGAGGGTGAAAAGCAAAAGACACAGGATGGTTCCGTTGCGTGATTTCATGGCAATGCCTCTAGAAAGACCCTCCAGATTTATAGTAGCCGTGGACGGCCTTCTTTCCCTGGTTCAGCCTGAGCATTTCCTTTCTCAGGTCTGCCACGTGCTCTTCAAGAAGCGCCTGGACCTGCTGCTCGTCTTCAAGTACCCTGCCCGCAACATCGCGGATTACGGCAAGAGATGCCTTCAGGTCCTCAGTCCCGACAGGGCCAAGGAGGGCCGCGACTTTTTCCCAGAAAACGGGCCCGTCCCTCCCCTCCGACAGGCCGAGACCGGTACATATGGTGTTCCAGCCTTCCTGGACCAGCTCCTGTCGGGAAATCACATCCTGCTTTTCCACAAGAATCGAGAGGAGGCAGTCGAGATTGCCCGACCTGACACACTCGCCCTCCTTCTGAACGATGAGGGCGAGTTCATTGTACAAAGCCAGTTCAGTGGATGCAAGGCTCGAAAGATTTTCCTGAAAGTCATCCTGCAATGTTCAATCCCCCTGCGGCTACGGGCTGCCGCTCCGCGGGTCCTCCAGACGATGCGGCCCTGGAAAGCGGGATATCCTGCTGCTCTTCGGCCAGTTTCATGATGGCCTCTTCCCAAGTCGCCTTGAGTTCTTCGAGCATCTCCCGGACAAGGGACACTTTTTCGGGTTCTTTTCGGACGTTCGCCTCAACAAGAAGAAGGTACATGAAATCGTAGAGCTTCATGAGTCCTTCCGCGACTTCTCCGCCCGTTTCCATGTTGAGTGTCACCATAAGCTCCCGGAGGACGTCCTGTGCTTTCTGCATATTTTTGTTGGCTTCCTCGGCATTCCCTGCAGCCAGAGCGTTTTCAGCATTCCTGCAGGCTTTTACGCCTATTTCGTACGTCATGAGAAGCAGTTGTTCCCTCGAAGCAGTATTCACCTTGGTTGCCAGATAAACTGCCTGGGCATTTTGAGCGTTTCTTGAGTCCATTTTGAATTCCTCCTTCCCCTCACTCATGTTTCGGCCGGAGAAGTCGAAAACATTACACCGGCGGCAGTGAGAAAGATTCAGGAGAGGTGCTCAAGTTCCACCAGGGGCATATACTCTTCAACCGCTTTTCTGTTCTGTATACCCTTTCCTACATGCGCGGCGCACTCCCACGCCGATGCCATGGCAAACCGTATCGTGTCCTCCGTTGACATGCCTTCTTCCCTTGCGACAACAAGCCCGGCAAGAAGGGCATCACTTGCGGAAAAAATCGAGCGAACACTTTTCCTGTCCGCAAGCGCCAGAAATATCCCGTCGGGAGAGAAAAAAACGTTTCCGTAGGTTCTGTAGGATACGACGGCCCACTCCACTCCCTTCTCGTGAAACCCTGAAACGACATCAATCAGGTTATCGAGAGAGGTGAGAGACCTTCCCATGACTTTTGACATGAATCTGTGATCCACCTTGACCACATTGGGGCCGGCATCGAGGGCGGCCATGAGAGGAAGCCCGGCCGCATCGACCACGGTGGGAATCCCCTTTTCCTTGGCAAGAAGCACCAGCTCGCCGAAAATTCCTTCCGGAGCACCCGGAGGCAGAGACCCTCCCAGGATAACCAGCCGCGTCCTCTGGAGTATTCGCCGGTACACCTTTCTGAGCCGTTCCATAGCTTCAGGACTGACACTGGGACCGGCTTCCGAAATGCCTGTTTCCACGTGTCCGGTATCATCAATTATATATACATTCGTCCGGGTCTCCCCAGGTATATGAACAAAATTCGTTGTGATACGGAACGCTCTGAGAGCGTGCCGTATATACTCGCCATTGAAACCCGCAAGGAAGCCCATAGCAGTTGAAGAGTACCCGAACTGCGCCAGGAGCGTTGAGACGTTTATTCCTTTCCCGCCGGGGGAGCGACTGCTTTTCGTGGCCCGTATCCAGCCTCCCGGCCGAAATTCGGGAACCACGTACTCTTCATCCACTGCAGGATTAAGGGTGACCGTCAGAATCATTGCCTGCTCCTCCCCTGGCATGGGTAGTTTCCGCTGTGCAGCGGAAACTACCGGCATTGTGTATTTACTTCAGAAAGTCTGCAGCTCCGGAGGCAGAAGAGATGGGGGCCATCTTCACCATTTTTCCGGAAGCAAGCTCCACCATGGCAGGAAGGGAAGGAAGTCCAAGCTTCTCCACCATGCGGGCGTTCTTGTAGCCGTCCACAAGGGCGACCTTTTTCCCGGCGTTTCTCCCCTGAGACTCAACCTCGTCGGAGAGCTTCACCTGTTCCCTGTCGATGCTGGAGTAGAAAAGGGCGGTCACGTGCTCGGGTTCCATGAGGAGGGACCTGAGATGAACCTGCTCGTTGATGTAGGCTGATGCACTCATGGCGGCAATCGCTCCGTCGGATGCGGCGGTGACTACCTGGCGGAGACCTTTGTCACGAACGTCTCCGGCGGCGAAGATTCCCTCCACGGACGTTTCCATGGCGTCGTTGGTCTTGATCCAGCCGCCCTTTGCAGCTTCCACGAGTCCCCTGACGGGTTCGTCGTGGGGAGACTGGCCTACGAACATGAACACGCCGGCCACGGCGAGGTTGGAAACCTCTCCGGTCTTGATATTCTTCAGGACGAGGTTCTCCACCATGCCGTCCCCTTCGATCTTCTCAACCACCGTGTTCCATACGGGAACGATCTTCGGGTTTGAAAGGGCCCGCTCTATGGCTGCGCGGTCGGCACGGAACTCGTCCCTCCGGTGGATGATGTACACTTTTGAGGCAAACGTTGTGAGGTATTCCCCTTCCTCAACAGCAGTATTCCCTCCGCCGACAACAGCTATTTCCTCGTCTTCGAAAAAAGCGCCGTCACACACTGCACAGTAGCTCACGCCCTGACCGATGTGCTCCGCCTCACCTTCACAACCCAGACGGCGGAAATAAGCACCCGTTGAAATAATAACAGCCTCGGCCTCGATCTCACCTTTATTTGTTACAACGATTTTCGCACCATCGCGGACTTCCACGGAGGACACGTCAACATCGCGAAATTCGGTCTTGAACTTTTCCGCATGACTCCGGAACATGGCGCCAAGCTCAGGGCCCGTGGCATGTTCCACTCCAGGCCAGTTTTCGATTTCCTCGGTGATGTTGATTTGTCCGCCTGGAACGCCCTTTTCAAGAAGCAGAACATCCAGGCCGGCTCTTCGGCCGTAAATGGCCGCCGAAAGCCCAGCCGGACCAGCGCCGATAATGACTAGCTCCCTTTTTTCCATAAAAAAACCACCCCTCCAGATGAAAAACGGTATAGTCCAATGGAATTATACACGATGCCATAATGCCACGCGAGGCATTTGGAACAGATCATCGAATATTCCCTTAAATTCAAGGCTAGATGGAGCAATTTCTGCCAAATGGAGGCCCTGGTCCCCGTCGCCTATCTCAAACACCATACACCCACCCGTCCTGAGTTTCCCAGGCCCCCAGGAGAACAAAGCCCTGTACCAGAAGAGACCGTCCTCCCCCCCGTCGAGGGCGGAGAGAGGTTCTCTCCTGACCTCCTCCATAAGGTCAGATATTCGGGATGATGGAATATATGGGGGATTGCTGATAATCATATCAATCGTTTCATCCTGGACGGGAATATCCTCAGGCCTTCGGGAATGCCAGAGGAGGCACCTCGGCAGAAGGCCTGAGGACTTCAGGTTCTTCCAGGAGAGGCTTATGGCGAGAGGATTGGCGTCAACTGCAACACCGGAAACATCCGGGCGCTCCGAGAGGATGGCCAGGGGAATGCATCCGGATCCCGTTCCCCAGTCAAGAAACCGTCCGGAGAGCGGAAGAAGGCCAAGGGCTTTTTCAACAAGAGTTTCGGTTTCAGGGCGAGGGATGAGAACACCGGGACTGATGTGAAGAGGACGGCCGTAAAACTCCCAGGAACCGAGAATGTACTGGAGAGGTTCCCTTGCGCATCGCCTCTCAGTCATTTCGAGCAGACGGCGGAACGCATCACAGTCCACATCATGAAAAGGGTGGGCAGCAAGGTATGACCGGGAATACCCCGTTGCACCGGAAAGAATCAGCTCGGCTTCCTTCTCCGGAAATTCGATACCTGAGACACGCAGCGTTTCAGCAGCCTGTCTGCGCGTTTCGGAGAGGTTCATCAGTTCGCCTCTATCGTATGCATTCTCTCCGTCTGGTCCGCCAGCGTCATGGCGTCGATAATGTCGTAAAGATCGCCGTCGAGGTATTGGTCCAGCTTGTAGAGTGTGACTCCAATTCTGTGGTCGGTAATCCTGTTCTGCGAAAAATTGTAGGTCCGTATCCGTTCAGAACGGTCGCCGGTGCCGATTTGTCCCCGGCGTTCCGATGCAAGTTCCTCGTTCTGTTTCCGGAGCTGGGCATCGTAAAGTTTTGTCCTGAGATAGGCCATCGCTTTCACCCTGTTCTTCAGCTGAGAGCGCTCATCCTGGCATGTTACCACAATCCCGGTGGGGACATGGGTTATCCGCACAGCCGAGTCGGTCATGTTCACATACTGTCCGCCGGCACCGCTTGAGCGGTACGTGTCAATTCTGAGATCTTCCGTGTTGATCTCCACGTCTACATCCTCTGCCTCCGGAAGAACGGCGACCGTGGCGGTGGAAGTATGGACCCTGCCTCCGGCCTCCGTGGCGGGTACCCGCTGGACCCTGTGGACTCCGCTGTCGAACTTGAGCTTGCTGTATACTCCGTTCCCGTCGACCCGGAAAATAATCTCCTTGTATCCGCCGATGCCTGTTTCGTTGTAGTCCAGCACCTCTGTCTTCCATCCTTCCCGCTCGGCGAACCGGGTATACATGCGGAAGAGATCCGCGGCAAAAAGAGCCGCTTCCTCACCGCCGGCTCCTCCACGAATCTCCATGATGACGCTTTTCTCATCATTCGGGTCCTTGGGAAGGAGTAGCACCTTGATTTCATTCTCAAGCTTTACGAGCAGAGGTTCTTTCTCAGAAAGCTCCTCCCGTGCGAGCTCTGCCATGTCGGGGTCAGTTCCGTACACAAGACTCTTCGCTTCTTCGATGTCTTCACTTGTCTTTCGATATTCCCTGTATTTCGCGACAACCGGCTCGAGCTGGGAGTGTCTTCTGGCGAGGAGCTGGAGTTCCTTCATGTTGCCATGGGTTGACGGGTCGGCCATTTTGGCTTCGATGGACTCAAAATCCTTTTCAAGAGACTCGAGTTTTCCCAGGTAGTTCATTCAGACTCCTCCCCAGGCGTGTTCAGTTTTTTCCCAAGGGCAGTTTCCAGGGATGTAAGGGCCACCTCAATCTGGCCTTCGTCAGGTTCCCTGGTGGTGAGGTACTGAAAAGACATGGCAGGAGCCATTAGAATCCTGCCCATAAACCCCGCGCAGGATGCACCCTTGATGATTTCGTATGAAATGCCCATGACCACAGGCAGAAGAAGAACTCTGCTGCCGATGCGCCATAATATACTTCCGTGCCCGGCGAGTGAAAACACCACAATGCTGACCGCTACGACAATGAGAAGAAATGACGTCCCGCACCTCGGGTGAATCCTGGAAAACCCGCGGATATTTTCCGGCGTCATCTCCGCGCCAGATTCGTAGGCATTAATCGTCTTATGCTCAGCGCCGTGGTAGCGAAAAACCTGGCGAATCTCGCTCCAGAGTCCGATTCCGGCAACATAGGCAATGAACACCACGCCCCGAAGAGCTCCTTCAAGGACGTTTTTGCCCAGCTGAGTGAGTCCCCAGGCTCTCACAGCCATATCTGACAGCCAGAGAGGAAGAGCAATAAAGAGTCCCACCACGGCGAGAATAGCCACCGCAACAGTAATAAACATCTCTTTGGCGGTTATCTTCTCCTGCTCTCCCACAGCTATCTGGGCTGATTTGTCCAGGGCCCGGAAGCCAATGGTCATCATCTCGACCATGGTGACCACTCCACGGACAATCGGAAGCTTCCACGGCAGTGATTTCGTCCACGAACGGCTGTTCCAGCTCTCGCTCACAATTGTTCCGTCAGGCTTTCTTACGGAAAGACCCCATCTTTCAGGTCCCTTCATCAGGACCCCTTCGATGACGGCCTGTCCGCCAACAGGTATACGCCGGTCTTCAATATTTTCCGAAAGCAAAAAAAACAGGGTTGCCAGCAGTCTTCTCATTTTCACCTCAGGATTCTTCATCGCGTAAAAGCGCTTCAAGGGAAGCGTAGGGTTTGCCGCAGGGATTCATCTCCCTGCATTCACCAGAAATGACGCAGGACGGTCCTGCCTTCATGAAAAGAAGAGGGGCGACAGGCATCACTTCCAGGAGCATTTTCCGCGCTACGTCCCGTATTTCCCATTGCGCCCGCCGGCACAGCCGGAGGGTAAAGAAATGATGCAGCTCCCTGGCGTTCATGGTCATAACGAGCCGGGTGCTCCAGCCGTGCGGTAGTATGAACCGTGCATCTTCTTTTGGGATGCCGGATTCCACCATTTCGGCATAGAATCGGTGGACTTCTTCCGCCAGGTTCCGGAATCGATCCGAAAACACAGGACTCGAGGCGATAGACGGAGGAAGAATGACATCGGGGGCACTCATGCCTACATACCTTTGGCTCTGCTGGCTGAAGGACGCAATCCTGTGCCGGACGAGCTGATGTGATGCGACCCTGCTGAGCCCGTCCATGGCGAAGGTAAAGGAAGCATGTTCAAAGGGGGAATAATGGCCGCTTTCCCAAAGGTGGCGCAGCAGCTTGGCACTTTTTTCCGGCGACTCTGATTCGAGTATATCGGCAGCCGACGCGTCGCTGTAGCAAATCCTGGCCGCAGCGGCAACCACGGCGTCCGGAGACGGTGTTGAGGCTATGAGATGGACACGGCATGCCATGGAACAAATCTCCCCTTTCCGCTTCGGATCCGACTCTGGGGTGAATCCGAAATGAAAAAACAGCCAGCGTCGCATTGTCATGCGGCTCCGGCTGAAAGCGGGCTCTCAAAAAAAGGGGACCGCGGGCCCCCCTTCCTTACTGATCGGAAGTCTCTCTCTGACCGTAGTTGATGCCCTGATACTTCCGCTGGAACTTTTCGAGCCGTCCGGCTTCTGTAAGAACACGGCTGCCTTTTTTGCCGGTGTAGAAAGGATGGCAGGCAGAGCATACGCCCACCCTCAGCTCCTTGTCAGTAGAACGAGTTTCAAACGTATTCCCGCATGCGCACGTTACATTGCATTTCTCGTAGTGAGGGTGTATATCCTTTTTCATCTATGAGACACCTCCGAAGAAAATCGTGACTCGTAAATTGTCACCAAACGAACAGAAACTTTATCACAGGACGCTTCCTCGTGCAAGAGTCATTTTTTCGCGATTCCTTCGCCGCAAGGGAAGAAGTCACACCGTCAGATATGCATGACCCCGAGACCGCACCGTTCGTGATGGGCCACGGCATGGTAGGCCGTATCCCCCATAACAGCCACAGATATCCATTTGCTGTTTCGCACTATTGCAATCTTCGCACCGACGCTTGCCTCAAGCATCCCAACCACCAAAAAGCCGTCAAGAGCTTCAAGAGCAGCGTGCATGAGGGCATGCATTTCATTTCGTCTCTTGTCCACCACCCCTGCGTTGAGCGACGCACCGACAAGCGCCCTGGTGATTTTCTGGGGGAGATCCCCGGCAAGCCCGCCAACTTCAGTTGCAACAGACCTCCAGCCTATGGACGACAGCTCTTTCTTGAAAACGCACTCTGTCTCGTTGCTCGTCGTCGCTGCAAGAAGCAGGGCAGCCCTCCCCACCTGGCTCTCATCGTCGATACGAATATTGAGATTCAGCTCGATACCGGGCTGATCCCTCTCGCCTCCCCTGGAATTGATGTCCAGGGACACCGGCTCCCTGTCACGAACATGGTTTTCCCGAGCAGCCCGTGGGGGAACTTCCTCCTGAGATACGGCTCCGGCTTCCATTTCTACAGGATCGTCCTCCAGCTCTTCCTGAGGGGTGTTGAAGATTTTCTTCCAGATCACGAACATACAGCTCCTCTCTGGTGAATTCTAGTACGCATTATAATGTAATTAGGGAAAAGAGTCACTTCTGCGCTCTGTTTTCCCGGCCGAAAGCAACCCCCTCAGGGAAATTGCTGAAATTCAGAAACGTTTCTTGTACACCGTGCCTTTACGTTCTATACTATGAATCGGGCGCATTCTGCGTTTTAGACTCTGGCTTTTTTGTATTTCGGCCGGTTTTTTTTATTCATGATCTTTTCGCAAAGGGGAGATTCCACGAATGAAGAGACTGATTTTCTCGGTCCTTGTGGTATTCATATCGCTGGGTATTTTTGCAGAAAACGCGTCAGCCCGAACATTTCTTTCCATCGCTACGGGCAGCACAGGGGGCACATACTATCCGCTCGGAGGAGGCATTGCCGAAATCATCAGCAAAAATGTTCCCGAATTCCAGGTCACTTCGGAGACGGGCAACGCTTCTGCCGCAAATATCAATCTCATCGGGACACGCCAGATAGAAATGGCCTTCGCCCAGAACGACATCGTCTATTGGGCCTCGAAGGGAATGCCCCCCTTCAGGGAAAGATATGACAACATACGCGTAGTTGCATCTCTTTACCCTGAGCACGTTCACTGCATTATTCTGAAGGGAAGCGGCGTGACGGACATCATGGACCTCAAGGGAAAAAGAGTTTCGGTGGGCGCACCGGGATCAGGCGTTCTGGGAGACGTCTCCGCCTTATTCAAAATAGCCGATATCCGGTATTCGGATATGAGTGCCGATTTTCTCGACTTCAACAATACAACCCAGCGCTTCAAGGACGGCCAGCTTGATGCCGGCTTTGTCGTTGCCGGCTACCCCACTTCCTCCGTAACGGACCTCGCCGCTACCCATGAAATCGACATGATGAATTTTAATGAATCTTTTATGTCAAGCCTCGTTGCGGAATATCCTTTCTTCGTAAGGGACATCATACCCGCAGGAACCTACCGCGGAATCGACCGCGACATCGTCACCCCCGCTGTCATGGCACTGCTCGTGTGTGAAGCTGACCTCCCTGACAATGTAGTGTACAGGTTTACGAAAGCCCTTTGGGAGAACATCGCAGATCTTCAGAAAGTCCACCCGAAAGCAACCTTTATTACCCTGAAAACGGCCCTCGACGGAGTTTCTGTTCCTGTTCACCCCGGCGCGGCACAATTCTACTCAGAAAAAGGGATGACCGTTCCTGCGGTGAAATAAACCCTCCGAATCACAAAAAAACGGCGGTCCGTCAGGGCCGCCGTTTTTTCATATGCTGCTGTATCGCTTCTATCCAGGGTTCCGCCGTCATTACTGGCGAAAGGCCGTTGAGCCAGTCTCTCCTGCCGCCACCCCTGGCGCCTAGAGAAGGGGTTTCCTTCAGGAAATGGGAAAAATCGGAAGGAACGTCCCGCCCTCCATACAGGAGGAAAGATCCGTCTGTGCTCTCCGGTGTGGGAAGCAGCAGGAGAAGCACTCTGTCAGGATGTGTATCTGACCATTTCCGTGCCGAGGGAGACACGATCTCCCTGGAAAAGCCGGGGAGGATAGCAACTGAAATCGGCATTCCGGCAGAGCCATGGTCTTCAACGGGAAGTGAGAGGTATTGCGAAGCCTTATCCAGCATCTTCTTTAAGGTTCCGTTTTCATCCTGAAGCCCGCCGACAACCTGCCTGAGCTGGGAAAACCTGCATCCTATGCTCCGTACGAGCCTGCGGCCCTCTTCGCAGTATTCCTGCCTCAGGGCTGCCCCATCAACTGTAAATTTGAACTCCCAGTCAGGAGCAGTACCCCGGAAACCGGTAATGAAGAGGTCCCCGACAACTCCGGTTGAGGCGACATGGCTTCCGGAACAGGCGATGGTGTCATACCCGGGAATGTGGACCACCCTTATGGTTTCGTCGGCGATCCTGCCCCAGTTGCCCTTGATTCCGGGAAGATTCTCCGCTTCCTCCTTCGAAAGCAGGATGGTTTCAACGGGAAGGTTTTCCGCAATTATCCGGTTGCCTTCCTT
>CAZJAR010000013.1:16344-39893 GCA_964543785.1 uncultured Synergistaceae bacterium | reverse complement strand
TTAGCTCAAGGCTCGCTTCTTTACCTCTTTCTTTCCCCTATAAAACTGTCAAGGTGCTGTTTTCACTCCGGCAGCGCCAGAGTGCCTGAGAATAATACTCGACAGAGACGATGCTGTCAATGATTACAAAATAATTGATATTCAAGGTCTCATGTTTACATACTGGCATTTATTAAGAACGAAAAAAGGACTGCATCATTATAGTCAGGCCTATGCCTGACAATTAGATCTATAAACCTTGTATATATGGTATTTATTGCAATTGATGGGTTTTTTATTTTTCTTCCTCGTCAAGATCAAGAATACCGTCTTCGATATTCAGTGAAGGGACGTCGTCGTCATCTTCTGAAGAAAGTACGGGTTCCGCAGGGGCAATTCCCAGATCAAGCCCGGTAGCCGCAAGGGAAAGAACTTCGTCCACAATTTCTTTCAAAAGATCCGGGTGTTCTTCAATATATTGGGCTACCGCTTCCTTGCCCTGGGCGAGGGTTTCACCCTTGTATGCAAGCCAGGAACCCTTTCTTTTCACCACATCGAAGTCAATAGCCATGTCCACAATTGACATGCCCTTTGGAATCCCCTTTCCATAGACAAGGGAGGAATGGCCTGTCTTGAAGGGGGGGGCCTGTTTGTTCTTGACTACTTTCATCCAAAGCTCATGCCCAATGGTGTCGTCGCCCTTTGTGATCGATTTGCCTCTCTTAACCTCAATCCGGACCGAGCTGTAAAACTTGAGAGCTCTTCCTCCGGTTGTGGTTTCCTGAGGCCCCTGGCTGTAACCTGTACTTATCTTTGCACGGAGCTGGTTGATGAAGACAACTACACAGTTGCTCTTCGAAATGGCAGATGTGAGCCTCCTGAGAGCGTAGGACATAAGCCGTGCCTGAAGACCTACCTGGCTGTCTCCAATTTTGCCGTCGATTTCAGCCTGGGGAGTAAGGGCAGCTACCGAGTCTATGACAACAATATCTACCGCACTGCTCCTTACAAGGGCATCCAGTACATACAGAGCCTGTTCACCGCTGTCCGGCTGGGCGATGTACAAAGACTGGACATCCACCCCTAGCGTGGAGGCGAGTCGAGGATCAAGTGCATGCTCCGCATCAATAAAGGCTGCTATACCTCCAGCTTTTTGAGCTTCTGCGACTGCATGAAGGGCAACCGTTGTTTTTCCCGATCCTTCAGGTCCGAAGATTTCCACAATTCTTCCCTTTGGAAGCCCTCCTATTCCTAGAGCAACGTCCAGGGGAAGTATTCCGGTTGAAATGACTTCCACAGCTGATTTGAAGGATTCTCCGAGTCTCATGATAGAGCCTTCGCCAAATTTGCTTCGGATGTCCTCTATTGCCTGTTCAAGGACATCCTCACGGGTCTGGGGGTTTCTTTTCTTCGCCAAAAATCACCACTCCTTTCCTGCTTTAGGTTGAAGGTGAAACAAGAAAATCATAAAAGATTCCATTCCTCCATGACGGAATATTCAGGTCCTGAAGCACGGAGTTGACTTTTCATCAAAACCACGGTTTTCTGGACCCAATCAGGAGCCGTTTTCTTTTTCAATAAGCCTATTTCAATACGTTCCGGACGGTTCGTCCGTGCCAAAGTCACGTGTGGATGAAATCCGCGTCTTTTCTGAGGAATACCGCATTCTGAGGCCGCAGATTCAATGAAAAATGCTAATCTTTTGAGTTTATCAATCTCTCCCTCAAGCCCCCAAAAAAAAGTATGTGCCCTGTAAAGATTTGGAAAAGCTCCCGGCACTCCGAGGCGAAGAGCAATTGACCCGGTTGTGTTCCTGGAGAGAAGATTCCCGACTTTTTGTCTGAAAACATTGAGAACGGGAACCGGCTGTTCACCGCAAAACTTCAGTGTGATGTGATACAGTCGTCCCGCAACCCATTTCATTTGGGGACTATTCCTCCTGACAAAGGCAATTTGTTGCTCCACTTTTTCTATCACCGCATCAGGAAGCGGCATACAGACAAATGAGCGAACAGGTAAACCATTCATTTTGCCGGTTCGGATATCTTTCTCCAAAGAGTATCAAGGGCGAACATCGTCGCACGGGATCTTATTCCGTTTCGGTCTCCGGGAAAGAGTCTTTTCACAGTGTCAGTCCTCCCCTCAAGTGCGACGCCGAACCAGACAGTCCCCACCGGCTTCCTTGCGGTACCTCCCTCGGGTCCTGCAATCCCTGTTACAGAAACAGCAATATTCGTTCCGAAAAGGTGAAGGGCAGCTTCAGCCATTTCGGCAGCACATTGACGACTCACCGCACCATATCGATTTAGTGTCGTCTTGCTTACTGTCAGTATGCTATTTTTGGCAGAGTTACTATAGCACACCGCACTTCCAAAGAACACCGACGAACTGCCCGGAACCGAGGTAAGAGCACTGCCAATCATTCCGCCGGTACAGGATTCGGCACAGGCGATGGTCATTGCTTTTCTTTTCGCACTCAAAATCACAGCATCTTCCAGAGAACCGGCACTTTCTGGAAGACAGTCTCCCGGCAGAAGTTTCCGAATATCATTTTCAGCTCTGATAACATTTTCAGGTTCTCCCCGTATGAAAAACTCGACAAGACCATGAAAAGGCAATATGGAAATGTGAAGTGCATTTCTTTCTATTATTGGAGAGAGGTGGTCCTTCAAAAGGCTTTCAGGCCAGCCGGAAATGAGAATAGAGGCTGTTCCGTGTTCAAGAGGCAGGATTTCACATGCCAGTTCCTGTTCAGCCATGGCACGGTACTCTGCAGGTACCCCCGGGAAAGCGAAAATTCTTGTTCCAGAAAGTGAACAAGCGATTCCGAGAGCTGAACCTTCGGGATTGTGTACTGGCTGTGTTCCGAGAGGTATTGTACCCTGGGTGTTCCTGCAGTGTTCGAGGAGTTTCCTCATTTTCTGCGGATATCTAGAAATAATGTGATTGTATGCTGAATCTGCAGTTACCAGGGGCACGCCCAAAAAAGAAGAAAGCGCTTCCCGGGTGCAATCGTCATGGGTCGGTCCAAGACCTCCAGACAGGACAAGAAGATCAGCTTTTCCAACCCATTTGTGAAGGTGGTTTTTCAGAGAATCTTTTCCATCGGGGAGAATCTCCATACAGTCTATTCTCCACCCCGCACGGGTCAGTTTTTCAGCGAGCCAGGCACAATTCCCCTCCCGACGGATGCCGCTGAGCAGTTCATCGCCAAGGGCTATCAATACTGCGTGCTTCACCCAAACGCCACCTCTTTCAGAAAAGGAAACTCCATCCTCCGCCAAAATACAACCACCGAATAACTGAAAGGATCAGATTCACGAGAAGGCCTGCCACGATATCGTCTGCCATTATCCCCCACCCGCCAGGAAGTCTCTCAGACGAGCTGACCGGGAATGGTTTCAGAATATCAAAAATCCGGAAGAGGAAAAGCGCCGGCAGAAAGAATCCCGATGGAAGGCCGTACATAGCTATCCAGGTCCCTGCCACTTCATCGATTATTATTTCCCCTGGATCTGTAACTCCTTCATTTTTGGAATACCTGTCGGAAACCCAAACACCCAGGAGGCAAACGCCAAGAATAGCACCCAGGGGCAGAGGATGAAGGATGAATATACAAAAGGCCACGACGGAACCCACGGTTCCCGGCATGGCGGTAAAAAAACCAAGGCCGCAGAGAGTAGCAGCATACCAAGAGAAATCCTTATTCCCCGGCAATTTCCGCAAAAAGGTCATGTTCAGCGGCATCTGTAATCCGCACCTCCACAAATTGTCCTTCTTCGAGAAGAGATGCCCCGCAGGATACAGCAACAAGTCCGTCGATTTCCGGGGCATCCCTGTAGGATCTTGACCATGCCGTTCCATCCTCTTCATCGACCTCATCAACGAGAACGGTTAATTTTTTACCTTCGAATAGCCTTTGCCTTTCGAGTGAAATTTCCGATTGAAGCTCCATGAGTCTTAAATAGCGGGCTTCCTTTATGTCTGAGGCGATCTGGTTCTCCATTCCGGCGGCAGGAGTTCCCTCTTCCGGAGAAAAAATGAAAGCTCCAACTCTGTCTATCATTGATTTTTCAAGAAAATCAAGAACTTTCGTGAATTGCTGTTCGGTTTCGCCAGGGAAACCAACCATAATGGTAGTTCTGAGAGCGAAGTATTTATCGGCTTCCCTCGCATACGAAAAAACCCGACGAATATGCTCTTCGTCAGGAGGCCGGTTCATCCTTTTAAGTATAACCGGATCAATGTGCTGGACGGGAATATCAAGGTACGATAGGATTCTGTCGTGTCCTGCTATGAAATCAATGAACCTTTCGTTTATCCGCGAAGGATGAAGATACAGGAGGCGAATCCACACATCCCTTGGAAGTTCTCTGTCCAGAACAGAGAGAAGCTCAGTCAGGCGGGGTTCCCCGTAAAGATCCCTCCCGTAAATAGTCAGATCCTGCCCAACGAGGCAAATTTCCCGGGCCCCTTTTTCCGCAAGGTCAGCAGCAAGCACTGATAATTCTTCTATTGGTATGCTTCTTGCCCTTCCTCTGATCGATGGGATGGTACAGTAAGAACAGAAAGTGTCGCATCCTTCTCCTACCTTGAGATACCGTGACCAGGAACGCGTTTCCGGCATCATCCCCCTTGGAGTTTTTTTCTTTAAAGGAAAGAGACCGAGAGAGTGTGCCACAAGGTCCCATTCTTCAGCTTTTGCCCAAACATCGACCGAGGGAAGCTCTTTTTTCATTTCTTCCCCATAACGGTTCACGAGGCAACCGAGAACGCCGATTTTTTTAATTTTTCCCTGCTCTTTGAGAAGTTCAAGATCAAGGATTGCGTTGATACTCTCCTCCACTGCAGGCTGAATGAACCCGCATGTATTCACCAGGGCGACGTCGGCATCGCCGACGTCGCTTACTATTTCAACTCCGGATGATTCAAGAAGGCCAATCAGATTTTCACTATCGACACAATTCTTGGAACACCCCAGGCTGAGAATGCTTACTTTCACCTCGGAAGCCTTCCAGTTGATCCGTCGGGAGCATAAAAAACACGCTCAACACCCCTGGTTGTTCCAGGAGTACCCAAGTTTTCACCGTTCCATTTTGTTTTCACAGAACCGGCTCTTCCGTATGTCACTTCTATTCTTTCTTTCACCGAAAATGAAACGGTATCACCGGACTTCAGAGTTCGTTCATATAATGTCTTCGCTCCCTGCCTTACCCTGACCCAGCAATCTCCATCAGCAGAGATTACAAGTTCTCTATCTTTTTTCTTCTCAGGGGCAGAAGCCGATGTCTGCGGGATATTGGCTCCCACAAGCTCGGCGGCCGTGGGAGGCGGAGTCATGCCCGAAAGAGGAACAGCCGGCCGGTCTGCTGAAAGAGCACCGGGAATGTCTTGTGCCAACGGTTGAGATGAAGAGGAATCTCCAGCGGGAACAGGTTGTTCCGGCTTCAGACGTTTTTCATCCTCACCTGCAGCATTGGTTGTGTTTTCAGATTCACTTCTCCCGCTGCTTTTTTCTTCACGAAGTGCAAAGGAAGGGACACCGTTCTGGTCCCAGGTATACCATACGTACCACGAAGAACCTGCAGCCACGAGAAGAAGTATGGCAAAAATCCAGAAACGGGAAGCAGGTTTAAATCCCTTGGTAGGTGGTGTACAAGTGCCTACCACAGCAGGTTCTTCTTCATGCACTCTTTCCGTGCCCTCGGAAAGTACGGGAAGATATTCACTCCAGAATTCTTCGGCTCCCAGAAACTGAAGATACGTCCTTATAAACCCCCGAACGTACACAGTTCCGGGAAATTCGGAAAAATCCCCACGCTCTATTCCTTCCAGGAACTGCACCCGAATTTTCGTTCCTTCATGAACATCCTTCAGGCTGAGTCCGAGTTCCTCTCTCTTTCGTCTGATTTCTTTCCCCAAGTCCTGCAAAATATTCTCACGGTGCTCAGGCATGGGCGATTGCCTCCTTAATCTTCAGCTTGATCTCCTGCAGAAACAGGGCAGGATCCTGAGCGCCAAAAAGGGCGCTTCCCATTACCAAAACATCGCAGCCACCCAACACTATTCCGGCCGCATTCCCAACGCTTATCCCCCCGTCCATCTCAACGAGGAAAGAGTGATGCCCAGCTTCTCTCCACCGGCACAGCGATCGTGTCTTTTCAAGGGAAGAGGAAATGAAAGACTGTCCTCCAAAGCCTGGATTCACTGACATTACAAGCACAAGATCCACCAGCGGAAGGAGAGGTCGGAGAAGTTCTTCAGATGTTCCCGGATTGATTGATACTCCGGCCTTTGCACCGGCTTCCCTAATCCTTGTCAGGGTCCTGTGGATATGCCGGTCAGCTTCAAGATGAATGGTAACGTAGTCCGGTCCCGCTTCGAGGAATGCATCAAGAAGCCTGTCCGGATGCTCCACCATGAGATGGACATCGAGAGTTTCTTGCGGGTACCGTTTTCTAAGGGCTGCTACAAATCCTGGACCGAAGGTTATGTTCGGGACAAAGCATCCATCCATTACATCTACATGAAGCCAGTCATGCTCACCTTTTAGGGCGGCAATAGATGACTTGACGTCCAGTATATCCGCAGAGAGAAGGGACGGGGCAATCAATACGGTACGCATCATTTATAACGCTCCTGCCAGACAAATTCCCCTCCCAGGTAAATAGTAACTACGCCTTCCCGTACAAAGGGTGCATCAAGAGAAATGAACTCTCCCCCTTTTACGTCCCGGCCGAGGAGATGCTTTGTTCCCGTTGCGTCAACCATTTCTATTTTCAAGCCAAGAGGTTTGGTAAGTGGGGGCACCTGATACCTGATTTTTGCAGTACCCGTAGCCGCTTGTCCTGATTGGGGAGCTGCTGTCTGCTGAGGCTGTGTACCGTACGGCAAACCAGTTGCACCCGCAAGTTCCTGCTGCTGGGGTGTGAGAACTGTTTTCACTGGGCCGGCCGGACCGACCTGGCGCGGCTGGGCAGAAGGCTCTTCTACCACTACGGTTCCAGAAGGGCGTTCGGCAGAACCCGGTGCAACAACCTGAGGTTCGGTCTTCTGCGGTTCCGCTTTTCTTCTGTTCGTCGCCACCACAATCTGAACTGAATCACCAAGGCGAACCATGGTCCCCGCCTTGGGCTTGGTCGACATTATCATGCCCTCCGGAGTGTTCTGGGTTGAAACATATTCTGTCCCGCCAAATTTGAGACCGCTCTGGGAAAGAAGGTCCTTTCCCGCTGCCTCATCCCGCTGAGCAATATCAGGAACAGGAATTCTCCCATTTTTAGGGACAGGCCCCAGACTTACGAGCAGATCTATTTTTCTGGCATCGTCAACTACGGCGGGAATCGCGGGGTTCTGAGCTATTATCGTTCCGGCCGTCCTGGCGTCATCATGGATTTTTACGGTATCACCAAGGGAAAAACCGAGTTCCTGGATTTTATTGACCGCCTGGGCGTTCTCCAGTCCTCTCAGGTCAGGGACAGCTTTTTTATTGCCCCCCCTGCTGATCTTAAGAATAATGCTTTTGTCCCTCCGGACCTTAGTCCCGGCTTCAGGCCACTGGGCGAGGACTGTTCCTGCAGGAATAGCTGATTCGACCTGTTCAATCTTAACTTCAAGACCAATGCGCTCGGCCTCATCGACTGCGTCAAGCACAGACATTTCACGGAGAGGAGGTATGACGAGATCCTTTCCTCCGAAAAACACGGTATAAAATGCAACACTGCCGGATATTAGAATAACAAGAATCACCAGGACAACGGCCCAGCGGAAGATTCTACCCATCAACAGTCTTCCCTCCCGATTTTTTCATGATCACAGCCATGTAAAATCCGTCAATCCATGGCAACTCAGGCCACAGGTACGTACCCCAGGGGCGCCCCTTTCTGAAGAACTTTCCGCTGAAAGGAAAAGAAAGTTCAACAAGCCCGGAGTCTTCGGATAGAACCTGGGCAACCACGTTTTCATTTTCATTTTTCAGCAGGCTACATGTAGAGTAGACCACAATTCCTCCCGGCGCAAGGAGGGATACTGCTCTTTTCAGCAGATTTATCTGGAGTGAGGCAAAAGAATCGAGCTTTTCCGGAGTTAGCCTCCATTTTGCCTCTGGGTGCCTGTTCCATGTTCCGCTTCCTGAACAGGGTGCGTCGAGGGAAATCATGGACGGAACAAATGAAGGGGTGGTATGAAGCGCATCTCCTGCAATTATCCTGATTTTTCCTTTCTTTCCTGACCTGAAAAGCTCTCTTTCCGCCGCTTTTGCCCTGGCAGGAGACAGTTCGATACCCTCAATGGTGGTATCAGGAAAAAGAGATGAAATGTGGCCTGTTTTCACACCCCTGCCTGAACACATTTCGAGGAGAGGTCCTCCTTTGTACATTTTTTTCATCGTTTCGGCGACCATCATAGACGATTCAGTCTGGGGGGTGGCCAGACCTTCAGAGTATCCGGGAAAGGCGGGAGGGAAAATGGTACCTGCAAGACGAACCGAAAAGGGTAGAAAAGGTGATCTCCAGCATCGTATTCCCTTCTCCCTCGCGAGCCCAAGAAGACGTTCAATGTCAGCGCCGGTTGATATCCTAAAGGATGAATATGGACGAATCCGCATCATTCTGAGAAGTCTCTTTCCTTCTTCTCCCCATGAGTTGCGCCATGCTGACGCAACCCAGGCAGGAACACCGGTAATCAGAGACTGTTCTTTGAGTCCACCGGATTCTTCAATTTTTTTCATCTGGTTTCTGCCCTCTTCAGCTACCTTCCTGAGAACAGCATTTACTATGCGTGATCCACGGTCGTCCCCCTCTTTCTTCAGTTCCTGGACAAGACCGTTCACAAGGACACGCGGTGCGAAGGTTCTTAGTTCAAGAATACCCGCAGTACCAATGCATAGAGCATCTCCAGCGGACTGGGAGAGACCGGAAGGAGACGTCCTGAGGAATCTGCCGTAAATTTCCTTCCACAGGAACTGTCTCCGGAGTGCACAATAAACAAGGGAGGAAACAAGGGTGAGGTCTCCTGGGGAGAGAGAATCAGCGATCCGCCGTATCGCTTCAGAGGCAAATTTACCTGCTCGAACTTCCTTCCAGATGAAAAGCGCCGCCTCAATACCCCTCATGACACCACCTCCGCGACAAGGGGTTCACCCCTGGACCTAGTCCGTACAAAAACTGAAGAAGGTATCTCCATTTCAATACCGAAAAACCGCTTTCTTTGGCTCCGCATTTCGCTTCCTGATATTTCGAGCCAATCCAGTTCAAGAGGCATTATGAGCCGGTATTGAATCCAGGGAACTGCAATCCGTGCGGAAAGGAAAACGCAGAAAATGACTCCGGCAGCCGACATTATGCTGAAGCCGAAGGAAAGGGCTAGAAACGCACAGCATATCAGGACACAGTAATAAAAAAGGGCGGCTGAAAACGGGCATCTGGGACTGAGTGCAAGCGATTTTTCTCCGGCCTTGATTCTGAAGAGGGCATTTTTTGCCGCAAGGAGAACTTCCTCGGGATCGTATGCTCCCCTGAGAGAAAATCCTTCTTCATCAGGCAGGCCTTCTATTTCAAGTCGTCCGAACCTTTCCTCGAGAACAGAAATTGTACCGTGACTGATGCCATGGTTCGCCCGGATCTTTTTACTGAAGAGAATTCCAGACAGCTTTGCCGGTGAAAACAGCATGCCAGGCAGGTGTTTCGCAGTGAACCCCATTGACAGTAAAATTATTATCAGAAAAATACCCGCGATGGCTACCCATGGAAATAGAAAAAGGAAAAAGACAAAAACAAGATAAGGCATTAGGTGTTCCTTTCTTTTCCGGAAAAAAAATGGAGCGACTTCAGAAGCCGCTCCATTTTCCGAAGTGCACGGTATACCTATCCGTCCCGGGTCAGTCCCGGTTGCCAAACATTCCCCGAAGGAAAAGAAGACGTATAAGCTGAGCAAATGCCATTACGGTAGCGGCAATGTAAGTCCAAGACGCAGCCTGAAGCACTGATCCCGCTCCTCCGATTTCATCAGAGGAAAGGATTCCGGTATCTCCGAGAACCTTCAGGGCACGGTTGCTGGCGTCGAATTCAACAGGGAGGGTAACCAGGTGGAACAGAATAACCCCCAGGAAAAGTACTATTCCGAGATTCATAAGTATTTCGCCGCGAAAAAGAAGACCGATGAAAAACAGAGGGAAGGCCATTGATGAGCCGATTCCCACTACGGGAACAATGGCGTTTCTTAATTTAAGCGGCGAATAATCGACACTATCCTGGATTGCATGTCCGACCTCGTGAGCAGCCACGCCTATTGCGGCTATGCTCGTGCTGGAATAGACGGAGTCCGAAAGGCTGAGGCTTTTGTCCCTGGGATCATAATGGTCGGTCAGGTTCCCCGACACACGGTTTACAGGAACAGCATTCAGACCGAAACGGTCGAGAAGAGCCCTGGCCGCCGAAGCAGCAGTAACGCCCCTCCGGGACCCCACAGTGCTGTATCGCATGAAAACCGACTTCACCCTCATCTGGGCCCACATGGCGAGAAGAAGGGCGGGAATCAGCAAGAACATCGTCGGGTCAAAGAAAAAAGGGAACATGGCTCCCACCTCCGTTAAGTACATTTTCAATGAAAGAGAGATTACCCTTTTTCACTTCTGTTTTCATCGGTATTTTACACGGTTCCTGAGGAAAGAGCAATAATGGTCAAATTACTTGCCGAAAAACGTTCCGATTGCACTGACGATTCGGACCTGCTCCTCCATAGAAATTTCCGGGAATATGGGAAGAGCCAGGGTTTCCTTGCTGAGCTGCTCGGATACAGGAAAATCTCCCGCAGAGTATCCCAGGAATGCAAAACATCGCTGAAGATGTAGACTGACAGGATAATAAACCCTGCTTGCAATCCCCTCTCCTTCAAGAAATTCCTGGAGATCATCCCTGCGTGGAACCTTCACCACGTATTGGTGATATATATGGTAATTTCCTTCGAGTTCCTGCGGAGGTACCACAGTATCAAGGAGACCTTTCTCAGCAAAGAGAGCATAATATCTCCCCGCTGCCCTGCGGCGTTCTTCGTTCCATTCTTCCAGATGGCGGAGCTTTACTCTCAGGATTGATGCCTGAAGGGTATCAAGCCTGCTGTTCAGCCCTACCTCGTCATGATGATATGTTGTTCCCGCACCGTGTACCCTGAGTTTCCGCAAGCGGTCAGCGATTCCTTGATCCCGGGTGACTGTCATTCCCCCGTCTCCGTAGCCGCCCAGGTTTTTCGTGGGGAAGAAAGAGTAGCATCCTATGGTTCCCCATGCCCCTGCCCTGCGGATTTCTCCGCTTTCCTTTCTCCATGAACCGAAAGCCTGGGCAGCGTCTTCAACAATGGTGATTCCCCTCGCGGACAATGCGTCATGTATTTTTTCAAGAGGAGTCATCTGTCCGAAAATGTGAACCGGAAGGAAGGCTTTCGTTCTCGGAGTCACCACTTCGAGAACCTTTTCGGTGTCAATATTGAATGTACCCGGGTCGACATCCACAAAAACAGGCACAGCGCCGAGTCTGGTGATGCAGCTGACGGTGGCGAAAAAGCTGTAGGGCGTAGTAATGACTTCGTCCCCTTCTCCTATATCCAGAGCCATGAGAGCCAGAAGAAGAGCGTCGGTTCCGGAAGCGCACCCTATGGCCGAGACACCTCCGAGAAAGCTTTCACATTCCTTTTCGAAGGCCGAAACATCGGGTCCAAGAATGAAGTGCTGACTCTCGAGAACCGCGTTCAGCGCTTCGAGAATTTCCTCCTTTATTCTTCCGTAATTTCTTGTTAAATCAAGGGTTGGGATCTTTTCAGTCATGAAGACTCGTACCTCCTTGAACTTTCGCGAAGGAACCATCCCCCGCGTCGAATACACTACGTAGTGTATCTTCCCCAAAAAAGCTTCTTTTTTGGCGCACAAAAAACGAGCGGGGTAATTACACCCGCCCGAAAATCAAACCGAGCAAAAAGTTAATCCTCCACTATACGGCTTAGACCGGAAATCGACTCCTTCAGGTGGCGCTTCATGAGTTTCACCGACTTTTCTCCGTCGTGTGCCCTGAGAGCCATCAGGATTTCCTTGTGAGCATCCACTGTGGGTGTGGTTTCATTCTGGTAGAATGGATCATAGAATACAACGTACGCATTTGTTCTCGCGAGAATGTTTTCCACATACTCAGCCAAAACCCTGTTGCCGCTGGCATCTGCAACAGCCTTGTGAAATGCCTCGTTTACTTCAAGGTATGTTTCCAGGTCACGCTCCTCGATCGCCCTGGCTTCTTCCACAAGAGCCTCTTCCAGCCTCCGGAGATGACGGTCGCCTATCCTTTCAGCAGCCAGACGGATTGCAAGGCTTTCAAGCTGTTCCCTAACAAGAAAGGTGTCTTCGATCTCCCGTACCGTGGGTGCCGCAAGCCTTGCACCGCTGTTTGGTATGATAATGACCAGTCCTTCACTCGCAAGTCGTCTGAGTGCCTCCCTCACCGGTGTTCTGCTTACGCCCATCTGAACTGCTATGTTTACTTCCGGAAGCCGCTGTCCTGGCTTGAGCTGCTTTGTTATAATGCGGTGGCGCAGTTCCTGGTAGGCATAATCCGCCGATGTGGTATAAAGACGCGGTTCTCTCATGTTTGAAGGACCTCCCTGTTTTCCATGAAGTCGGATTTTAGCCGTTTCCATTGTATAACAGTCAGTATTGTAGATTTTGAGATACTTTATCATATTTAAGGTGAACCGACAAGATACATACCGTCAAAAATGTATCCCCTTACCCGGTTTCACCCTAAGTATTCCCGGAGGCCGTATTATGAGACTTATCGTTTTGCTGTTGTCTATGGGCACCGTGGTACTGTACGGCTATGCTCTTGCTGGCCTGGGAGGCTACTTTCTCGGGAAAGGACGCCCGGATTATATCTTCATCGGGCTCGTTATGGGAAGCGCCTCCGCTGCCGCAGCCCTGCTCCTCTGGAGAAAATTCCTTCTCCAGTTTGAAGAGAAAGATGAAAATTAAGAGGGAAAAAATTAAAAAAAATCTCCCCAGGATTCCGCGAGTCTGCTGCAGGCGTTTCCCATTTTTTCGACCGGGACGGAGGAAACTGAAAATCTGACTGCCCTTTGTTTTTTCTTCCCCAACGAGCAGCGGGAGCCGTCCGTAACAATGACCCCTCTGCGAGAAGCATTGCGGACCGCTTCGCAGCCTTCTGCTTTCCCTGTGGGGAACCACAGAAAAACTCCTCCTTCAGGCCTGCGCACAGGAACAGAGGGAAAGGCTTTCTCAAGTCCGGTTATGAGAGAATCCATTCTTGCAGAGAGAATAATCCTCGCTTTTTCAATTGCTTCCGCCAATCTGCCAAGCCGGATAAATTTGAGCATAACGAGCTGTACCAGTGATGAAACCTGCCCTTGACGAAATGTTGCCGTACGGACATATCTGTTCCTGAGTTTCGGCGGGAGAAGAATGTAGCCGAAGCGCATGCCCGGGAACAGAACCTGGCTGAAAGAACCTACATAGATCACACCTTCTCCTTCATCGAGGGCTTTCAACGCGGGAACGCTCTTTTCTCCGTACCGCAGTTCACCATAGCTATCGTCCTCTATGATGAGAAAGCCGTTCTTTTCCCTGAGCCTGAGAATTTCCTTCCTGATTTCAGGGGAAAGAGTCATTCCCGTGGGATTCTGGAAACTCGGCACGAGATACAATACATCCCGGGATGTCAGTTTTTCAAGGGAGGAGAGGCCTTCCTCTCCAAGAAGGGGAACGGAACGGAGTGGAATCCCCTCGTTTCCGGCAATATCTCTTATATCCAAATAGGTCAACCTCTCGGCAAATACCCTTCCAAAACCTTCGGAACGAAGAGTACGCAACACTGTAGACAAGGCATCTTTCCCTCCGGCAGTGACTACCATTTCTCCAGCCCTTGCCGGGATTCCCCTTGCGACTGAATGTTCAAGAAGGGCGAATCGCAGTTCCTCCAGCCCTTCCGGAGGGATTCCTCCCAGCACCCTGCCTTCGTCGCATAGGAGTGCTTCCCTGCTGATTTTTGCAAGGGCGAAGAATGGAATCAGATCCCGGGTCGGTCTCTCGGAATCGAAACGGAGGACGTCTCTCCCTTCAGGGCATGCTTCCGGAAGGGGAAGGAAATCCGTGGCAGCAAATGCACCGCTTCGTCCCTTCAACCGGACTAAGTCATGTTTCTCAAGGAGAAAGTAAGCCTCGACGACTGTGGATCTGCTTACTCCCAGCATCCGGGCTAGTTCTCTGGTTCCAGGGAGCTTCGTCCCCCCGGAGATGCTTCCGGCCAGGATCATTTTTTCCAGATGATCAGCGATCTGTCTGTATAATCTGCCTTCATTGAAATCCAGCGGTATTTCAAGAAGCATTTTCTCCTCCAGCATTTTTGACGTTTCTCTCTGGTACAATGACCAAAACACCATGACACAATATGATTGAAACGAGGTATTTCTTTGACCGGCACAGAGAAGGCAAAAACGGATCTCGTAGTTTTCGACGTTGACGGTGTGCTTGTTGACGCCTCCCGCTCCTACCCTCAGGTTGTCTCCAGGAGCCTTCTCTGGGCATGGACAAGAGTACTTGGACGCATCCCCGACGGAGCAGGTTTCACTTACAAACACTTCGCCACGACGAAAACCCATCCCGCCTTCAACGACGACTACGATATTGCATGGGCTATCATAAACTGCGCAGCCTCATCCCCGTCAAGTTCTCTGTCGGAAAGCCTGCCTTCTCCCGAAGAGTGGCGCACTCTCATCGAAAAGTGCAGTGACAACGACATCGAAGTATGGGTCAGAAGGTCCTTCGGAGAGAAAGTATCAAGAACAGCAGTTCGAAGGGTGTGCGAAGAACTGTATTTCGGATGCGACGAATTTGAAGCCAGGGGTGAAAAACCTCTCTATACCACAAGGCGCAAGGGCCTCTGGGAAGAAGATTTTTCAATGGTCTCTTTCCACTGGACCGATCTTCCGCTGCCTTCGGCTATCTACACCGGAAGGCCTCTCTCCGAACTTTCTCTTGCCCTGAAAATCATAGGCTGGTCTGATTTTCCTCCCCGTATGATAATAACTCCGGACATGGGTATTACGAAACCTTCTCCTCTAGGACTGTCAATTCTCTGCGAAAGGGCGGGAGCGTCCTCACCCCTTTTTCTCGGTGATGCTGAAAGTGACAGGCAGACGGTTATCGCCTTTGGAAAAGGGAACTTCGCAGCCATCGGAGACTATCTTGAAGGTGAAACCATGACCTACAAAACCCCGGATGAGGCTCTCCGGCATATGGGATTTATAAAATAGGGCTCATTTCTTCCGCAGCACGAGCCATCTATAGATCCCTTCAACATTGCTCCAGAGTTCAATGCACAGATCAGTAACCACAGCGTAGCCTTGGCTCCAGCCCGAAAAACCAATATCCTGGCCGCTTTTCGGGTCTTTGACAGTCCAGAGCGATTGTGCTGCATCCCCGGGGTTGATGACCGCGGCATAAGAAGGCAGATACCCACGCAGCTTTTCTCCTAAATTCAGGAGGATATCCCCTTCTATGGACGAAACCTCCACCTTCTTTATATCCTCCGACGGCATATCATATTTTCCCCTGTAGCGGAAGAGTTTCATTCCCTCATACTGTTTCCCGTTGGGTAGAGCAAAAGATTCCCCGAGAAGAGAAGATGCTCCGCCGTTGACAAAAACAACTTTGCGGGATTTGAAAAGACCGCTGAACCATTCTCTGGCGCTCTGCTTCCCGAGAAGTTGTTCCGCACAGAGAAAACCCGGGCCGTGCGGGACATACACCGCATTTACGTCAGCGGTAGGCCGTGCCTCATCAAGATAAATGTTCCTCACGGAACATCCGAGGTATGAGAAAAGCCTTGCTGCGTTGTCTCCTTCAAGATCCAGCCCGGAATGGTCAACAATTCCTACAGTAAGACCGGCTGCCTTTCCCCGGAAAGGTTCAGGCAACTCGCTCCATCCCTGGTTCAGTCTTGCAAACCCCCAAAGGGTGTTCCAGTCAACCTGTCCTGGAAGAGTGGCCAGCTGAGCCGAGGCAGCCTTAACCGGGAACGCCGCCCTGTCCGCCATATTGTCCAGGCAGAGTTCAAGAAGTGTGGAACGGTTTCTTTCCAGAAGCTTCGGGATATAGCCAAGACTGAGAAGAGGGGTTCTTCTGCCTGTTTCAATTTCCAGCAACTGGAATTCCCTCGGATTGAGCACCGAAGCGAAAAGAACGGCCGGGACAGAAATGTCTCCCGAAGCGGTTATTCCTGACACCGCTTTTTCAAGGACACGGGCTATTATTGTAGCTGATGAATCAGCGTACAGCACCGGTACAAGAGGACATTCAAGAAGACGGCTAATTTCCGGGCCCTGAGGAAAAAGGTGAAACGCATCGTCTTCTCCCCTCTTTCCGAGCGGGGCGAGAACTATGTTCAGCCGATTCCTGTCAGAAGCGTACTGGAAAAGGGTTTTAAACACCCGGGTATTTCCACAGGAAAAAGGATCAAGTACCGTGACTTTTTCTCCCGTGACAAGCGTGGTAAGACGTACGAGGTACTCGTCAGGACCGGCACAGAAAATCCTGAGCGGATGGCCAGCGTTTTTGAGAGCCGCAGCAAGAATTACGCCCGGCGGCACTGTCCCTTCCCTTCTTTCGTCGGCGATAACAAGACGGGGAATAATCACGGCTGCTTCTCCTTTTTTTTACGGTATGGTTTAGTGTATCATATACGACATGGACCTTGCCGGTTGATTATCATACTCGTCCCAATGTCTGGAGGTAGATGAAGCATGACGGCACAATGGACATATATCAAGGACCTCCCCTCCCGGGAAGGAACGGACGTAATCGTCCGTGGTTGGCTTTATAACATGAGAAGTTCGGGGAAAATACACTTTCTTCAGCTCAGGGACGGAACAGGCACAGTTCAAGGGGTTATGGTCAAGAAAGAAGTCCCTGAGGAAATGTTCGCCTCGGCAAAGTCCCTTTGGCTTGAAGCATCTGTAGAAGTCGCCGGAACCGTAAGGAAAGATGAAAGAGCGCCTTCGGGAGTTGAACTTTCGGTGTCGTCTCTCTCGGTAATTCAGAATCCGGTGGATGAGTACCCCATCGGGAAAAAAGACCATGGAATTGACTTTCTTCTGGATCATCGGCATCTATGGCTTCGCAGTACCAGACAACAGGCTATTATGAGGATCCGCGAAAGGATCATATGGTCGGCGAGAGAGTTTCTTCACAATGGCGGCTATCTTCTCATCGACAGTCCAATAATAAGCGGTGCCGCTGGTGAAGGAGTCTCCGGTCTCTTTGAAATCGACTACTTCGATTCGAAAGCCTATTTAGCCCAGACAGGCCAGCTTTATGCCGAAGCGGCCGCTGCCGCTTTCGGAAAAGTATACTGTTTCGGACCGACCTTCAGGGCCGAAAAATCAAAGACTCGGCGCCATCTCACGGAGTTCTGGATGCTGGAGCCGGAAGTGGCTTTTTTTGACCACAAAGACAATATGGAACTACAGGAGCAGCTAATCTGCCACATTGTCTCTTCTGTGCTCGAATACTGCAGGAGTGAACTTGCTGTTCTCGAACGAGATATTTCTAAGCTGGAAAATATAAGGGCTCCCTTCTACCATCTTCAGTACGGGGAAGCCATTGAGATGCTGAAAAAGCTGGGAAGCGACACTCCATACGGCGATGATCTCGGAAACGACGACGAAACCATACTCACACAGCAGTTCGATCGTCCGGTGTTTATCGAATGCTATCCAAAAAGCGTAAAAGCATTCTATATGAAAGAACACCCTGATACCCCGGATCTCGTCCTGTGCGATGACCTGCTCGCTCCAGAAGGATACGGAGAGATCATCGGCGGATCCCAAAGAGAAGACAACTACGACAGGCTCATTGCAAGGATAAGGGAACAGGGACTTCCCGAGGAGCCCTACGACTGGTACCTTGATCTCCGACGGTACGGAACGTTTGTCCACAGCGGTTTCGGCATGGGAATCGAGAGGGTTGTCGCCTGGATCGCTGGTCTCCAGCACATCCGTGAAGCCATTCCCTGGCCGCGGACTATTTACCGACTCAAGCCCTGATGGACCTTATTTCCGTTTCACAGGGAGGCGCTGTACGGTGATTTACTCCGATTTTGATCCGAAGCCCGTTTTTCGCGACTACAGGCGGCTCATCGGGGACGGGGAAGTAGGAGGCAAGGCCAGGGGACTTGCTTTCGCCTTCAACACCCTCAAGGGGACTCCACTTGAATCATGCGTGGAATTCCCTGATGTGAACTTTGTGCTCACCACGGAGGGATTCGACGATTTCGTCTCGGATAACGGCATTGAGTCGCTTCTGACGGAAAGCCTATCCGGCCAGGAGGAGAATACCGAGGACGAATTCGCCCAGGGGCTCTTCGAAAAGATTGCATCTGCATTCAGAAATGGAACAATTCGTCCCTCCCTTACTGCTGACCTTGAAAACGCCATGGAGGCCATTGGAGACTTTCCTCTCGCAATCAGATCGAGCTCCATTCTGGAGGACTCGAGAAAGCTTTCCTTCGCCGGGAAATACAGTACCCGTTTTTCGGCCAACCGGGGCCCCAAGGAAGAGCGGACAGCACTGCTTGTCAACGCCATTAAGGAAGTCTGGGCCTCCCTGTACAATCCTGCCGCAAGGGCCTATCGGAAGAAGCATGGCCTCACCGATTCTGACGAATCCATGGCGGTAGTCATACAGCCAGTCATCGGGAAGGCTCACAATTCCATGTACTATCCAGAAATTGCCGGTACCGCTTTTTCAAAAGTCTACCGCAGGCCTTCGACCCGAATCAGGAAAGAGGACGGCGTCATGAGATTCTGCTTCGGTCTTGGGACGAGAACGGTTGACAGGCTCAAAGCCAATATTTCCTATCTTTCGCACCCCATGCTGCGCCCCCAGGGCAATTTGCCGGCAGACATAGCCATGACCAGCCAGAGTGAGTTTGACTATATTGACAGGTCTTCAGGACGATTCATGACGGGACTTCTTTCTGAACATCTCCCATTCCTTCTCAGGGAGCACAAACTGGCGTCGGCCTTCATTGAAATCTATGCAGAAAACCTTCTCTATTGGGCTGGATCAGACCAGATGCGCAACGGGAAGCCCATTTTCTCCTTTTCCAACTTCCCTAGGCGACACCCGCTTTTTTTCAGCCTTGTCAAGGAATTGTCCGCTTTTCTTGAAGAGCGAATGGGTATGCCCGCAGATATGGAATTTACCTATGACACTGAAAGAGAAAAACTCACGCTGCTCCAGCTCAGGCCCCTGGCATCTTACGAGGAAATGGCCAGGGTCTCGATTCCCGAGGTACGGGAGAAAGACATCATTCTTAAGGGAAATAGAATGGTAAGCAACGGCAAACTTGAAAACGTTCATCATCTCGTGTACGTTGACCCTGAAGTTTACGGAAAGGACGCAACGTTTTACGAGGTTGCGAGGGAGATCGGCAGAATAAACCACAAGCTCTCCGGAACGAACTACATTCTCGTAGGGCCGGGCAGATGGGGAAGCACCAATCCGAAGCTCGGCGTACCCGTAAGGTATAACGAAATCTGCAACTGCGGCTGCCTCGTTGAGGTAGGTATCCTCGAAAGCGATTATACGCCGGAGCTTTCCTACGGTACCCATTTCTTCCTCGACCTTGACGTAGACGGAACCCTTTACCTCCCCGTCTTCGACGGAATGAAGGGAAACGTTTACAACAGGGAATGGCTGGCATCTTCCTTTTTCGAGCCCAAAAGACATCCGGCGGTACGGCACTATTCAGGAAATTTCTCCGTGCTGCTTGACGGAGAAAACGAGGTCGGAGTCGTCATCTCAAACGATATACCATCACTGTAACAATCGACGCTCCCGGAAGAAACAGGGAGCGTCCTTTTTTGCGCCTCAATTTTCCAAAGGTACTGTTTTGCAACGAAAAAACTTTCCATTGCAATTCAATACAAGGTGTTCACTGATGAAATACCAGAGTAAATTGTTTCTCTTCGCCATTACGGTCTCCTCCGAACACCCGACAAATACATCCACCACCAGCCGGAGCACTTCCTTCTTGAATTCAGGGTCGCAGTTCCGGTGCCGTTCCCCCTTTTCCAAATGAAGCACCTCCTGTGGAATCATTCCCATTGCCGGGCCCTTATGTGTGTCCGTCAATTCCGGGGAAGGTCACGGCCAGATTCCCCGGAATCTCATGGCGTCGACTATTCTGCTGACTGCTTTTATATAGGCGGCCTGGCGAAAACTGACATTCCGCTCTTCCCTGATAGCCCAAATCTCCCTGAAAGAACGGACCATCCGTTCGTCCAGCTTTGAAAAAACATATTCCTCGGACCACATGTCGCCGGAACGTCCCTGGATCCACTCGAAACAGCTGACAATAACTCCACCTGCGTTGGCAAGGACGTCTGGAATGATGACAACCCCATTATCTGCAAGAATGGCTTCTCCTTCCGGAGTTATGGGACCGTTCGCCAGCTCGAGAACCACCTTCGCTTTTATATCCCCTGCATTCTTTTCATCTACAGCTCCCCCAAGGGCAGCAAGTATGAGAATATCCATTTCCTTCTCGATAATCAGGTCAGGGAAAAATTCTTCACCTCCACGAAAACCTTTCAAAGAGCGTGTGTTCTCTTTAAATTTACTCACTTCTGAGTATTTAAGACCGGAGGGGTTATAGATGGCGGCGCCTGAATCGCAGACTGCAACCACTTTGAGTCCAAGATCCTCCTCGACGAACCGGTGAGCTCGTGATCCGACATTTCCGTATCCCTGAATACCCACTCTGAGAGGCTTTCCAAGAAAACCCAGAGCACCGAGCGCCTCGCGAAGAATGAAGATTCCCCCCTTGCCGGTGGAATCGGACCTGCCGAGGGATCCTCCCATGACCACAGGTTTTCCTGTGAAGGCTGAGGGTTCGCTCCATCCTTTCACTTTTTCAAAGGTGTCAAGAAACCAGGCCATAATCTGCGGGTTGGTGTAAACATCGGGAGCGGGAATGTCATAATCAGTTCCTACAAACCGAGAGATACCAAAGGCATACGCTCTGCTGAGGGTTTCAAGTTCATTCTTTGAAAGCTCACGGACATCAACAGCGATCCCGCCTTTTCCTCCGCCATAAGGCAAGCCGGCAATGGAACACTTGATGGTCATCCATGAAGAAAGAGCTACAACCTCGTCCCGGCTCACCTCAATGTGATAGCGTACCCCTCCCTTGTAGGGGCCAAGAGCATTGTTGTGGTGGCTCCTCCACGCGCTGAAGACCTTGACTCCGCCACCGTCGAGCCTGAGGGGAACAGAGAGCTCAAGCACTTCCTTCGGATACCTGAGCATCTCAAGGTATTCAGGTTCTACGGTCAGATAAGGCACCGCCTGTTCAAGCTGCTGCAAATACATTTCTCTCGGATTCATCGCTTCCGACACCTCCTCGGAAATCAGCTTGCCCCAAAAAACCCCATTGACCTTGGTATACGTAGAATATTCTAGCACATACCTATTATATTTATGTCTACTTATTTACCTTTTCAGTCTTCTTATAAAGAACAAAAAAAGGCCGGATCGCTCCGGCCTTCAATAGACTGCCAATATCTATCAGAGGAAGACACCCCTCATCCGGGCAGCATCAGCAACCCTCTGGATGGCCGCCATGAAAGCAGCCCGGCGCATCTTGACGTTCTTTTCTTTCGCATAAGACCATACCCGCTGGAAGTTGTCCTTCATAATGCGGATCAGCCGTTCATTGTATTCCTCTTCGGACCAGAAGAAACCTCCAAGGTCCTGTGCCCACTCAAAGTAGGAACCAATAACACCGCCGGAATTGGCAAGGAAGTCAGGAACGACGAGTATTCCCTTTGCGTCAAGAATGGCATCGCCTTCAGGAGTGATAGGGCCATTTGCCGCTTCGACGATGTACTTGGCCTTGACTTTGTCTGCGTTTTTCCCGTTAATGACTCCTTCAAGAGCAGCAGGAATGAAAATGTCGCAGTCAAGGAAAATGACTTCCGGAAGATCAAGCTTCTGGCAGCCTTCACAGGTGAATCCTTCGAGGAGACGTTTGGGGTGGTTGCTTACGTGTTCGAAAGCTTTCTTTATATCGAGCCCATTCGGGGCAAAATAAGTTCCGGTGATATCGCTGATTCCGATGACCTTAGCGCCTGAATCAATCATGGTAAGTGCAGCGTAGGTCCCAACGTTGCCGAATCCCTGAATGGCAACAGTCGCACCTTCGGGAGATTTGCCAAGATTCTTGAGAAGCTCAAGAGCACAGGTAGCCACGCCGTAGCCGGTCGCAGCAGTCCGGCCTTTTGATCCCCACAGAGGAATCGGCTTTCCCGTGAAGATTGCGGGCTCGAGCTGGTTCTTCATCTTGCTGATCGTATCCATGAACCAGACCATCTCAGGTCCTCCCGTGTTTACGTCGGGAGCCGGGACGTCAGTCCAGGCACCGATCACAGGAGCCATACGGGCAGCCCATGTTCTGGAAATGCGCTCCTTTTCCTTTTTCGAAAGCTCAAGGGGTTCGCAGGAAACGCCGCCCTTGCCTCCGCCGTAGGGAATGCCGGCGAGGGAGCATTTCCAGGTCATCATCATCCCAAGGGCTTCACATTCATCGAGATTCACTTCGGGGTGGAAACGAACTCCGCCCTTGCCCGGGCCGATGGCTGAAGAATGCAGGACCCTGTACCCGTCGAAAACCCTTACTGTACCGTCATCCATCTCCACGGGAATGGAAACGCATGTCCGGCGCTCGGAATGGCTGAGAATCTCGATGAGCCCATCTTCGAGTCCCATCTCCTCCGCCGCTGCATAAAAATTTTTGAGTGCTGTGTCAAGAAGAACGTTTGAGGAAGTACGCTTCACTACGGCCATTGAACACACCTCCTGTATATTTACGGCTTCCGCCGTTTGAGACCGCTAATATCATAACATTTTTTTCCTTAAAGCACCAAGGAAAAAGGAGAAATAGGTCAAAATAGTTCCAAATACCTAAAACAAAATATTACAATTCATTCTTAACAACCGGAGCACCCGCTGCATGACGTGTCTTCCCCCCGATCAATACTTGAAACCATGAGATAGGCCGACCACAGGAATCCCCGCTGGACCACTTCAACATGATCATCCCTGAATTTCATGAAGGCAGGTACCCAAAGAGTCACACCGTCCTGTTCTATTTTGCTGAATTCACCTCCCGCAGGAGGAGCGCCGTCTTCAACCCTGAAGACTTTTCTTGCGCTTCACCCAAGGCCCAGAGTCCGCTCAATAACATGCCCCTCGCCCATTTTCCTGAGCTTCTCCATAATATTACGCTCCGCAACGATTTTCAGTTCCATATTCGTCCTCCTCTCCGGACATGAAGTCCGTCACTCCTCTTTCATCATGAAAGGCGCCACCCCCGGGAAGCAAAGAGAGATTCCATATCAGCGGCGAGAGGAGCCGAAATTCTCAGACCGGACAATTCTTCGATCTCCCCCCCGAGGTCACCGAAAACAATTTTGTAGCTGTGAAGAAGGGGACGGCGGATTCCCCGCTTCCTCCA
>CAZJAR010000013.1:0-16244 GCA_964543785.1 uncultured Synergistaceae bacterium | reverse complement strand
CCTTCCTTCGGCGGAAGTCCTGCCACCACAGCAAGGTAGGTCTTCCTGATTTGTCTTTCCCGGAAGGCGTCCTGGAGTATCCGGAGGCTGACCCCTGAAAGAGCCACGAGCAGGACACCCGTGGTGTTCCTGTCGAGGCGGTGCACCGCATAGGCCCTTTCCTCGAGTCCTTCGAGGTGGAGCATATATTTCACCCGGTCGAGGACGTTGTCCTGATCCTTCCTGTCTGGCTGGACCAAAAGATTTTCAGGCTTGTTGATCGCCCAGATGCGGCTGTTCCGGAAGAGAACAGGCACAGTCCTGCGGTAGCGGTACTCCCCTGCCGCTTCCCTGGGACTCTCCCACGGGACGTAAATTTCCTGGCCGGCAGAAATTCGGACATCGCAGGAGGCCTTTTTTCCGTCAAGCCTCACGGAGCCTGTCCGGATCCCCTTCATGACAACGCTGAGGGGAAGCCCCGGCCAGATGGACCGGATCACCTTGTCGAGCCTGCGCCCGTCGTCGGAAGGCGAAACATTGAGTTTATGCGCCATTTCCCTGCTCCCATTTCCAGAAACGCCTCTGGGCTGATACGTTGTAATCCGATATTTCCTTTCCGTCCTCCATCTTCTCCACAGAATTCTTCCAGCAGAAAAGCCTGAAGTCAAGTTCATCCGCCGCACTCACCACCATGGCTTCAGGGGTGGCGGGCAGGACTGGGGAACCAAATTCCCGGCATCCGTGGTGGCTCACCAGGATATGGCCTATGGCAAGAAAAAGGCGTTCCTCCAGTCCAAAATCCCTTGCAAGTGCAGCGAATGTGTTGTATCCAAGAACGATATGGTCTATGACTGTGCCGACAACTGTCATCTCGGGAGCAGGAACAAGCCTGTAGGAATCCATTTTTCCGAGATCGTGCAGCAAGGCCCCTGCAACAGTAACTGGCATATTTATTTCGTACCCTGATTCAGAATAGGTTCCTGCGAGTGATCTGGCTGTTCTGGCAACAGCAATTGTGTGCTCCAGCAGCCCCGCGACATAGGCATGGTGGTGCGAAACCGCTGCCGGCAATGTCCTGAATTTCTCCCATAGTTTATTCTCGAAGAAGACGTAGCGGAGAAAGGCCTCCACTTCTCCGCCGCAGCTTTCCAGGAGTTCGAAGAACTCCTTTTCCAGGGTCTCCTGATCGATGGCAGACCGCTGAACAAACTGGTGGGGAGGGAATTTCTCCTGATTCATGAAATAAACCCCGTTGAAATTGTACTGGGGCTGCCCTTTGAATTCTGTGACCTGACCTGTCAGCCCGAGAGTCTTCCCTGCCATTTCCCCAAAAAGGGGAGACTCCGCCGGGGTGAGGATCTCAACCAGCCCTTCTCCGCTCTTGTCCCACCATTTCGAATTCCCCCATATCTTTCCTTCTATGAGGCCTTCGTCATCCATGAGAGCGATATCCCAGTAATTCTTTCCGTTTTTGTCTTTCCTCACCGAGGCTCTTGAAACGACTCCGAGAACCTTGAAACGGTCGTCCTTTGCCATACGCCGGATCTCTCCAGTTTTGCTCAGCCGCTGTTCTTCCACACCATCACCTCGTATTGTCATAGAAAAAGAGGCCTTAGGCTCCGTATTTTTCTAAACGCCCGGCATGGGCAAGCATCAGTCCGAGAAGTTTGCGCCCTTCCATCCTTCCCCCTGAGCCAACGCGGCAATCCCTCTCGCTGAATGCCTTCGAATCCCCTGACCGCACGAAGGGACTCGAGATCAGGAAGGGGACAGGATGCCAGGAGTGACTGCTCATAATGCTCGGGGTGCTGTGGTCGCCAGTCACGGCAATTACATCGGGTGAAAGTGCGAGGAGTTTCGGCAGAAGTCCGTCTACTGTTTCCACAACCTTCCGCTTGCCCTCGAAATCTCCGTCCTCTCCCCTGCTGTCCGTGTATTTGACGTGGACGTAGAAGTAGTCATAGTCATCCCAAACCCGGCCCACGGCATCGAAGAGCTGCTCAAGGGTTTCGCCGGCGTTTACAACTGTCATGCCCACAAGTTTGGCGAGACCTTTGTACATAGGGTACGTCGCCACCGCAACTGCTTTCATCCGGTATAGATCCCCCATCAGGGGAAGAGAGGGGGCGGAGGAGAATCCGCGCAGGAGGCACCCGTTCGCCGGGGTTTCTCCCATGAGGATCTCCGACACTTTCTTTATGAAGGCATTCGCCACGGCTGCCATGCGTTCGCCGTCTGGCCCCAACGATGCCGCCCACCGCATGGGTGCTCCTTCCTGCTGAGGATCAGCATCGGCAACCTGTTCTGTCAGGCCTGCCCCGGAAAAGACAACGACAAAACGGTGCTCCTTTCCGGGATAAAATGTGACCTTCACACCATCGATCTCTCTGATTGAGGCCGCAAGCTTCTCCACGAGGAGAGCGCTTTTTTCCGTGGCTATCCGGCCGGCTCTCCTGTCAAGTATGATGTCATCTTCGGATCGGGTGCAGAAATTTCCCCGGGCACAAACGTCTCCGGGGCCTACAAGGGCCCCTACGCCCATGGCTTCAAGAATCCCTCTGCCGATGGAATATTCCAGAGGGTCGTAACCGAAAAGGGAAAGATGGCCGGGCCCGCTGCCCGGAGTTATGCCCACGTCAACCATGTCCAGCTGTCCAAGTTCACTTTTTGCTGCGAGAGCATCGAGATTCGGAGTATGCGCTGCTTCAAGCTCTGTCTTGCCTTCCGGTCCGGGGATTCCCCCTATCCCGTCCATGACAAGAAGGATCATTTTTTTACCGTTGTCGCGGGCAAGTCTCCGCAGGAGTTCCATCCTTTTCATGAGTCTAATCCACCTCCGGGTAATTTCCATGAACAAATTTGTAGTAAGTGCTCACTTTTTTCTGCAAAAACCACTGGATTTTATGATATCATTTTCTCCAAAGGTCCATCCAGTTTAAATCAAGGGGGTAATACAGGTGAAGTTTTCCGAACGAGTTCGTGCGCTTCAGTCGTCGCCTGTCCGCCGTCTTCTTCCCTACGCGGAAGAAGCCCGGGCAAAGGGCAAAAAGATCTATCCCCTCAATATCGGCCAGCCAGACATCAAAACTCCTCCATCCTTCCTCGAGGCCATCAGGGGTTTTTCCCAGGACGTGATTGCCTACGCCACCTCCCAGGGAAACAATGATCTCCGTGACGCCATGAGCGGCTACTATAAAAACTTCAACATTCCCCTTGAACGGGAGGACATCATCGTCACCAACGGAGGAAGCGAAGCTCTCATGTTCGCCTTTATGGCCATGTGCGACCCCGGTGACGAAGTGCTCATTCCGGAGCCGTTCTATGCCAATTATAACGCCTTCGCAGGCTCCGTGAACGTAAAAGTTCGTCCTATTACCACCAAGGCCGAGGAAGGATTTCATCTTCCTCCGAGAGAGGAAATCGAAGCTCTCGTCACCCCGAAGACAAGGGCGATTCTTGTGGCAAATCCCGGCAACCCGACGGGAACCATCTACACAAGGGAGGAAATGGACATGCTTGCCTCCCTTGCCCTGAAGCACGAGCTTTTCATCGTCGCTGACGAGGTCTACAGGGAGTTCGTCTACGACGGGCTGCAGTATACCAGCTTCGGGCACCTCCCCGAGATAGCCGATCGGGTGATCATCATCGACTCGGTTTCAAAGCGCTACAGCGCATGCGGAGCCCGTATTGGCTGCATAGCCTGCCGGAACAGGGATTTTATGGCCCAGGTTCTGAAGATCGCCCAGGGAAGACTGTGCGTTCCAACCCTGGAGCAGGTTGGGGCAACCGCCCTGTACAGCACCCCCAAATCTTACCTCGAAGAGGTTAACAAGGAGTACCAGTCAAGGAGAAACACCCTCTACAAAGCCCTCAAGGAGATGCCCGGCGTTGTCTGCGCTGAACCCAAAGGCGCCTTCTACGTCATGGTGAAACTGCCTGTTGACGATGCGGAGAAGTTTATTATCTGGATGCTCCAGAATTTCGACGTTAACGGTGAAACGGTAATGGCCTCGGCCGGAGAGGGCTTCTACGCGACTCCGGGCCTCGGAAAGCAGGAATTCAGGCTGGCCTATGTTCTGAATAACGAAGACCTGGTCAAAGCAATGAATATCCTCAAGGTCGCCCTGGAAGCATATCCCGGGCGCGTGGAGGCTGCAGTGGCCCACTGAACCGGACCAGCTGCCGTACGAAACCAGCCCCTCCCCGTCTGTCGGGGAGGGCTTTTTTATGGTAGCATTCCGGAGGAAAACGCTTCGAAGCAGCATTTATGATTTACAGGAAAGAGGGAATGAAATATGCTCAAAGTCAAAGAAGCCATGCCCAAGGACGTCGGCCGGTGCATCGCCCGGATGGCTCCGGAAGATATTCGTGAACTGGGCCTTTCTGAAGGGCAGATCATCGAGATTGAAGGAAAAAAGACGACAGCTGCACGGCTCCTTTCATGCGATTCCGACATGTCGGAAGGAGGCGGAAAAGGCTTCCTTCAGATTGACGGCATTATCCGGGATAACGCACAGGTTGGCATCGACGACAAAGTATCGATCCGGAAGGCTGACCACCATTTTGCCGGAAGCATCACCCTCCGCCCTCTCACGTCAACGGCCCTTCTTGAAAAAGAACGCGATGCCGTGTATATTCGGTCCCTTCTTGAAGGAATGGCCGTCAGAAAAGATGACCGTGTCCGCACCAATCTTTTCGGGACAAGAGTCTGCGACTTCAGGGTCATGGACACCACGCCAGACGGAACGGTCATCATCAGCAAATCCACCTATGTCAACGTGGAAAAGCAGCCCGAAGGGGAGAAAAAAGCAAAAATTTCCTACGAAGATATTGGGGGGCTTGGTCCCCAGATCCAGCGAATCAGGGAGATGATCGAACTTCCCCTCCGCTTCCCCCAGGTTTTTGACCGGCTCGGCGTTCAGCCACCGAAGGGTGTCCTGCTCTACGGCCCCCCGGGCACGGGAAAGACAGTTATCGCCAGGGCTGTAGCCGCTGAAACCGACGTTTACTTCACCCATATCTCGGGGCCGGAGGTCATAGGAAAGTTTTATGGCGAGAGCGAGGAAAGGCTCCGGAACGTTTTCGAGGATGCACAGGCGCATTCTCCCTCCATTATTTTCATCGACGAGATTGATGCCATTGCTCCCAAGCGGGAGGATATGGGCGGTGAAAAACAGGTCGAACGACGGGTCGTGGCCCAGCTCCTTGCTCTTATGGACGGACTCGAGTCAAGAGGGCAGATCGTGGTCATCGGGGCGACGAATATCCCAAACACTCTCGATCCGGCGCTCCGGAGGCCAGGGCGTTTCGACCGCGAAATTTCCATCCCCATTCCCGACAGGAAGGGAAGGTACGAAATACTGACCATCCACACACGGGGAATGCCCCTTGCTTCTGATGTGGACCTCAAAAAAGTGGCGGAAATGACCCACGGCTACGTTGGAGCCGATCTTGAGGCTCTTGCAAAGGAAGCAGCCATGGCGAGCCTGCGGGAACTCCTTCCTGAGATCGACATGGAGATGGAGGATATCCCCTATGACCGTCTTCTCGCCATGGATGTCAGGATGGATCACTTCCTTGAAGCTTTCAAGGAAGTGGAACCTTCGGCCATCAGAGAGGTCTTTGTTGAGGTTCCCGACGTTTCATGGAGGGACATCGGCGGTCTCGAAGAAATTAAGGAAGAGCTTCGGGATGCCGTGCAGTGGCCCCTCCAGCACAGTGATATTTTCGACAAGTTCGAGATTACCCCTCCCAAGGGGATCATGCTTCACGGGCCTTCAGGAACAGGGAAGACTCTTCTCGCGAAAGCACTCGCAAAGGAGAGCGGAGTCAATTTCATTTCAGTGAAGGGACCCTCTCTCATGTCTAAATATGTGGGAGAAAGCGAACGTGCCATCAGGGACGTCTTTCGTACCGCTAAACAGGCATCGCCATCCATTTTGTATTTTGACGAAATAGAATCTCTCGTTCCGGTGAGAGGCAAGGAGAGCGGCAGCGGAGCAAGCTTCACCGAGAGGGTGATTAGTCAGTTTCTCGCGGAAATGAGCGGCATCGAGGAACTTAAAGGGGTCGTCGTTCTCGCGACAACAAACCGTCTTGACCTCGTTGACCCCTCGCTCCTGTCGGGGGGACGATTCGACCTGATTCTTGAGCTTCCCAGACCGGATGCATCTGCGAGGGAAAAGGTCTTCGAAATCCACCTGAGAAGAAAACCTCTTTCATCGGAAGTACGAATAGCCACACTGGCCCGTCTGACGGACGGGAGGACAGGTGGAGAAATAGCCTTCGTATGCAGGAAAGCCTCCATGCTCGCCGTACGTGATCACCTGAAATCAGGTGGGGACGGAGATCTTCTCATGGAATGGCACCATTTCGAGTCCGCCCTGAAGGAGCTGAAGGAACTGCCTGCAGTCTGCAGGCAGGGGGAAGGGGCAAAATAGGGCAAAAGAAAAGGCGGCCTTGCGGAACAGCGGGCCGCCTTTTTTCACTTTCCTCCCTCGTCAAGGGAAAGAGGGGTTTCGTCCTCTTTTTCCTCTGGACCGGGACGGTCCGCAGGTGATTCTGCCTCATCATCAGAAACCATGACGGCTGCATCCTGAGCAGCAGTTTCAGCTGTCTTCGGCATGCCGTACAACGACCTGTAAATATGGAGATTGGCCATAACCCTGCGAACATAGTCGTTCGTTTCCTCGAAACGGACAGATTCGATCCATTCATCGAGGGGAACATCTTTTCTTCCGGCAAGCCATCGCCGGGCTGAGCCGCCTCCGCCGTTATAGGCGGCAACAGCCTGCTCCACGTTGCCGAAGGATTTCAGGAGACGGGCAATGTGCGACGTTCCGAGAACGATGTTCTGGGCGGGATTGTAGAGATTGTATTTCTTCATTTCCAGGGATTTCGCTTCACTCTTTGCGGTGGACGGCATAAGCTGCATAAGCCCTGCAGCGCCAACCCAGCTCGTGGCATTCGGGTTGAAGGCGCTTTCCTGCCTCATGATGGACCAGATAAGGTTTTCCTCAACCTTGAACCTTTCCGCCGCTTTTTTTACATCCTTCAAAAAGGGCCGAGGATAAAGATATTCCATTCCCTTTCTGAAAAATGAAGTACCCCGGGTGATCTCACCGGCAATCCGGCCGACTGCGGAATAGGCTGCCAGGTGATCACCGCTCCACTCCGCCAGGGAGGCAGCACGGAAAAGGGATTTGGCGTCTCCCCTGGCAAGGAGGTGCCATCGCGCATAGGTTATGAACCCCCACCGTTCAAGATCCGAGGGTTTGTCCCCAGCCAGGGGCCCCGGGATGCCAGGGACTATGGGCAGTTTCTCCCCGCCGCTGATAAAAGCGTAAATGGAAAGGGGGTAATTCTTCCGTATCTTTTCAAGAGAAGCAGTCCTCTTTGCGGGCAACTTCAGCCGCCCGTACCCCTGGGCGATCCAGTAGAGAACCCTGGGCCCCCAGCTGCTGTCCATTCCGGAGGCAATGCTTTTTTCCCATTCGTTGACCGCTCCGCCGATGTCGCCCCTGTTCCACCGGTCCCATCCCCTGTTGAAGAGAATCCGTGTAGTAAAAGCGGAGTCAGGTATTAAGGCAATTACCTTATCCTCAAGCGCGCGTCTGTCTTTTCCAATGGAGTGGGTGGAAAGAGAATACAGGGCTCGTGCCTTTATCGTCCCCTTCCTGGAGGCCGCAACTTCCCGGAGTACCCGGAGTGCCCGGTCTTTCTGTGCTCTCCCGGCAAGTATTGATATTCTCCTTATGGAGGATTCTGCATACGTCGTGCCGTTTCGGGCCAGGGTGCTCCAAAGCTCAAGAGCCTCTCCATATTTTTTCTGGCTGTAGAGAGAAAAAGCACGGTAATATCTTGCTTTTCTTCCGTTGTGGGATCCCAGGGGGACTGCCTTGAGCAGGGGTACCGCTTTTTTGTGCTGTCCCCTGAGATATGAGGCGTACCCGACTGCAAAACTGACATCGGCCTTCCACGGTTTCGGAAGTGATTCCAAAAACTTGAGAGCAGAAGCATTGCGGGGTTGGAGGTTAAGAAGGTTCAGCGCATACGCTGTTTTGTCTCCAGGCAAGGCAAGAAGAAGGGTGAGAGCTGCCGCCTGCTGCTGGGTGTTTCCGGCAAGACTGTACATGCGCTGAAGGTACTTCCTTCTTCCGGCGAGGTCATCTTCTCCTGTGAGACGGTACAGGGCAAAGGCAACGTAATAGGCTATATCCGCCGGCGCCGCAGGAAGGAACTTCAGGGCCGCCTGCCTCGCCTCGTTCTTCCTGCCGGTTCTCTCGAGGCCCAGAATCATCATGAGTGTACCGTATGGCTTGACTGACCCCGGCCAGTGGGGCGATGTTCTCTGAAGAAGCTTCAGGGATTCCTCCCAATTCCCCCGTATCCAGAGAGAATTTGCAGCGAGAGAAAGCTCCCTCGCCGAAAGTCTGCCACTGTCAGTGCTCAGCAGAGCGTCAATCGCTTTCCAGTCTCTTGCATTAAAGAGCTCATCCATGACGGGAGCAGCCCCGCTTGCAGCAAAGGGGGAAAAAAGAATCGCAAGGGAAAAAGCGCATAACATAAGAGGTGCTCGAAAATATCGGTGCACCTGCATCCCTCCTTTCAATTTTTCATGCATTATAGGGGATTGAATTCGATTAAGCTCCGGTAAAACTCCCTAATCAGAGGCAGACCGCGTTTCGTCCCTTTCTCTTTGCCCGGTAGAGAGCCTGATCAGCTTTCATGAGCATTTCATCCGGGCCTGTGAATCCGCTGTTCCATTCGCAGACTCCGAGGCTCGCAGTTACGGTGAAGGGGACTCCGTTCCCCTCGGAGAACACCGGGAAAAAAGGTTTTTTTTCTATCACTGAACAGACCCTTTCGCAGATCCGGAGAGCATCGTCTCCTTTCAGTCCCGGGAAAACAAGAAGGAATTCTTCTCCCCCATATCGCCCGACAAGATCGTAGCTCCTTACCGCAGACCGCATTCGCCTCGCTGCTTCGGCAAGCACTGAATCCCCCGTCGCATGACCGTAACAGTCGTTGACCTCCTTGAAATGGTCGAGATCAAGAAGGGCGATGGCAAAGGGCTCTTCCGATCTCTCCGACCTTGCAATTTCTCCTTCAAGTCCGGTGATGGCGGCCTTTCTGTTGGGCAGGCCCGTCAGGGGATCGAAAAGTGCGGCCTTCCGGAGCTGTTCCTGAAGCGACAGGATTCTTTCCCCCACCCGTATGCGCATCTGCAGTTCCTGGGAATCGAAGGGTTTGGTAATGTAATCGTCCGCTCCTGAATCGAGCCCGGCGACAACATTTTCCTTTTCACCTTTCACTGTGAGAATGATGATGTACTGGTACGGTCTCCCTCTTCTCTCCTCCTCGACCATGCGCAGCCTGCGGCAGATTTCCGGTCCGTTCAGGCCCGGAAGCATCCAGTCAAGGACCGCGAGCAGAGGGGGAGATTCTCCGTTCATGGCTGACAGAGCTTCAACTCCATCTGTAAGGGCGACTACATCGTATCCCCATTTCTCGAGCAGGGATTGCAGCATAAATAAGGATGTTGTGTCATCTTCAGCAACAAGAATTTTCATCAGAAACGGTCATCCTTTCCACTCTCCCGCACTCTTGGGGGAAACTCCGTCATTGGGCAGAACTTCGGCTATGAATCTGTCTCGTGCCGCAAATACTTCTGCCAGCAGGCTGCCTGCTTCGACGAGATCGTCATTTTCCAGCGCTCTTTCCAACGCAGCGGCAGCAGTCATAATTTCCCTGGATTCCACATTTGCCGCTGCCCCCCGAAGGGTATGGGCTTTCAATCTCGCTTCGCCGCGGTCGCCTGATTCAAGAAGTGCTGCGAGTTCTCCGGCAAGTTTGAGAGAATCGTTCACAAAAAGCATTACTGCACTTTTGCAGAGTTTTTCATCTCCGCCCATGCGTTTTAAAAGAAGATCTCTTCGGAAAATGCTCTCTTCATCATCATATTGTTTCTGCGGGACCCGTCCCCTGTCACCGCCAAGTTCCCTGAGGAAAAGAGCCAGGAGATGCTCGGGAAGAATCGGTTTGCTTATGTAATCGGTCATGCCCGCCTTGAGATACTTTTCCCTGTCAGCTTGAAGTATGTTGGCGGTCATGGCCGCTACAGGTACCTTATGATCAAGGACAGAAGAAGAAGGATCACGTATGATAGTCACTGCCTCAATTCCATCCATGACCGGCATCTGGATGTCCATAAGTATAAGATGATACCTTGCCGAGGAAAGTTTTTCAATTGCCCGTGCCCCATCCTCTGCAGTATCTATCTTTGGCACGCCTATTTTTTTCAGCAGCGAGACTGCTACCATTCTGCTGGTGTCGTTATCCTCCACTACAAGGACAGAATATTCAGGAGGAAAGCCAATCGAAGTGCCGGCACAGTTATTTCTTTCCTGGGGTTTTGCAGCCAGAAGCTTCAGCGGAAGAGAAAACCGGAAATGGGCTCCCGCCGTGTCTGACGGCTCTATGGAAATAGCCCCTCCCATGCCTTCCAGAAGCCGTTTCGTGATGACGAGACCAAGCCCCGTCCCCCCATATTTTCTCGTAGTGGACGGGTCTCCCTGGACAAAGGGGCGGAAAAGCCGTGCCGCCTGTTCACTCGAGATGCCTATTCCCGTATCCCGAACATCGGTCCTGAGGAGAAGCGATCCGTCATCTTCCGGAACAAGTTCTCCAAGGACAGATATTTCCCCCTTCGCGGTGAACTTCAGCGCATTTCCGATGATATTGCCGAAAACCTGTCGTATCCTAAGGGAATCTCCGGAAACTGTTCTCTGAACGTCACCTTTGAGTTCCATGCGGAAACGGATGTTTTTCTGGCGTGCCCTGGGAAGAAAGCTGTCCCGTATGCTGTTCCAGAATTCGGGAAAGTCGAAAGGAGCGTCTTCGAAGGTGAGTTTTCCTGCCTCTATTCTGGAAAAGTCGAGCAGATCGTTTATGAGCCTCAGGAGAGAGGAGGATTCGTCTCTCAAAATCCTCACCATATCCGACTGGCGCGAGTCCAGAACTGTATCCTCAAGAAGACCCGCCATTCCGAGAATGCCGTTGAGGGGCGTGCGGATTTCATGGCTTACGTTGGCGAGAAAGATATCCCTTGCCCTCATCGCTTCCGCAAGACTTCTCTCCGACTCTTCAAGCCTTTCTATTTTTTTGCTGAGTTCGAAATTCAGGTCCCTGATAACGGAATAGAGCTCGGCATTCTGAAGCAGCCCGGCTGCGGTACTGAGCACCACCGTGAGAAAAGCGAAGGACAGGTCGAGAATATCTGCTTCATCTTCTCCGAGATACCCCATGAACATACCCATGGTTCTGTTCTGGGTTGTCATGGAATGGAGAAGTATTTGTCCCTTTCCGTCGGTTGAAGTTACAATGACCGGACGATTCCTGTCAACCGCCCAGGCGAACGTTCTGTCTTCAACGAGAGGAAACATTTCTTTCTCAAAAAAAGAACGGCCGGAAAGGGGATCACAGAAGTCGAGTGAAAAATCCAGGCCATCTGAAGAAAAAACAATGAAGGCGATGGAATCGAAGGCTATAAATGAACGTACTTTTCGAGCGCACTCCTCGAACAGGTGATGAGAGGAGAATTCTTCATCCACCACCACAGAAAACCCAAGAGATTCCACGGCGGATTCAAGAAGGCGCTTTGCCGTTTCCCGGTCTCTCGTAAAAGCTGCGAGCTTTTTTTTCAAGACTTCCATGCTCTCTCCGGTCATCATTCCTGCCTCACGCAACGAGGAAAATATTCATGATTTCACGTATCTGGCGCTCTCCCTGGACGAGAACCGATTCAAGGTCTCCTTCTTCCAGTCCGAGATATTCCCAGATTTCCGGTGCAGCAGCGGATAGATACAGCGACCCGCTGGTTCCTATTCGAAGTCCGTTTGCGATGTAATCCGCTGCATGGATAAAAGCAGTCTCTTCAGGTGCGTTCTCCTCCTGAGGACAATGATGAAAGTCACACAGTCTTCTTATGCTTTCGGGGATATTCCATTCCTCAAGAAGGACTTTGCCGACAGCGGCATGATCGAAGCCAAAAACCCGCTTTTCAGCACGCCAGAGTGGAATCTTTTCAAAGAAGGAAAGTTCAATCGCGTAGGTCATCTCCGCCGGGGTTTTGGTATAGAGTATGATCCTTCCCAGGTCATGCAGCAGCCCGGCAAGGAAAAAGCGTTCTTCGTTCCGAATCCTCTTCGCATAGGCCAGCAGACGGGAGAAAACACCGCAGGCGATGGAATGTTTCCAAAGAGACTTCATATCAACGTACATGGGAGGCACATGTCGAAACACCGTCATCGTTGACACTGCCAGCGCGAGAGCTGTCAACTCGTTCGACCCAATGATTGCTATGGCCCGCGGTATGGAGAGTATCGGGTTCGGGAAACTGTAAAAAGAACTGTTTACCAGCCGGAGAAGTCTCGCCGTAAGACTGGGGTCCTTGCTTACCACCTTGGCGATGGATGTGGCGGAACTTATGGGCGAGTTTATGACCTCTTGTATTTTGAAATAAATGTCAGGGAAGGAAACAAGACGAACTTCGTTCTTCGCCAGACCATAGGCTGAAAAGGACCTGCCGAAATGTCCTTCGGGTGGGCGGGGAAGCTGTTTCATCTCCGGCAGAGGCTCAGGCTGTTTTCCGGAAGAAATCTCACCCGCAAATTTCTTTTGGCAATATGAACGTACTCCTGCAGCAGGAAGGGGTTCGTCCCCAGCCGGCGGGAAATAGGAATTCACATACTTTTCGGCAGCGAGGAGCGACTCTTCCTGCACGTGCTCCTCCCGGACTATCTCGCCGTCTTCAACCCCTTCCACAGAGGCGCCTGTGACACCCCATATCTTGAGCATCCGGACCTGGCTGTCCTTCAGAACGGCCCCCTTCCCCAGGATAAACCGGCCGTTTGGGGCTGTAAGGTCCTCTTCAAGGACCATACCTTCCCTGAGATGATTTACGCTCACCCTGCCCATGACAGGTCCAATCGACGAAAAACAAATTCTGGCCTTTTCATTCAGTTCTCCGGGGGGGAGGAGTAAAGAGACAGTATCTTGCCGCTCCCTTTGAGACCAGATCCCGTAAGGATGGCAGCAACCGGGCCTTCCCTTCCTATGGTTCCGTCTCTGGAAAGCCTTTCCGCCGCAGCTGCAACAATGGCACTTGTCGGCTCGACAAAATACCCTCTTTCGGCTAGCTTTAAAAAACCATCCCAAATTTCCTTGTCAGAAAAGGAGAGAACGGCTCCTCCGCTTTTTTTCACCGCAGCGAGAACGTCCCTTCCCCGTACAGGCTCAGCGGAACTGATACCTTCGGCGATGGTTTCAATCTTCTCCACTTTTCCGGGGAAAGAACTCCCTTTCCTGAAAGCCTCCTCAAGGGGGGCGCAGTTCTTCGGTTGAAGGGCGAATATTCTTGGAAGAGTTTCCACTTCCCCGCTTAAGAGAAGTTCTTCAAAAGCCAGGAAGCAGCCGAGAACAAGGCTCCCCTGGCCAGCGGGAAGCAGAACCGCCTCCGGAGCGGTGAACCCGAGCTGTTCCCAGATTTCAAAAGCAAAAGTCTTGATTCCGTGGGCAAACCACGGGCTCCAGTTGTGGCTTGCGTAGAAAACGGTCTCCGCCGCTTTTTCAGCAGCTCTCGTGGTATCTTCCCTGGTTCCCGGAATCCGTTCAAGCTCCGCCCCGTACGCTGTAACCTGGACACATTTTCCCTCGGATGTATAGGCAGGAACAAAGACCCGGCACCGTATACCCGCTTTTGCGCAATAGGCCGCCATGGATGCTCCGGCATTTCCGGAGGAGTCCTCGATGACCTCCATAACTTCAAGTTCCCTGAGCCTGCTCACAAGGTAGGCCATTCCCCGGTCCTTGTAGGAGCCTGTGGGACATGCAAAGTCAAGCTTGAGGAAGAGATTCAGACTGTTCCATTCTTCCCGAACGAGAGGAGTCCATCCTTCACCGAAAGACACCTTCTCCTCGGGGCTTTCCAGCGGAAGGGACGATGCATAACGCCACATCCCCTGCTCACCGGGACGTATCCGGCTTCTGTTCATGGGAGGCATTCCGCCGATGTCCGCAACAAACGGAGCCCCGCAGCCGCACCGCCACCGGAGGCTGTCTTCCCGAACCGCCGCACCGCAGAGAGAGCATCGAAGCATCATTTTGCCGTCATTCGTCATAATAGGTTATTATACGTAATTTTCCCCTTTCCTGCAGGAGATAAATAGGGAAGAATTTTAAATAATATCTTTGTAAAAAACTGCGCTAAAATCTTCTCAAAAAGGAGGATAACGATGTGAAAAAATTGAAAAAGATCCTTTCAGCTCTTTCTCTTCTTTCAATGCTTTTCACAGGCCCCCTGGAAGCCGCCATCAACCAGTCTCAGGTCAACAGTGCATGGAAGAAGATTTCATCCGCTGCCAACATAAAACATCAGCAGGTACATTTTGAGAACAAAAAGGAACCCAACGCATGGGTGAAGTTTTCTCCGGGCAACCACTCCGTTCATGTCACAACGGGTCTGATGGCCATACTGGATCATGAAGACGAAATTGCAGGCATTCTTGCCCACGAAGCCGGCCATATCCAGCTTGGACACTACAACAGCTCCGTAGGCCGAAACCTGCTCTGGGGTCTCCTTTTCCACACCCTGAAGGGAAATGCTGCAGGGGAGATAGCCGGAGGCGTCGGCATCGCTCTCGCTGAGTCGGGCTTCAGCAGAGAACAGGAAGTGGCAGCGGACGACTATGGTATTCGTACGGCTTCCGCAGCAGGATTCAGTCCATGGGGACTCGTGAGGGCCATGGAAAAAATGAAAGCCGCAGGCTACAAGACATCGCCTAACGGATTCAATTCCCACCCACCCACGGAAAGGCGTCTTCTTCGCCTGAAGAACAACGCTTCGGCAATAGAACCACGGAAATGAAGCAATAACCAGTTCACTTGCGGCTCTTTCAGAAGCGGGATCCTGTACTATGGGATCCCGCTTCTGCTGTATAATATGGCCAATCTTCCAGTTGGTACTCTTTTTCAGACGTCTTAAAGTGCCCTTTCGGGTGAAAGCGAGGTGGTCGCAATGCAGTTGACGGTGTCGGTTCTTGCGGCTCTGCTTCTCTTTTCCATGCCGCTCCAGGGGGTGTCCGCATCAGAGGAAACGTTGACCGTGGAAGAGGAATTCACCCTCGAGGAAGGTATCCCCGAGGAGGACGGACCTGATTTTTACAGCGGGCGGGACATCGACCTCTTCGCATCCGCAGGTGACCTGTTCGGTCCGCAACCGGAGCATGAGGCGTTTGACAGCCTCGACCCGGATTACCCGCTCAGCCCCGAGGAAGGGAAGGCCCTTGAGGAGGCCATGAAAACCCCTAATGAGCTGAACGTGCTCACCCTCGCCATACTTCGGGCGCGCAAAGCATCATCCCTATTGGATTCCCTGAAGTCCGGCGAAAGAAAGACTCCTTCACAAGAAGGCCTGGATAACCCTCTTTATCCTGCCCTGGCCAACGCCCTTTCAGCGGCAGAACTTGTCCCGGATGAACCTGACTTCCTTTTCCTTGTCGCCCAGATCTACGCCGCCTTCGGCCCGAATCCCTTTACCCTCGAACTTGCCGAAGAGGCGGCTGAAAAAACGCTTGAACTCGACCCCTCATATGCCGAAGCAAGGCTTTTGCTGGGAATCCTGCAGCACCAGAACAGATCATTCAGCCCTGCCATCGACAACCTGGAAAGGGCGGTTTCGGAAAAGCCGGCTCTGATGGATTTCCGTACGGCATCCCTTCTCGGTGCCGCCTATTTTCTCGAAAACTCTCTTCCCAGGGGTGAGCAGTTCTTTCGAAAGTACCTTTCATCCGGGGAGCCCAATGGCCCCGCGCTTTTCTGCCTTGGGGTAATCCTCCACGGGATGGAAAAGCTGCCGGAAGCCGGGGAAACGATGAGGATGGCGGCGGAAGCGTTTTCCCAGGACACGGAAAAGGCTTCCTATGCGCATTCAGTTCTTGCTGAATGGACCGAAGGGAAGTGAAGGAAATGAAGACAGCGGGAACGAGGCATTACGGGAAATTCTTCTCTCTCTTTTTCCTGTTCACCCTGCTCGCCCTTCATCTCTTCTCCTTCGGCGGACAGGCGCTCGGGGCATCCCTCGAGGAGGAGATGCTGAGCGAACTGGGCAAGGTACGGGATAGTTTTGCGGCCTCTGAACCCCAAAGGGGTCAGTTTACCGATGAAGGAAGTTACAGCTCCGCACGGAAAAAATGGCTGAATGATTT